>NZ_JAMRYX010000019.1 GCF_024448135.1 Methylocystis suflitae
AGAGCGTCCTGCGTTTGATTGGAATCGATTTGGGGTTTCCCCAAATCAGCGGATTTTTGATTCACCATGCTGACTGGGCTGGAGGCCAGCATGGATGGGAAAAATCCTATTCGCAGGACTTGCGGGACTAGGTGATAGACGCGGTCGAGCGCGAGGGGATCACAATAAACGCTGGTCGCGCGCGAGCAGGATCGCCCCAACATAAGCCGCCACCGCATGCGATGGCGCAAATATCAGGGGCGGATTGATCCCGCCCGCCTCGTCTTCATCGACCAGACATGGGCCAAGACCAACATGACGCGACGTTGCGGCTGGACGCGGCGCGGTGCGTCAAAGCCGCCGGATATGCGTCAACCTAAACGCAGAAGGCTCTAGTGAAATCTAAAGCTCTGCACGCCCTGATAGGAGCCGCCGGGCGGCGGCGGCGCGCGCAGACCCGAGACGATCGAACGCGCCAACTCGCCGTGACGCGGCGTCGTCGCCGAAATGACGCTGACGCTATCCGTCGCGCCGGAAGCCCCAAGGTGAAAATGCACGACCGCTTTCCCCTCGCCGAGATTGGTCATCCCCGGCGAGCGCGCCCGGATCAACTGTCCGAGCTTGCGCAGATAGGCGCCGTGATCGGCCGTTTGTTTCGCGGTCGGCTTTTCGGCGCGTTTCTCCTGCTTTTCCTCGTGTTTCGCGTCCGTCTTCTCTGCTGGCTTAGCTTCGGTCGTCTCCGCGGGTTTCGCTTCAGTTTTTTCTTCGCGCGCCGCTTCCGGCTTGTCGTCCTGCGCCAGCGCCGGCAAGCAGAGTCCGCTGGCGCTGACAAGCACCGCAAGAGTCCATGTCAGTCGAAAAATGTGCGGCATATTCTCCTCCTTTTAAAAAAATGCGCGGGCCTTACGCGCATAAATCATTTGGCGATGGACCGGAAGCCGGAACGCCGCAACGTTCGGTCTCATTTCGGCGTCCCGCGGAACTTGAAAGTTTGTCCCACGTCCATCGTTCCGCCCGGCGGCGGCGGCGCTTCGACGCTCGACAGGATCTTCTTCACCGTTTCTGAAAGCGC
>NZ_JAMRYX010000020.1 GCF_024448135.1 Methylocystis suflitae
AGATCGGCCGCCGACTTGCGCTTTGGGTCTTTGACCGGCGTCGGGTCGAAGGCGCGATATTGCAATTGCTCGGACCGCGAGTCGCGCACGAAATCCTGCGCCGGCGGCGGCGGGGTGCGCAAACCGGTCGCGTCGAAGAGACGCCCGATGAATGCGCCGCCGCTCGACGGCGCCTCCTGCGCGAGAGCGGCGCTAGCGGCGAGGACGGCGATGAGAGCGATGGCGAGGCGCGCGACAGTCATAGGAGCGAGCAGGCCATAAAAATGCGGCGCGAGTAGGTTCGCACCCCTCGAAAAACCGCGCGCTCTACGCGATCTGCGCGTAGACCGCGTCGATTTTCGCGCCGCGGTTGAGGCCCCGGTGGATCGAAATGTCGAGCCCCTCTTCGCGCGCCTTTGCGCCATGGCGCCCAAGCAGGCGGCGCGCCGCCGCGTCGCTCTCGACGAAGGCGAAGCCGGTCGGACCCCAGGACGTCTGGCCGCCGCCGGTGGCGCCGTCGGCAAGGAGCCGCGCGACCGTCGCCTCGACCTTGGCGCTGGTGAACCGGCGCCCGCCCTGCGCCGGGGCGAAATGATCGCCGACGATCTCCTGAATGCGGGTCACCGCCGCGCCGAAGGGGGCGAGTTCGCGCTCCGCCAGCGCCGGCAGGATCTGCATCAGCACCAGCCGGCAGACTTCGCCGCTTGTCGCGGCGCCGAAGGGCGGCAGTTCGGCGAAGGCGTCGCGCTCGTCCGCGCCATGCAGGCCAACATCGCCCGGATCGCAGACCAGCAACACGCGCCACGCGTCGGGAAATTCGGCGCGGGCGACGACCGGCGGGGTCGTCGTCTGCGGGCCGCGTCCCCCGTCGACCACGACGCCGCCCAACTGGAAGAGTCCGGCGCCGAGCCCGGAGCGCGCGCCGCGCGCCATCAGCGCCGCGTCGGCGGCCGGGTCATTCGGCAGGTCCTCAAGGCGGCGCAGCGCCGCGCTCACCGCGAGCGCCAGCTGGGTGCCAGAACCAAAGCCCGCATGGGCGGGAATCGCCTCCTCCAGCGTCAGCCGGTGGCGCTGCGTCAGGCCAAGCGCCTCCTGCGCGCGCTCCAGCAGCGCGGCGGCGCGCTCGGCTTCGGGTCCCTCGACGCAATTTTTATCGGCGCGGGTCAGGGTCAGCCTTGTCGCCGGCGCGTCGAGCGCGAGGCCGACGCCGCCGAACTTGCGCCCAAGGCCGCCGTTCATGTCGAGGAAACCCAGATGCAGCCGGGCGCTCGCCGCGACGCTTACCTTTGCCGGCATGCCGCCTCTTTTGGTGCAACTGAAGACTTCGGGTCGGTTTAGGCTATAACGCGTCTCAGCGAAAGAATGTTGCGGCGCATGGCGGCGTTGGCGCGCCGCGCAAGAGGGGAGCTCCAGATGGCGAAGGAAGAGCGCGCGTATTCCGAGGACGAGGTCCTCGCGCTGCTGAAGCGCGAACTGCCGCACTGGCGCTACGAGAACGGCTGGATCAGGCGCAAATTCAAGACGCATAGCTGGAAGGGCACGCTGATGGTCGTCAATACGGTCGGCCATCTCGCCGAGGCCGCCTGGCATCATCCCGATATCGCCGCCTCCTACGCATGGGTCGAGGTGAAGCTCATGACCCATACGGCGAAGGGAATCACCGACAAGGATTTCGAGCTCGCCAAGAAGATCGAAGAGGTCGTCTCCTGGCGTCCGGGCAAGGCCGGCGGCGCGCTCGAAGGCACGCCCGAGACCGACCAGCGCTTCGCCTATGTGAAATACGACGACTGACGGAACGCGCGCGTGGTTTTCGACGTCCAGGCGATCGCGACAGCGCGCGATCGTTTTCTTTCGCTGATTGGAACGCGCCCCGTGATCATGGGGATCGTCAACGTCACGCCCGATTCCTTCTCGGACGGCGGGCTGTTTGCGACGCGTGACGCCGCGCTCGCGCAGGCGCGAAGGCTCGTCGGCGAGGGCGCCGATATCGTCGACGTTGGCGCCGAGTCGACGCGTCCCGGCCACACGCCGCTCACCACGGAAGAGGAGTGGGCGCGGCTTGAGCCTCTACTCGCCGCGCTGGTGGCGCAGGCGGGCGCGCCGGTGTCGATCGACACCTACAAAGCGGCGACGGCGCGGCGCGCGCTTGGCGAAGGCGTCTGTCTCGTCAACGACGTCTGGGGCCTGCAGCGCGATCCCCAGATGGCGCCAACGATCGCGCAAGCCGGCGCCGCCGTGGTGATCATGCATAATCGCGAGACGACGGAGCCACAGATCGACATCGTCGCCGACATGAAGCGCTTCTTCGCCCGCTCGCTCGAAATCGCGCGGCGCGCCGGCGTGCCGGAGCGGCATATTCTGCTCGATCCGGGGATCGGCTTTGGCAAGAGCCGCGAGCAGAACTATGACGCGCTGCGCGCGACGCCTGAACTGTTGGCGCTCGGTTTTCCGCTGCTCATCGGCGTCTCGCGCAAATCGATCTTTAAGGGCCTGGGCGACGGCGTTCTCGAGGGACGGCTCGTCGGCACGCTGGCCGCCAATCTTCTCGCCGCGCGCGACGGCGCGCAGGTCTTTCGCGTGCATGACGCCGCGGAGCATCGCGCGGCTTTCGAAGTGATGCGCATTCTCGCTGCGCGCCCTGGAGCGCGCCCTGGAGGTTGAGGCAATGCGGGTCGGATTTGGGCTTGGCAGCAATCTCGGCGACAAGCCGGCCAATATTCGCGAGGCGTTGCGGCTGATCGAGGCGCGTCAGCTGGCGCGACTCGATCGGGTCTCGCGGCTCTACCGCACGCCGCCGTGGGGCGACCTCGACCAGGGGGATTTCGCCAACGCCTGCGCCATCGGCGACACGGCGCTCGCGCCCTATGAGCTGCTTGCGGCGGTCAAGAAGATCGAGGCCGACATGGGCCGCGCGCCGACGCGGCGCTGGGGGCCGCGGCTGATCGACGTCGATATTCTTTTCCTTGGCGACCACGCGATCGACGATCCGGAGCTGACCTTGCCGCATAAGGAGCTTTTCCGTCGCGGTTTCGTTCTGGCGCCGCTCGCCGAAATCGCCCCTGAACTTGAACTCGACGGCGTCACCATGCGCGAGGCGCTGGCCGGCGCTGACGCGAGCGGCGTGCGTCCGTGGTCGGAAGAATAGCCGCCCACCCCGGATGGTTGCCTATCTTCGCGGCGCAGCATTCGCTGCGGCTCTGGCGTCGAGCGCGGATTTCGCAATTTAAAAACAATAGTTATAACAACAATCTATTCGGAATTGTGCGCCGCGCCATGGTCCCGCCTGAAACTCTGTCAGGGTAGGAAATT
>NZ_JAMRYX010000021.1 GCF_024448135.1 Methylocystis suflitae
AGATGAATGGCGTTGATCCGCAGGCATGGCTCGCCGATGTCCTCGCGCGCATCGCCGCCCATCCCGCGCACCGGCTTGATGAACTGCTTCCGTGGAACTGGCGCCCGCCGGCTCAGCGGGCATCAGCGCTGGCGGCCTGAGCATGCACGTCAACAAGGTCGATCACGTCACGACCGTCGAGCGCGTCGCCGCACGTCTCGGTGAGAGCGTCGACTTCATCCACGACGTCGCTCTCGAAATGGATGCCGAGGACGGCGTCATCTGGGTCTACGGCATCGGAGACGACGGCGTTCTCGCATTCACCGACTTCGGCATCGAAACTCTCGTCGAACTCATCGAAATCCACAAGGACTTGAAATCGAGCGCGGACGCCTGACGCAGCGCGAGATCAGCCCCTGCGGCCCACGCCGGATGCATACTTTGTTCGGCTTGCACCCGCTGCAACAATGCCTTGCCTTCTTCCAGGGGGCACCTCGAAAAATTCACTCTTTCAACCGTTACGCAAATCAGATTCAAATCTCGCAGGTTCTGAACGTGGGAGTTTGGCGTGGGACAGCTTGGTTTCTTCGATTTGAGCCGAACGCTATGAAGAGCTCGACGCCAAGAACGATCCACTGGTTCCCATCGCGACGTTGGTTCCATGGGAGTCGTTTCGGCCGAAGCTGAAGGCGGCGTTGATCAAAGGCGCACTCCGCAAGCAGGACGCGGAACGCAGGAGTTCGGCGGGGCGCAAGCCCTGGGACGAAGTCGTGATTTTCAAAGTGCTGGTGTTGCAGGCGCTCTACAATCTTTCTGATGATCAGGCGGAATACCAGCTTCGCGATCGCTACTCATTTGGTCGCTTTCTTGGCTTGGGTCTCGAAGATGCGGTTCCTGACGCCAAAACTCTCTGGCTCTATCGTGAAACGCTGGCGAAAGCGGGCGTGGTGGAAGAATTGTTCGATTTGTTCGATGGGTTCCTGAAAGACAAGGGTTATCTCGCCATGGGCGGGCAGATCATCGATGCGATGATCATCTCGACGCCCAAGCAGCACAATTCGCGCGAGGAGAACGAGACGATTAAGGACGGCAAGACGCCCGAAGACTGGAAGCGGAAGCCGGCCAAGAACCGTCAGAAGGACAAGGACGCGCGCGCTGGACGAAGAAGAACGAGCGGTCGTATTTTGGATACAAAAATCATATCGGCGTCGATCGCCGACACAAATTCGTGCGCCGTTACGCGGTGAGCGACGCGAGCGTGCATGACAGTCAAAAGCTTGAGGACGTTCTCGAGGCGAGCGACACAGCGTCGAACGTGTGGGCCGATAGCGCCTATCGCAGCCAGGAAATCGAGAAAAGGCTCGCCGAACGCGGTCTGAAAAGCCGATTCATCGTAGAGCGTATCGTAATCGTCAACTCAGCAAAGTGCAGCAGGGCGCCAACAAAATGCGCTCGAAGGTGCGCGCCCCGTCGAGCATGTGTTCGGCGACCAGAAAAACGGCATGGGACCGGGAATTGTTCGCACCATCGGAATCGTTCGTGCGAGGTGCAAGATCGGAATGACGAACCTCGTCTACAACATGCGCCGTTTTGTCTGTCTCGAAAGGGTGGCGACTGCGAGCGAGTGAACCGGCGCGTCATCAGTCTCGACAGGGTGAGTGACTGCATTTATAAACCCCTCCCGACAAGTCGGCGGCGACTTCAGGCGGCCTCACGGAGAGGCAGAGTCGAGCAGCCCGGCTGCGCCATGACGTGAACGCCGCTCATCGCGCCTTAAGCAGATATTTTTCGAGGTGCCCCAGGGTTAGACCGAAATCTTTGAGATGAGGCTGGTCCGCGTTGTGCCGGACAACGAAAACCTCTCGCCGCGCCAAAACGCCATTAGTACCGACAAATTCCGCAAATATTTTCATCTCGATAATTCCCGTCACAGGCCTACCTCCTCGCTCGAAAATTCGAGCTTACACGACCCGGATGACCCCCAGCTTTTT
>NZ_JAMRYX010000022.1 GCF_024448135.1 Methylocystis suflitae
AGCCACGGGCGGATCGACGAAGAGCGATCACACTGGACGCCAACAAGGCCTATGACGCCGAAGACTTCGTCAATGAACTGCGCGCCATGAAAGTGTCGTCGCATGTGGCACAAAACACCAGCCGTCAGCCAGCGCATTCGCAAAAAGATTGAAGAAGGCTTCGGCTGGATCGAGCTTGCATTGCGCTTTGCGGTATATTTTCGGAATGGAATGCTCATCCGAAGCTCTTCCTGACGACCCAGCGATGCTGAAGGCGATGAGCTGACGCTCGAAGATCTCGAAGTGGCGATGGCGGCGGCTGACGCGTCCAACAAGACGGCCGAAGCCGACGAAGGCGAGGCGTCGTCCTTCGAACGGCCCGAGCCGCGCCGGCGTGGCAAACCACGTGTCGACGCGACAACGCCGCGCGAACGCATCGTGCTCGATCCGGGCGATCAATGACCGCGGTGCGGCGAACCGCTGCTTCTCCTCGGCGAGGACGTTTCCGAGATACTCGACTACATCGCCGCTAAATTGAAGGTAGTGGAGACCGTGCGTCTCAAGAAAGCCTGCCGGTGCTGCGAGAAAGTCGTGCAGACGCCCGCGCCGACGCGTCCGATCTATCGCGGCATGTTCGGCCCCAGTCTGATCGCCCATGTCCTCGTCTCGAAGTTCGACGATCACTTGCCCTTGTATCGGCAGGGTGAAATCTTCGCGCGTCTGGGCGCGGACATTC
>NZ_JAMRYX010000023.1 GCF_024448135.1 Methylocystis suflitae
AGCCATTTTTGACAAGGATGGTCGCGCACGTCTCAATACCGGCAGTTTGGAGCTTTGCTTTCGTTTCGCTGGGCGCAAAGCAGGGAGGATGACGCCGTGTGCACAGTGGAAAACGCGCTTCAAGATGATTGCGTCAGCGTCGTTCAAAGGCAAGATGACGAAGGCGCCTATATGATCCGGATCGGGACGCTCGAGACCGTCATCACCATTCGATTACGCCGGACCTGGGGTTCGCGCACGGCCTATCGCCTGAGCCACGCGATCAAGACGCCGCGCCAGCCGAGCCCCTTCTGGAGCTGCGCGTCGGAGGCGGATACGCCAGGCGACGCTTTGCGGAAAGCGATTAGCGGCTTCACGATGCACTATCGCAAGGCGGTCGGCGAGGGCTATGCGCCAGCCGAAGATTGGCTCGTTCCGGCCGGAAGCTAGGCGCGCGCCGATCGGCTTCCAGTGCAGCCAACGAATCTGCGGATAAGAGCTTCGTAGCGCGTCGAGTGGGGCGGCGCGCGTTGGCGACATCGACGCGCCTGTCAGAATGACGAGCCCGCGCCGCCTGTCGCCGACAACTTGTCGCGCTGCTCGCCAAGCGCTTGCTCGAGCGCGGCGGATCTGCGCGCTTCGGGCGGTTTAGCGGTTCACAGGCCGGTCTGAAGTTTTAGCGCGTCGCGCGAAAAGGTAGCTGGCGATCAGTCCGAGCATCGCGAACAGGGTGACGACCGAGAACACGTAATTATGCCCAACGGTCCCGGGCCACCGGTCGAGCAGATAGCCCATGAGCGGCCCCATAAAAATATCCGGCGCGTAGCCGATCACCGATAGCAAGCCAACTGCGCTCCCCGTGCGCTCCATGGGAATTTTGGCATCTTGCATGATCGCGAAATACAGGCCGCGCAGCGCGAAGACGCCGATGCTGGTGAAGATTATCGTCAAAACAAACATCCATGCCATGCCCGCGCCAATAGCGCCGGAGGCCAGCACGGAGCTCCCGGCTGCGAGAAGCACGAAACAGCCGACGATCATGAGCGGCGCGCCGACACGCTCAGCCAGGTAGCCGGCGCCAATGGCCGCAGCCGGTCGTATCCAGAGCGATGCGACGCCCGCCCGCGCCGCCTCTACCTGATTCATACCGATGACCTGATTCGCGTAGAGCGAAAAATCGTCGATCGCCTTAAAGCCCACGTAGGCGCAGAGGATCACCGCAGCCTGCAGCCAGACTGATGGCATGGCGAACACGCGGGCGACATCGCTTATCGACGCCGCTCGCTGCGCCGGCGTTTTGCGCTCCGGTAGCGCCAGCCGGATGAGCAAGGCGGCTCCGCAGGTCATCGCGGACAACAACAGTATGATCCATCGCAATGATTCCGTGCGTTGCGCGAGACTGGCCGTCTCGCTGTCTTCTGGCAACAGCGCGGAAAACAGGACCACCATGATCGACGCCATGACGGCCGCCAGCGCGCCTCTGCCGCCTTCGAGCAATCCGAACGCGCGGCTTTGGGAAAAGTTGAGTCCCCACTCACGCGTGGCGCGAATCAACGGCGCCCAGAACAGGGCGATCGTGGTGACTCCCCAGTACCCGTATAAGATCGCCAGCGTCGATGGGGACGGAATCGCCATCATCACGAGGCCGCCGACGGCGGTGGATGTCAACGCGACAGTCAACATTGTGCGTGCGGGGTATCTGTCGGCGAGCAGACCGCCGAATAAATACGCGGCCACTGCAACAACGCCATAAACCGAATAGGCGGCGCCGAGTTCGAGATTAGTTACGCCGAACACATCGAGGAGCGTCGGCCGGAATATGCGAGAAAATACGAAAGGCAGCAGAAAAACGGATTCCCCGGCGACGATCAGCGCCGTGATCGCCAGTCCTCGCCGTCGCGCGAGGCGCGCGTCATACGCCAGCAGTGGCGCCAGCGCGACGATTCGTCATGCGCCTCCGGATGTGCCCTCATCCTCGGTGCGCGTGTTGCGCGACGCATGGCCCCCTTTTTTGCCCGCTTGCGCCGCAAGCTGCCGATCGACGGAAAAACTGCGCTTTGCCGCGTTGACGGCAAGTCCGCCTTTGCGTCCCGCCGTCGACGCAAGGTCGGGATTTTTGGCGAAACTGCGCTGTTCGCCCGGCACGCTCTTTCCGCCCTTGCGCGCAATTTCACGTTGCCGCTCCGGCGTCATCGATGCGAAGCCCCTCCGGGACTTGGCGCCCGCGGCAACCGTATCCATACGTCGCGCTCCAATTCTGGTCGACTACTCCTCCGCAACGATCGAAGCGGCAGAAGCCGCTCAGCAGACCAAATAAACGACGCCGGCGCTGTCGGCCTTTCGAAATGGCGGCTGAGCCATAACCATTTTCGCTAAGACTAAGCGGCTGCCAAGCTCGTAATCTTACGTAGAAATTGCATCCTTCGAGCCATCAGAGTTTGTCAGTGTTCGCGAGGTCTGGGCGTCGGGCTCATGCGTTGAGAATGGCTTTTGAGGTAAGACTTCGTTAAGGCTCGCTGTGGTCGGTCTGATACTGCGTTCTCTTGTTTTGGGTCGACGCGCGCCGTGCAATACAACAAATGGTTGATCCAATATTCCACTTACGTAAGTCTACCAATTTTGCCTCGCGCGCGATCGTGCTCTTATGCCGTAGGTGTCGATTTCTCCAAGTAAATGCCGCCGAAAGAGCTGCAACAGCGCCTTGAGTAGAGCACGAGAACACGACGGGAGCGTCCAATGTTGTCGGCGTCGTGGTGTGGGGAGCAGTCGGGTCTCGCGCCACGCCAAGTGGTTGCGATGCTTTCACCGAAGCAAAAACAGTTGCTCGCGAGCTACCAGCTGAACCTGCAAAAGGGCGATTGGTTTGTATTTGAATTGATGGCGTCGGATATTCGGGGTCTTGTGGACCTCGGCGCAATGGCGCTTGCGACAGACGTGCTCGTTGTCCTTCGTATTTTCTCGCGGGACCGGTCCGCAATTCAACGCCTATGTGCAGCGCACCCCCGCGTTCAAAGGTTTGTCCGGGACTCGATCGACGCGGCGGACGCCCAACTTGCTTATTGCGGCGAGCGGGGGAGGCAAATTCAGTCTGCAATCCGCACGGAGCGGAAGCAATCACTAGCGTGAGCTCTGCCGTCGCAATGGCGGTCTTGTTGCTCAGTCCCGAGCACGCGATCTAACTGAAGGGGCGGACGCGCCGCAAAAGCAATGACGACGGCGTCTGTGCGCTGCCACGCTTACGGCGCCATAGAGCGCTGGCTATAGGAGATCGCGCTTGCCGAACTTGCGGCGTATGGCGGCGAGTGCGACGGATTATATGATTGAATCAGGCAATAGGATCGCCTCGGTGGATGATGCTGGTCCCAATGTATTTGGCGTTAGTCGTCGAGAACTCGATCGCCTGAGAGCCGTTAGCAGATTGGCTGCGACTTTCGCCCACAATATCAATCAACCGCTGACTGCGGCGAGCGCCTATCTCAGGGCGGCGCAGCGCCTCACAGGAGGACTTCCAAAGGAGTCGGTCGCACCGATCGTTGCGGCGCTCGACAAGGCCGTCATGCAGATCATGCGCGCCGGGCAGGTCGTTCGCAGTCTGAGCGAGCTTGTTGCGCAGGGCGAGCCAGACAAGACGCTTGTGAGCGTTAATTCGCTGATTGAGGAGACGCTTTCACTCGTTGCTGCGGAGGCCGCCGAGGCGGGGGTCTCGATCGGCAAGCGGCTGACCACAGACGACGATTTTATCGTCGCCGACCGTGTCCAGATCAGACATGTTCTGGCCAATCTTATACGAAACGCGATTGAAGCGATGCAGGATTTGCCGCGACGCGAGCTGTTGGTTTCCACAAAGACGCAAGCTCCGACCACCATACGCGTCGAAGTTCAAGACACCGGCTGCGGACCTGGCGGAAGGGAAAACGCCGATTCGCTCGATGTTTTTGCGATGCGGAAAGAGGGAATGGGCATCAGGCTGTCCATTTCCCGCGCAATCGTCGAAGCGCATGATGGCCGGCTGTGGGCTAAGGCCAACCCAGAAGGCGGCGCTATATTCTCCTGTGATCTTCCGTTGCGAGGACGAGCATTTAGCGGATGAGATCGGGAACAGTTTTTGTCGTGGACGACGACGCGGCGGTGCGCGATGCGCTTCAGCTTCTACTCGAATCTGAAGGGTTCGCCGTATCGAGTTTTCCGTCGGCGCCAGCTATGCTTTCGTCCATCGGGCCGGAAAGCGCCGGGTGCGTCATCGCTGATGTTCGCATGCCGGAAGTGAGCGGACTCGACCTGATTCTCGAGATGAAGAACCGAAATCTCCATCTGCCGATCATTATCATCACGGGCCATGGCGACGTGCCTCTCGCCGTCGAGGCCATGAAGCGCGGCGCTGTAGATTTTCTCGAGAAGCCGTTCGATGACGATGCGCTCTTTGCGGCAGTCAAGAGTGCGCTCTCGAAGCACGAAGCTGCGCAGTCGCGCTATGCGGAAGAGCGGCAGATCGCCGAACGATTTATGTCATTGACCAAGCGGGAGCGCGAAATTCTTGAAAGGCTCGCGCAAGGCCACTCTAACAAAGTCATTGCTCATGATCTCGGCATCAGCGTGCGCACGGTGGAAGCGCATCGCGCTAACGTCATGGCGAAAATGCGCGTCAAGAACCTCGCGGAGTTGGTCCGAATGTTTCTCAACGGTCGGAATATGAGCTTCGGCGCGTGATGTCGCCAAGCGTTCTTCACGATACTCCGTCGTCAATCATGCGTCGCGGTAATTTCGGTGCGGATGCCCTTGCCAAAAGGCGCGCATTAAGTATTCAAGTGAAAGCGCCGAGCGCAAGAGGAGCGAATTGGTCATGCGAGCGCCACTCTCCCCGGCAGACGCAGTCCAACTGAACGAACTCTCCGTAACGACGCCCCGGGCGCGGCGTGTTCTCGTCATCGACGACGATAGGGACGTCGCCGACAGCCTGGCGATGCTGCTCGACCTCCTGGGATGCGACGTGAGAACGGCCTATAGCGGCGCGGTGGGTGTCTCGCTGGTGTCCGATTTCCAGCCGAGGATTGTGTTCCTGGACATCGGCATGCCGGGGATGAACGGCTATGAAACTGCGCGGCGCATTCGCAGCGAGCCAGCCGGTCGGCGGGCGCAGCTGATTGCGCTCACCGGCTGGGGGCAGGATTTGGACAAGAAGCACACCCGCGAAGCGGGGTTCGACCGCCATCTGGTCAAGCCGGCCGATATCGACATTTTGGAAGAAATCCTCGCCGCCTGCGGCGAGGAATCACAGCAAGCTTAAGCGACATATCGGCGCATAATGCCGCCTCTTGGCGAGGCTTTCGTCAGGATTCCTCCCTCTTCACGTCGCTTAGCCCTTTGTTTGGCGCGCTGAAGCCATTGCGGGAGGCTCCTGCCGTCCACCAGGGCGGGTCATGCGACGCGCCCGCAGCTAGAGCGCGCCGCTAGTGTCGCGCCTCAGCTGGATTTTCCTGGGACGCCGGCGTTAGTAGGAGTGTCGCGGCGAGGAACCGTCTCGACATAATGCTTGGCGGGAACATCCTAAGGACTGAGCGCCCGAGGCGCGGCCGCGCGAGCAGTGGGCCGTGGCCTTTCGCGAAAGCAAGGCGCGCTTGCGCTTGCGTTTAAGCCTTGCAGGGGGATTTCCAACAGAAGCGTCAGGATGCGCCGGCGGACGCTGGACCAACAGCGCGTTTCTGTTCGGCGCCTTGCCCAATTCTGTCCGTTGGATAGCAAATGACCTTGTCGAATATGGACGCGTTCTGGGTTGTAAATTGGACAACGGATGTCGCTGGACAATGCGATTATATCGATCGGCAATGGCCAAGAATCACAGGCCAAACAGCCGGAGCCGCGATGGGCGGAGGGTGGCTCGACGCCATCCACCAGGACGATCTGGAGCAGGTGAAGGTCGAACTCGGTCTGGCGAGTGGATTACAGCGCCCGTTTCAGATCGTGGCAAGGCTTAGACGCCAGGATGGTCAGTTTCGCTGGGCGTTGGCGGTTGGCGCGCCGCGCTATGATGAGCAAGACGTATTCATTGGCTACAGCGGCTCCATCATCGATTTCCATGATCGGATAGATATCACCGAGCGCAAAGAGCGCTCGAACGCATTGCGCGCAAGCGAGGAGCGCTATCGTTCGCTTTTTGAGACGAGTCGCGACGGCATCGTCACCGTCGATCTGAGCGGCCAAATTCTCGAAGCCAACCCTGCTTACCAGAAGATGCTCGGCTACACGCTCGAAGAGCTGAAGCGCCTGACTTATCAAGAGCTGACCCCAGAAGTCTGGCATGACATGGAAGCGGCGATCGTGCGGGAGCACATTCTTCCGCGCGGCGAATCCGCCGAATATGAGAAGGAATATGTCCGCAAGGATGGAACCGTATTTCCGATAAGTCTGCGAACGTGGACCGTTGTCGACGAAAGAGGCCATATTGTCGGCATGCGCGCCTTCGTGCGCGACATCACCGAACGCAAGCAGGCGGAAGCGGCGTTGCGCGACAGTGAGGAACGCTTCCGCGTATCCTTCGCCAACGCCTCGATCGGCTTTGCGATGAACGGGCCGAACGATAATTATCTGGACGCCAACCGCGCTTATTGTGTGATCGCCGGCTACACGCGGGAGGAACTTCTTGCCCTCAAGGGGTCGCAGTTGATCCATCCCGACGATCGGCCAGCCAATATGGCCTTGGCCGAACGGATGCTCGCCGGCGTGATCCCGGGCTTCGTCGTCGAAAACCGCTACATTCGAAAGAATGGCGAAAACATTTGGGTCCGCAAGAGCGTCTCGCTCATTCGCTCGGCCGACGGTGCGCCACGGTGGATCATCACTCTCGTCGAGGACGTCACCGAGCGCAAGCTGGCCGAAGAGGCGCTGCAGCAAAGCCGCAACGATCTCGACCGCGCCCAGGAGGTCGGAAAGATCGGTTGGTGGCGGCTCGACGTGCGCCGGAACGTTTTGACCTGGTCGGACGAGAACCATCGCATATTCGGCGTGCCGAGGGGGACGCCGCTCACCTACGATAATTTTCTCTCCTTGGTGCACCCGGACGACCGGGCCGACGTTGACGCAAAATGGCAGGCCGGCCTGCGCGGCGAACCGTACGACATCGAGCATCGCATAGTGTCCGGGAGCGACGTCAAATGGGTGCGTGAGAAAGCCTATCTGGAATTTGACGCGGCGGGCGCGCTTCTTGGCGGCTTCGGCATCACGCAGGACATCACCGAGCGAAAGCAGGCGGAGGAGGCGCTTCGCGGGAGCGAGGCTCGGCTGCGGCTGGCGACCGAGGCCGCGAAGATCGGCGCCTTTGACTGGCGCATTCCGACGGACGTGAACATCTGGACGCCGGAATTAGAGGCGATGTATGGGCTGGCGCCGGGCGAGTTCGGCCGGAGACGCTCGGCCTGGGAGCAGTTAGTTCACCCAGAAGATCGCGCGGGCGCGGTCGCCAAGGTTAACGAAACGTTGGCGTCGGGCGAGCCGGTCGAGCATGAGTGGCGAGTCGTCTGGCCCGACGGCAGCGTGCATTGGATTGCCGGGCGGTTTCAAGGTTTCAAGGACGCAGCCGGCAAGCCAGTGCGCCTCACCGGCGTGAACATCGACGTTTCCGAGCGCAAGCGGGTCGAGAAGGCGCTGCGCGACAGCGAGTTGCGCTATCGCTCTCTCGTGGAAGCGGCGAGCGCGATCACATGGAGCTGTCCGCCATCCGGACTGCATGAACAGCCGCAACAGGAATGGATGGCCTTCACGGGTCAGACCGCCGAGGAAATGCTGGGCGACGGCTGGACCAAGGTTGTTCACCCTGATGACCTCGAGGCAGTGGCGGCGCAGTGGCGAGCAGCCGTCGCGCGGGGCGAGCCGTTTTGGAGCGAGCACCGCATCCGCCGACATAATGGCGAGTGGCGCTGGATGCGCGTACAGGCCGCGCCCATTCGCGACGCAACCGGCGAGATCATCGAGTGGTTCGGCAGCAATGCAGATATCGACGATCTCAAGCAGGCCGAACTGGCGCTACGGGAAAGCCAGCAGCAGCTCGCGCTGGCGCTGGAAGCCGGCCAGCTGGGATTCTGGGACTGGCACGTGCCCAGCGGCCGGGTCCAGTTCGGCGGCCATTGGGCGTCGATGCTCGGCTATGATCTTAGCGAGATTGAACCTGATGTCCGAGCCTGGGAGAGGCTAATTCATCCCGACGAGAGGGAGGAGGTCGCCGCCAGACTGACCGACCATCTGGAGGGTCGCTGCGATTTCTACGAATGCGAGCACCGCCTGCGTCACAAGGATGGATCTTGGCGCTGGATTCTGGACCGCGGCCGGGTCGTGGAGCGGGACGCTGCTGGCCGTCCGCTAAGGGCCATCGGCACTCATGCCGACGTGACGGCGCGCCATGAGGCTGAAAGCGCGCTGCAAGACGCCGACCGCCGCAAGGACGAGTTCCTCGCCACTCTTGCGCATGAATTACGCAACCCGCTCGCCCCGATCCGCAACGCCGTGCATATCTTGAAAAAGAAATATGGTCCCCAATTTCCTGACGCTCCGCTGCTCGCTATGGTCCAGCGACAGGTCGATCACCTTGTTCGCCTCGTCGACGATCTTCTTGAAGTGTCACGGATCAGCCGTGGCAAAGTCGACTTGCGAAAGGAAAACGTCGCCGTATCGGATTTCTTGCAGCACGCCTTGGAGTCTTGTCAGCCGCTCATCGAAAGCAAGAGCCATCGCGTAACCTTGAATGTCGCGGATGAGCCGCTGCGGGTTTTCGGCGACTCCGTCCGTCTGGCGCAAATTGCGGCCAATATCATCAACAACGCGGCGAAATACACGCCGCCGGGCGGGCGCATCGACATCGACGCCGCGCGCGGGAACGATGAAGTCGTGCTGCGGGTTCGCGACAATGGCGTTGGCATCAGCGCCGACATGATGCCGCGCGTCTTCGATCTCTTCGCGCAGACGGACGACCAAATTCGGCATTCCGAAGGAGGGCTCGGCATCGGCCTTGCGCTTGTGCGCAGCCTCGTGGAAATCCACGGCGGCAGGGTGGAAGCGCGCAGCGAGGGCGTCGGCCGGGGCAGTGAATTCATCGTCAGTCTGCCGCTCGCGGACGGCGGCGCCCGCCGTCACCGCTGAACTGGTCCGCCTCGAGGCATGTGAGATAGACGCCATCCGGCTTCGCAGCGAGGATGCGATCGCGCTTATTCAGCTGCGTCACCTCCTCCTTGGCCGACGCCTCGCGTTTCTTGCAGCATCAATCCTATTCTGCGGCGGTCGGCGCATAGTTTGGATTGGATTCGGTGAGAATCGCGTCGAAACCTTCGAATTCGGGACCGCCCAGATAGAGATCGCGGTTCTGACCAGCGTTTTTGTGAGCCTCGCGGAAATGTTCGGAATGCGTCCAATCGATGAAGTGCTGCCGAGTTTCCCACAGCGCATGCGACGCATAGAGAATGTGGTCTTCGCGCTCGGGCCCCTTGAGCAGATGGAAGACGATGAAGCCGGGCCTTTCCTGAAGCCGCGACTGACGCGACCGCCAGACGTCCTCGAAGGCCTGTTCCTTTCCCTTGACGATTTTGAAGCGGTTCATCGCGACAAACATGACTCGGCTCCTGTCATTGGCTTCGGCGGGTTCCGCCAGCGTTCTTAGCTAATCGTCCTCAGGGCGAAAGGCAAAGAACATGGTTGCAGCTAATGCGCTGTCGCGCGGTAGCGACTCCGCTAAGATCACAACACATTTGTGGACCATGGCGCAAAACTGAGTTAGGAGCGAAATTTAGTGTCTGCGTGAAGGCAGAGTCGGAGATCGACGCCTCAGCCGCAGATCCGCGAACGCGCAAAGGAGCCTCGTCGCTGGCCATGGCGTGTTTAGAAATTGTCCATGAGTTGGACAAGCGACTGCGTTTGCGGCTTTTGTCGAATGCGGACGATTTCACGCAGACGGAAGTTGCGCTGCGACAGCTTCCCGGCGTCGTCTCTGTGCGCGCCAATCGCGCCTGCGCATCTTTGACGCTTGCGTATAATGGACAGCCCGAGGTCCGCGACTGTATTCTTGAAACCGCACGTCGAACGCCATCGATGGCCGCGGATGTCTGGCGACCTCCGCCAGCCGCTAACGCCAAGCGCGTGACTCTCGCGGCCGGCGCAATCGCCGCTGCGCTTCTCCTTCCCGCGCCGCTCGCCGCAGCGATCACTTGGCTCAACATCGCGGGCGTGCTCGCGCGCGGCGTCCTTGCGGCGTCGCGCGGCAAGCTGAAGACCGACGTTCTTGATGCGCTCGCGATCGGCGTGCCGGCGGCGCGTCAGGAATATGTCACCGCCAGCGTGACCCGCTTCCTTCTCGCGCTGGCGGAGCATATCGAGGCGACCACCCTCCAGCAGTCAGACGAATTGCTGCGTTCGCTCCTGCGGCAGGCGCCTGGCGACGTCTGGGTGGAACGCCGGGACGGCGCACTCGCGCGCATGCCTTTCATGCAGCTGAAGGGCGGTGAGCGCGTCGTCATCGGCGCCGGCGAGACCATTCCGGTCGACGGCCAGGTGGTGGCCGGCGACGCCTATGTCGATCAGTCCTCAGTGACCGGCGAAAGCCTTCCCATGCCGCGCGCGGTCGGAGATCAGGCGCTCGCGGGCAGCGTTGTCACCGACGGACGGCTCGTGGTCCAGGCTGAGCGCGTGGGCGAGGACACCACGACGGGACGCATTTCGCGCTATATCCAGGAGGCGCTCGACCGTCCGGCGGACATCCAGACTGTGTCCAGCGTCTTCGCGGATCGGCGCGTCGGCATTACGCTGATCACAGCTGCGATGGTGTTCGCGCTCACGCGCGACTGGCGCCGGATCGAATCCGTCTTCATGGTCGACTATTCCTGCGCCGTGAAGCTCGGCACGCCGATCGCGATCAAGTCGGCGATGTATCGGGCCGCGCATGAAGGCTGTCTGGTCAAGAGCGGAACGGCGATCGAAACGCTTGCCGGGGTCGACACGATCGTTTTCGATAAGACCGGCACGCTGACTCACAACATGCTCGAGGTCACGGACATTTGTCCGCTGGACCCCGGGATCGGCGAAGAGCGGGCGGCGGCCATGGTCGCTTCGCTCGGCGAACACACGAGCCATCCCATCGCGCGCGCCGTTGTCGGGCTCGCGCAGCAGCGCCGACTCGCCCATGTCCCGCATGAGGCCGTCAATTTCATTGTCGGCCATGGCGTGGAAGCGAATGTCGATGGACGTCGCATTCGGTTTGGCAGCCGGCATTATCTCGAAGACGACGCCCACATTTCATTCGCGGCCGCCCGCAAGACCGTGCGCGCGCTTCGAGAGCAAGGCAAATCGCTTCTCTATGTCGCCGCCGATGAGCGCCCAATTGCGGTCTTTGCATTGCGCGATCGATTGCGACCGGAGAGCGCGCGCACGGTTGCGCAGTTGCGCGCGTTGGGAGTCAAGCGCCTCGTGATGATCACGGGCGATCGCCAGGCGCCGTCGCTGGCTTTCGCGGAGACGCTTGGCATCGATGCGGTGCATTACCAACAGCAGCCGGAAGACAAGGCCAATATCATCGCGGCGCTCAAACGGGAGGGCCGCCGCGTCGCTTATATCGGCGATGGCGTGAACGACGGTCCTGCATTGATGGCGGCGGATGTCGGCATCTCAATGCCGCGCGCCGCCGACATTGCCCGAGCCACCGCCGACATTGTGTTGCTGGAAGACAGACTGGATTCCGTCGCCACGATACTCGCGGTCGCTCAAGAGGCGATGCGCTTGATCCACTCGAACTTCCGATTCGCGGTTGGCGTGAATTCGGCGATTCTGGCCGCCGCGGCGTTCGGCCGTCTTTCTCCTCTCGCCGCCGCCACGCTGCACAATGGGACGACGATCGCCGTCCTGCTGCGCGCCCTGCTGAGCGGACGCGCGCATCGTTCCGTCACGGACAAAATCCCACGCGATTCAGTCGCGCTCGAGCATAGCCGGGCGCAGGAACAATAGCAGCACTCCTTCAGCTCGGCGATCGCCTCGGACCAGTCTGCGGCGAGATCGGAGTCTGCTGACTTCGGCGCCGCACGGTGACTGCGGGCGGGTCGCTTTGTTTACAACTTAAGCAATAAAGCACTAGCTACTTTGGAATGAGAATAAATACAAGTAATATATGGTACATATGTCACATCGCCTTTAAAATACTTCCGAAATGACGGTTACATAATTGACGGAAAAAAAATATTCGAGCTATGTGCAGCATACAAAGCGGGGCGTCGCGCTGCACAATAGTAGAGGCGGAAGAATGACTAAGAAACATTCCAGATTTTCCGGCCTGGACATCTCGACGATCGGGAAAAAATCCCTGCTTGTATGTAGTCTCGGCGCGCCGGTCGTGATCGCGCTCGAAGCCGCATCGGCCCTGGCGCAGAACGGCTCGCAAACATTGCCTCCGGTGACCGTGGACGCGCCGCGCGAAAAGCCGCAAGCCAAACCGCAGCAACAAACGCGCCCAGTGTCGTCGAGCGCACGGGCGAGCAGCGTTCATCCGAGCGGCCCGAGACCGCACGTGGCTTCGACGCCGCACGGTGCGACTTCCGCCGCCCCGCAGGTGGGTCCTGCGCTGCTCGGCGCAACCGGCGTTGCGCCGTCTCCGCCAACGGGCGAAATCGGCAATCTTCCGCCCGCCTATGCCGGAGGCGAGGTCGCTCGCGGCGCCCGGCTCGGCATGCTCGGCAATCGCGATTTCATGGATACGCCGTTCAATGTGACGAGCTACACGTCGGCGTTAATTCAGAACCAGCAGGCGCGCACCTTGCAACAGGTCCTGGAGAACGACCCGTCGGTTCGCATGCAGACGTCGGCAGGACACATTCGCGAGAATTTCAGAATTCGCGGCTTTCCCGTACTTGGCAGCGAGCTGGCGCTGAATGGTATGTACGGGCTTGCGCCCGACGGGCACGTGGCGACCGAATTCCTGGAGCGCGTCGAAGTGCTCAAGGGGCCGGGCGCGCTGCTCAACGGCATGGCGCCGTTCGGCGCGGTCGGCGGCTCGATTAATCTTGTCACCAAACATGCGGGCGATGCGCCGATCACCAGCGTCAGCAGCGACTACACATCCAGTTCTCAGTTCGGCACGCATATCGACGTCGGTCGGCGCGGCGGCGATCACAATCAGTTCGGCGTTCGCTACAACGGCGTTTATCGCAGCGGGGGGACCGCGCTCGACGAGCAGTGGAAAGTGCGCGGCCTGAACGCGCTGGCGCTCGATTTCCGGGAGGAGCGCGTCAGGCTGTCGATTGACGCCTATCACAGCCAGGAAATCTTCAAGAACGGCAGCGCGTTCATGGCGAGCTTCAGCGGCATTGGGGTGGCGGCTGCGCCAAGCGCAACCAAGAATCTGTTTATCGGTTCCAACGCCCGCTTCGAGAACGCGGCGGTCATGGCGCGCGGCGAGCTCGACATTGCGGAGAATGTCACCGTTTTCGCCGGCATCGGCTTTTTGGACAGCCGAAACTTCGGCTTCACAAATGGAACCCAGGCGCAAGGCGTCAATCTGCTCGGCAACTACTCCAAAGCCCGAATCGTCAATCTGCGCGGCTATACCAATTCGCTGTCGACGCAGGGCGGCATTCGCGGCCAGTTGGACACGGGACCGCTGCGCCATCAATTCGTGCTGAGCGCTTCGGCGCTGAAACTCAGCAGCAGTTCCGAATTTGGAGCTGTCTCGCCATACAGCTCCAACATTTATGTGCCCGTCGTGCCGCCTCAGGCGCCGCCGCCGCCGGTCATTCCGAACACGGCGTTCCGTCTCGGGCAGCCGTATTTCGCAACCGATCCGAGAAAGACCGGAGAAAACTATCTCGCGAGCCTCGCCTTCGCCGACACCATCTCGGCCTTCGACGAACGCATTCAGCTCATCGGCGGCCTGCGCAGCCAGCGGGTGATGACCAAGACGTTCCAGGCCAATACGGGCATCGAGACGAACGCCTATGACAGCCATCGTCTCTCGCCGGCCTTCGCGCTGATCGTCAAGCCATTCGACAATCGGCTGTCGCTTTACGCCAACTATATCGAGGGCCTCAGTCAGGGGTTACGAGTCACCAATCCCTCCGCAACCAATTACAATGAGACGTACCCGCCCTTCGTCTCCAAGCAGATCGAGACTGGCGCGAAGCTCGATTTGGGCATTCTCGCGAATACTCTGAGCTTCTACGAGATCACTCAACCGACTCTTTCGACTGTGACGACGGGCGGCCTGCTCAGTTACAAGCCCGTCCAGCAACGCAACCAGGGCATCGAGTGGAACGTCTTCGGCGAGCCGATCCCGGGCGTCCGCGTGCTCGGCGGCGTCTCCTACATGATCGGCGTCATCACTCAGAGCGCGGACGGAAAGACCACCGGAAAGAACGCCTTCGGCATTCCAAGATGGCAGGCGAACCTCTATGGCGAATGGGATCTTCCTTATCTGGTCGGGGTGACCGTGGAAGGCCGCGTCATCTATACGAGCGCCCTCTACGTCGACTCGTTGAACTATTACCGAATCCCTGAATGGGCGCGCTTCGACGCGGGGCTTCGCTATGCGACGAACATATACGGCGTGGATATGACGCTGCGGGCGAATGTGAACAATCTGTTCGATCACAGCTATTGGTCTGGAGCGTATAACGACGGTTTCGCCACGCTCGACGCGCCGCGCACCGTCCTCCTGTCGACGACGTTCAAGTTCTAAGGCTAGGGAGCGGACGTTGAACCTCTCGCCCGAAGCCCTTCAATTCGGATCCTCCATCGCAGTCGCGATGGGCGCCGCCAGTCTCTATCTCGGCGCGCAGAACCAGTGCTGGCTGTCGCGGCCGCTGCCTGGGTTGTGGAGCGGCGTCGCTGGCGCGGCGCTGCTGCTTCTCGGCGTTTTTCTGTGGAGTCAGACGGTTCAGCTTACAACTGCGATTTTCGGGACGCTCGCCCTGGTCATGCTTCTGTTCATTGCTTTCCCGTGCCTGGGGGCGCTGCGAACCTTCATCAGGAAGGCGCCATGAGTCAGATCCGACGCGATTGGGTCAGCAAAACATCGGCCGGCGCCATTTTGGGCTTCAGCCTCGCGATCGCGCTTGCGGGCCTCTTTGCATGGCTCAGTCCCGGCGGACTGGCGACTCCAAATAAATTTCAGCTCGTGATGTGGCTTGTCGCGCCAATCTGGCTGACGACGCTGAGTCTGTGTTTCCTCTTTTCGAGCGGTATGCGCGCCTGGCTCTGGCTGGGCGGCGTGAATCTATTGGCATACGCCGGCCTGATCGCCTGTCGCCTTCTCCTTCGCTAATCGGGACAACGCACGATGCGCAGCGACGTTGTTCGACTCTATAAGGTTGTTCATACGTGGACAGGCATCACCGCTGGGATGTTTCTGTTCATCGCCTTCTATGCCGGCTCCATCACGGTGTTCGCCGAGCCGCTCGCGCGCTGGGTTTCATCCCCCGCGCCTGTCCGCCTCACCGCGCTAGATCGATCGGATGATCTGATCGCGCACACGCTTGCCGCTCGGCCTGACGCAGCCAAGGAATTCACGCTCTATTTGGGCGAAACCGAAGATCTTTGGGCGCGCCTCACATGGCGGAAAGGCAAGGACGATAAGGCGCCATGGTCGGCGGAGCTCTCTTCCGAGGGCGACTTGCGCCTGGTGCAGTCATATCGCTCGAGTCTTGCCGATTTCGTCGACAATATTCACCGAACCGCTGGCATTCCAGGCGCAAATGACATCGGCGAGACCATCATGGGCGTCGTGAGCGCCGTTTATGCCGTCGCGCTTGTGTCGGGTTTGATCATCGTTCTGCCTTCGCTCGTTAAGGATCTATTCGCTCTGCGGATAGGCCCCAATCTCAAGCGCATGTGGCTCGACGCGCATAACGTCGTAGGCGTCGTTAGCCTGCCGTTCCACATCGTCATCGCGCTGAGCGCGGTCGTTTTCTGCCTGCACGAGCCCCTGTACGACGCGCTTGACTACGTCGTCTATGACGGCCGTCTGAAGTCGGTCATGGCTGCGAGCAATCCCTTCAACTCTGTCAAGAAGGACGAACGCCCCGCGCCCATGCTGCCCGTCAACACGCTCCTTGAGCGGGTGAAGGCGGCGTCCCCGAGTTTCGTCCCCACCGAGATGCGTTACCGAAACGCTGGGCATCGTGGCGCCTCGGTTCAGATTTGGGGCTATGACACGCGCTACATGACGAGAGGGAAGGGGTTTGCGGTCATCAGTCCGGTCACCGGAGAGATCGCCAACACAGACTATCTTCCCGGCAAAGAGGGAACTTGGACGGGCCTCGTGGCGATTTTTTTCGCCCTGCATTTCGCCACCTTCGGCGGCGATGTGGTGCGCGTCTGCTATTTTCTGCTCGGCATTGCGGGCGCCTTCCTTTTCTATTCTGGTAATTTGCTTTGGATTGAATCTCGTCGGCGAACTGAACGGCGAAACGGCGGGCCTGTAATTCAGAAGACTTCGACGCGGCTGATGTCCGCCGCCACAGTCGGCGTTTGTCTCGGCGCGATCTGCGCGATCTCCCTCACGATCGTGGCGGCGAAATGGTTGGACGGCCGCGTCGCGAACATCGATGTGTGGCACAATGGCGTTTATTACGCCGTGTTCCTTGCGAGCGTCCTTTGGTCGTTCCTCAGAGGAGCGGCCGCAGCCAGCGTCGAGCTTCTCTGGCTTGCCGCGATCGCCGCCGCCGCAATTCCTTTCACCTCACTGATCGGTTGGGCATCGCCTGCGCTCGGCATGCAGGGTTCGGCGAGCATGGCCGCGCTCGGCGTCGACCTCGTCGCGCTTTTCGGCGCCTTATGCTTCGTCTGGATGGCGCGCTCTGCGGCCCATCGCGTGGAATATGGGCCCGCTGACAGCGTTTGGGCCGCGTCCCACCGGCAATTGCAGGAGGCGACGCGATGACGACGGCTTGCGAGCAATTGTTGGTAGGTCGCTTCGGCCAAGATGTGGGTTCCAATCGTTGGTGGCGTCGAATCGCCATCGAAGGCTGTCCTATTGTTCAGGCGATAGGCGGGGACCGGGCGCGCGTCTTGTTCTTGTGGCGTGACCCTGAAGGCGATGCGACGACCTCAAGAACTCGATGCGTCTATATCGATATCTGCTCAGTCACTGATCATCATAGCAATGAACCTGCCTCCTTGGAGCGGATCGCCGGAACGGATGTCTGGCATTGGTCCTTCGAGGTAGAGGCTGAATGGCGTGGAAGTTATTGCTTCATTCCTGTCGACGACGACCACCTCCATGGCGCGCGCGGCGCTGACGGCGGCATCACACTGAAGGATTGGTGGCGTTCGGCGCTGAAGTTCGCGCAGACCGATCCGCTGAACCCCAACCTCTGCCATGTCGGCCTGCGCGGACAGCCGCTATCCGCCGCACACCTTCCACAGGCGCCAATGCAAACGGCATGGCGAGATGTCGACCGCAACAGCCGCCTCGCGGCCGATCAGAGCCGCCTCCATCAAATGGAATGGAACAGCGCTCAGCTGCGCAACAGCCGCCGTATTTGGATATATCGCACGGGCGTGACGCCTAAAGAAGGAAGGCTTCCTCTCGTCGTGCTGCTGGACGGCCAATATTGGGCCGAAGCCATGCCGATCTTCTCAGCCCTGGACCATGCCACGCACGCCGACTTGCTCCCGCCCAGCGTCTATGTGCTCATCGATTCGCTCAACGCGGACATGCGTCGTCGCGAGCTCGCGTGTGACGAGGCCTTTCTGGAAGCCGTTCAGCAGGAGCTTTTGCCAGTAGTGGCAGGCCTCGCGCCGTGCGGCCGCGATCCACGCAAAACCGTCATCGCAGGACAGAGCTTTGGCGGACTCGCGGCGCTTTTCGCCGGACTTCGCGCGCCAGAATGCTTTGGTTGCGTGCTCAGCCAATCTGGCTCGTTCTGGTGGCCGGGAGCATATGCGCGGGAGGAGCTGCGGCCGCACGTTCCCGATACTCGCGGTCATGCGCGAGACGTCGTCGCCGATTTGATCGAGAGCAGCAAGAGCGGCGCTTCCCGTCTTCGCGTCTTTCTTGAGGCTGGAAGCTTTGAGAAAGTCATTCGTGTCGCCAGCGACCGCGTTCATCGGACTCTCCTCGATGCAGGGCACGACGCCCACTATCGCGTCTATTCGGGCGGGCACGATCCGCTCTGCTGGCGCGGCGGGTTGATTGACGGATTGTCCGTTCTGCTCGCTGACCATCGCGCCGCGCCAGTTGGCGCTACGGCGTCTCGCTCGGACGCCTCAAGATTAGCAACTACAAACGCGACGGAGTGAAGTGTGAACGACGCGCAGCCAAACCCATTCGACGACGAAAGCCTTACGTTTCTCGTTCTGGTCAATTCCCAGGGCCAACACAGTTTGTGGCCGACGTTCGCCCCACAGCCCGCGGGCTGGCGACGGCTCTTTGGTCCGAGCGATCGGAACGACTGCGTAAAATTCGTCGATGAGCATTGGACCGACATGCGCCCGCAGTCGCTTCGTGACGTTTCTCGTCCGCGCTAACCGAATGACTTCCTAGTCAGCCTTTCTTTCGAGAGGAACGACAAGTGCTTCTTGCTCCGCCTTTGCGACCATCCGTGCCGAGTGAGCTTCAACTCCCGCTCATTGCCGCGCAGCCGGGCATCTGGATGGGGGACCAAGTTTCCCCGACGCGAAACGCCTTCATCGTCGCGCAATACGTAGAGTTGAAGGGCGCCGTGGATGTCCAATCTTTCCGCCTGGCTATTCGCATGGGACTTTCCGAGGCCGATACAGTTCACGCCCGGTTTGTCGAGTCTGATGGCCGGCTCTCGCAAATCATTCCCCAACGCCGAAACGCCGAGGAGTCGCCTGATCCGGAGGTCGTTGACGTCAGCGGAGAACTCGATCCGGAGGCTGCAGCGCTTGCCTTCATGCACGTCGATCTGGCGGCGTATCTGTCATTGGATGGCGACGCGTTGCTCTATCGGCACGCGCTTATTCGTCTCGGCGAAACATCGAACGGCGAGCGCTGGTTCTGGTATCAGCGATACCACCATCTGATGGTCGACGGTTTCAGCTTTGCGGCCATCGCGCGGCGCATCGCTGAGATCTATACGGCGCTAAGGCGCCGAAAGCCTTTAGGGGATTCGCCTTTCACCTCCTTCGCCGAGGTAGTCGAAGAATACCAATCCTACGAGGGCTCGAAGGCGCAGGAAGCAGACCGATTTTTCTGGCAGGACCACGCTCAAAATCTGCCGACCCCGATCGCATTGTCGCAACCGAGCGCGAAGACCCCGCAGGCCGGGGCTGTATCCTTGCCGCTGCGGCGAAGAATCTCGCTTCCGCCGGACGTTATGACGGCGTTCGAGGCGCAAGGCGCCGTGGTTCGCGTCTCCGGCGTCGAAATGGCGATGGCCGCCGTCTTTGCGTATCTGCATCGGATGAGCGGCGCGACGCGATTGACGGTCGGCATGCCCTTCATGCGACGCATGGGATCCATTGCGCTCTTTGCCGCAGGTCCTGTCGTCAACGTCCTACCTGTGCAGCTGAGCATCGAACCCTCGATGTTACTGTCGGAGGCGGCGACAGCGCTCGCATTGGAATTGAAAGCGGTGCGGCGGCGCCAACGGTACGAAGCCGAACAGCTGCGGCGAGATCTTGGGTTGGTCGGTTCGGATCGATCTCTCTACGGGCCGATGCTCAATCTCAAGATGTTCGATTATCGCCTCGATTTCGATGGCGTCGCGGGCGTAACGCATCAGCTGGCGTCGGGACCGGTCGAAGACATGGAAGTCGACCTTTATGTCGACGACGGAAGGTTGACGATTGATCTCGTTGGCAATTGCGATCGCTACGACAAGCAGGATCTGGAACTGCACGCGAAGAGGCTCGCCCGTCTCGTGGAGCGCCTCGCGGATGATCCCAAACTCGCGATCGGCGCGGCGCTGCTCCTGACCGAAGGCGAGCGCGCGCTGATCGCAGCGGCGAACGACACCGCGAAAGATGTTCCGCAGCTGACATTATGCGACATGCTCGCCGCCCAGGCGGCAAAGACGCCGGACGCTATAGCGCTCGTTGATCCAGACCATACGCTGACCTACCGAGAGGTTCGCCGCCAGGTCTCTCGACTTGCGCAAATACTTGCAGATGCGGGGGTGGTCGCTGAGGATCATGTCGCGATCGCGCTTCCCCGGACCGTTCACTTAAGTCTTGCGATCATGGCGGCGCTGGAGACGGGCGCCGCCTACTTGCCCCTCGACATAAATTATCCCGACGAGCGACTCGCCTATATGGTCGAAGACGCAGCGCCGCGATTGATCATCACCAGTGAGAATCTGCGAAGCCGATTCGAAAGGATGGGGCGGGTGCTGATCCTCGACGAGCTCACGCCCAACATCGAAGAACATTCGTTCGTGTCCAAGTCGGCGCTCACGCCCGATCATCCGGCCTATATCATCTACACGTCAGGCAGCACCGGGAAGCCGAAGGGCGTCGTTGTTTCTCACGGCGCGGTCGTTAATCTCCTGTGCTGGCTTCAAGACGAATATTCGCTCAGCGCCGATGATGTTGCTTTGCAGAAGACGCCCTGCAGCTTTGACGTCTCCGTCGGCGAGTTCTTCTGGCCCCTGACATGCGGCGCACGTCTCGTGATGGCGCCGGAAGACGTGGACCGCGATCCGGAATCCCTGCTTCAGGTTATCCGCGACTATCGGGTCACGACGATGAATTTCGTGCCGTCGCTGCTCGCCGCCTTTGTCGCCGGCGTTCGAGCGACGGCGAACGCCGCGCGTGACGCTATGAGTCTGCGTGCGGTGTTTTGCATTGGCGAGGCGCTGTCGAAGGAACTCGCTGAAGCTTTTGAGAACCTGTTTCACGCCCCGCTTCATAATGTTTACGGACCGACCGAAGCGACGGTCGAGGTGACCTATCAACCTGCATTCGGACAAGCGCTCACCTCGGCGCGGGGACCGGGCGTGCCGATCGGACGCCCCCTGTGGAACACGGGCTTGCGCATAATGGACGCGCGCTTGCGTCCTGCGCCGATCGGCGTCGCGGGCGATCTCTATCTGACGGGGGCGCAGCTTGCGCAAGGCTATTGGCGCCGCGCGTCGCTGACCGCTAGCCGGTTCGTCGCCGACCCGGAAACCAATGGCGCGCGCATGTATCGCACCGGCGATATCGCGCGCTGGTTGCCAGACGGAACCGTCGACTATCTGGGTCGTAGCGACGATCAGCTCAAAATTCGCGGCCAGCGTATCGAACTCGGCGAAATTGAAAGCGCTCTGCGAGATCAGCCCGGCGTCGGGCAGGCGGCCGTCATCGCGCGCATTTTCGGCTGCGGGGATGTGTCGGCGCTTGCTGCTGATGCTCGACAACTCATCGGCTATGTCACGCCGGCGATGGTCGGCGACGAAATCGACGGCGAAGCGCTGCGCGCGGCGCTGGGCGAGCGCCTTCCTGTCTATATGACGCCTGTTGCGATCGTGGTTTTGAAAGAATTTCCGCTGAGCGCCAACGGCAAGCTCGATCGGAAGGCTTTGCCCGATCCATCCGAGACGGTTCAATCAAAAAGTCGTCAGCCGCTCCCAGGACCCGAAGCGATGCTGGCCGAACTTATCGCTGGCGTCTTGCGCGTGGACAGCGTCGGCGCCGATGACGACTTTTTCTTTCTCGGCGGCGACAGCATTTCCGCGATAGGTCTTTGCGCGGCGCTGCGTCGGCGCGGCGCTCTGTTGCGCCCCCGAGACATCTTCGAATGCCGAACCGTCGCTCGCATGGCCCAGGCGCTCGAGTCGCAGGCGCCCACGCCGTCAGTAGCAACTCTTGAGTCCAACGACATCAGCGAGGCGGAGCTAGATGCGCTGCGGGAGCGATACGGTCCAATCGCCGCCGTATTGCCTGCATTGCCGTTGCAAGAAGGACTGCTGTTCCATGCCCGGCTTGGCGATCAAGCCAGCCGCTACAATGCTATCTCCCGCTTTGATTTCGAAGGTCCGCTTGATGTCGAAAGACTCAAGGATGCGCTGGAGACGCTGCTGCGCCGTCACCCCCAGTTGGCGGCAGTCTTTGATGTGCAACAGGGCGCGGCGCTGCAAATCCTTCCGCTGCTCGACGAGGGTTCCAGTCTACGTCACTGGCCATGGAAGCGTTGCAGTCTCGACGCATGCGATCAAGTGCAGCAAGTCGCCGAACTCGATCGTCTCGAGCGGGCGGAGCTTGATCAGGATTTTCTTGGCGCCGAGGCGCAGGAGCGGATGATGGCGCAGGCGACGCTCGTGCGCCTTGCCGCCGACAGGCATGTTCTGCTCATCTGCTCGCATCATTTGATCGGCGACGGCTGGTCTTCAACGATCATGCTGCGAGAGCTGCTCGGCGCCTATGCAGGTTATGCGCTGCCGGCTCTCACGCCGGATTATCCGACAGTCGTGCGTCGCCTCACGAGCCGCGATCCTGTCCCGGCGCGTCTCGCTTGGCGAGAGGCGCTGCAGGCCGTTGCGCCGACATTGCTGTTTGAAGACACAAAGCGCTTCGGAGCCATTCATGAGCTGCCGCTTCGTCTTCGGCCCGGACTCCTGGAAGAACTGGAGGCGTTGCGCCGCAGCCGCGGGCTGACGATCAACACGTTGATGCAAGGCGTTTGGGGCGCATTTCTTGCAACAATGACGGGTCGCAGCGACGTTGTGTTCGGGTCGCCAATGTCGGGCCGTTCCGAGGCGATCGAGGGCGTCGAAGCGCATATTGGACTTTTTACCAACACGCTGCCGGTGCGCTTGCGGCTGCGCCCGGACCAGCCGCTGCTCGAGCAGCTTGCCAATGTCCAGCAGCGGCAAATTCGCCTGCTGGAGCATGACGGCGTCGGCCTTGGCGAAATCCAGCGGCTGTGCGGCGTTTCCAACCTGTTCGACACATTGCTCGTGGTGGAGAATTATCCGGAAGACGCGAAGCTGTTCGCGGCGGACTTCGGCGGTCTGCGATGCGTCGGCGCCCGCAACCGCGGTTATACGCATTATCCCTTGACGCTGATGGCTTTGCCGGGCCGCGAACTGGAGCTGCGGCTCGAATATCGCGAAGGCGTCAAGGAGCCGGAGAACATTGCCCGCCGTGTGACGAGACTGCTGGAGCAGATCGTCGACCGACCCGACGCGCCGCTCTCTGCGATGGATGTTTTGCTGCCCGAGGAGCGAGATCTGCTCACGCGCGTCAACACGACGAAGGTGGCGAATCATCCGAGCACTCTATGTGAGCTGCTGGCGGACCAGGCGCAGTGCACGCCGGACGCTATAGCGCTGGTCGACGCCGCTTATGCGCTGTCCTACCGCGAGGTTCGGCGGCAAGTGACGGCGCTCGCGCGCAACTTCGCGGCTGCCGGCGTCACCACCGGCGACATCGTCGCGATTGCGCTGCCGCGTTCAGTGCGACTCGTCATCGCGCTGATGGCCGCGCAAGAAGCGGGCGCCGCCTATTTGCCGCTCGACACCAGCTATCCGGAAGAACGTCTTGCGTACATGGTGCAGGACGCCCGACCGCGCCTCATCGTCACGACGCAGGATTTGGAGAAGCGCTTCGAGCAATTGGCCGCATTGCTCATCTATGATGAACTGTTGGATGGTCAAAGCGAAGACAGCTTAAAGAGCGTCATTCGCCCAAGCCCCGACGATGCAGCCTATGTCATCTATACCTCCGGCTCGACAGGGCGCCCCAAGGGCGTGACGGTCTCTCACAAAGCGATCGTTAATCGTTTGCGCTGGATGCAGCACGAGTACCGATTGAGTGCTGACGACGTCATTTTGCAGAAGACCCCAAGCAGCTTCGATGTTTCAGTATGGGAGTTCTTTTGGCCGCTGATTACGGGCGCGCGTCTCGTCGTCGCGCCGCCCGAAGCGCATCGCGATCCACGCGAGTTGCTTCGGCTCATTCAGGACCACCGGGTCAGCGTGATCCATTTCGTTCCATCAATGCTCGCGACCTTCGTCGCGACGGCCAAATCTCAGTCCGGCCATGCAGCGGACTCCAGCAGTTTGCGTCTCGTCTTCTGCAGCGGCGAAGCCCTGTCAAACGGATTGGTTCAGTCCTATGAGACGCTGTTCGGCGCGCCGCTGCATAATCTCTACGGTCCGACAGAGGCGGCTGTCGACGTCACCTTTCAACAGGCCTGCGGAGTCGGCGCAGACGACGCTGCTGAGGCGGCCAGCGTTCCCATCGGCAAGCCTGTGTGGAACACAGGCTTGCGGGTTCTCGACGGCTGGCTGCGGCCGACGCCGGTCGGAGTCGCCGGCGAACTTTATCTTTCGGGCGTTCAACTCGCCGATGGTTACCTCGGCCGCCCGTCGCTCACGGCCAGTCGTTTCGTCGCCGATCCTTTTGCGGACGGCGAGAGAATGTATCGCACAGGCGATATCGTCCGCTGGCTTGCGAACGGAACCGTCGAATATCTTGGTCGAGGCGACGACCAGATCAAGATTCGGGGCCAGCGGATCGAACTCGGTGAAATCGAAAGCGTGCTGCTGGAGCAGCCCGGCGTCGCGCAGGCCGTAGTCATAGCAAGAGCGACGGGCGAACGAGTCGGCGGCGGCGCCGATGAGCGTCAGTTGATCGGCTATGTCATTCCAACAAAGGATGCGGAACTCGACGGCGAATCGTTGCGTAGCGGGCTGTCGCGTCGTCTTCCCGGCCATATGACTCCGACGGCTGTCGTCTGCCTGAAGGAATTTCCGCTGAACGCCAGCGGCAAATTGGACAGGAAGGCGCTGCCAGCGCCTGGAAATGTGGTTCAACGCCGAGGCCGCAAGCCGCTCCCGGGTATTGAAACGACTCTTTCAGAAATATTTGCGCGCGTTCTCGGAGTCGACGAGGTCAACGCCGACGACGACTTCTTCGCGCTTGGCGGACATTCTTTGCTCGCCATGCAACTCGCCGCGGAGTTGGAGACGGAATTCAAGACGCCCGTCTCCGTCGGCGAAGTCATCGTCAGTTCGAGCGTCGAGCGGCTTGCGCGCGCGCTCTTCGACGAACAGGCGGGCGAAGAGCGCAAGGCCGGCTTCGGCGAAGTGCTGCATCTGCGCTCGGGCGCGGAAGCGCCGCTGTTCTGCATCCATCCCGCGTCAGGCTTTTCGTGGCAGTTCAGCGTCCTCACCCGCTATCTCCAAAGCGACTGCCCGGTGATTGGACTCCAGTCGCCGCGCCCCAATGGCGTTATCGCGATCTGTGATTCAATGGATGAGGTTTGCCGGAGACATCTGGAGACGATCCGAAAAATTCAGCCTCGCGGGCCTTATCGGCTGCTCGGCTATTCGCTCGGCGGCGTGGTGGCGCAGGCCATCGCTGCGCGCCTGGTTGAAGAAGGCGATGTGGTCGACTTTCTCGGATTGCTCGACACCTATCCGCCAGAAATTCAAGATTGGAGCAGGCCTCCGACGGCGGACGAAGAGCGAGAGATCGAGAAGGAGCGCGCGCTGTTCATGAACGCCTCCAAGGATGCTCTCGACTCGGCCTTGGCGAAGGAGAAGGCCGAGATGTTCGGCAATATCATGCGGAACTACGAAGATTCAGTGCGTCTACTCTCCACTGCGAAGACGGCGCGCTATCCCGGTGCGGCAACGCTATTCGTAGCGACGCGGACCTTGCCGCCGGGAATGGACGTCCAGGAGACCTGGCGTCCCTATGTGGGCCAGCTCAACGTCGTCGACCTGGACTGCGCCCACACGGACATTGTCTCTCCGCGCTCCTTGCAGGCTTTGGGACCGATCCTCAATGGCTTGCTGCGCGACACAGAGGCGAGGAGCTAGGGGTGGATACTCAGCGCTCCCCAAAGGCGTCGCAAGCGACGCGCAACGAAGACCGCGCCGTGTCGTCGGATTCCTCTTCTGATCCGGCCGGCGCCGCCGCCAAGAATATCGCCAAGAACAAATCTACTTTCCTGTTGGACCTTAGCCTGCTGCGCGACAATGCAGCGTTTCGCACCGTCGTCATCGCTCGAACCCTGTCGGTGTTTTCGCTGGGCATGCTGACTGTCGCGGTTCCAGTTCAAATCCAGGAATTGACCGGCTCCCCCATGCAAGTCGGAATAGCCATGGCGCTCGGCGGCGGCGGCGCCTTCGCCGGGCTGTTGGCGGGCGGAGTGCTCGCTGACCGATGGGATCGACGCAAGCTCATCCTCTTTGCGCGATCCGTGTGCGGCCTCGGCTTCGCGGCGCTCGCCGTCAATGGCTTCAGCTCGTCGCCTTCAGTGCTGGCGATCTATGCGTTGGCGCTGTGGGACGGATTTTTCTCAGCACTGGGCGTTACAGCGTTGCTCGCCGCAACGCCCTTTCTCGTCGGCCGCGAAAATCTTGGCGCCGCCGGCCAGTTCAACATGCTGACGGTTCGCATGGGCGGAATTCTCTCTCCGGCGCTCGGCGGGATGGTGATCGCGTCTTTCGGCGTCGGTTGGAATTACCTCGCAGCCGCGATCGGCGCGCTGCTGACCGTCGCCCAGCTCATGCGGCTTCCGCCGATGCCTCCCGCCAGACGCGAACCGCAGCACCCGCTGCGCGCGCTAGGCGCGGGCATAGGCTATCTTTTCGTCAACAGGCTTGTCGGCGCCGTCGTGGCGGTGGGCGCGCTTGTTAGTCTCGGCGGCGGCGTTCGCATTCTTCTGCCGGCGCTTGCCGAGGACCTATACCGCGTCGGCCCGTCGGCGGTGGGAATGATGTATGCCGCTGCGCCGCTTGGCGCGACGGTGGCCGCCTTAACGGGCGGTTGGCTCGGCGGCTTTGCTCGTTCCGGAGCGCTACTGCTCGCGAGCGGCGCGGCAGCTTTCGTCACGCTCGGCTCGCTCGGATTGATCAGCGATCCTGTCGTCGCTTTCGTGGCTCTCGCCGGCTTTGGCTATTTGAGCTCGATCGCCTCGCTTCTGCAGTTCACTCTCGTCCAACGCCACACGCCGGAACATTTGTTGGGCCGAGTCAATGGTCTATGGGCCGCCCAGGCGGTCACCGGCGACGCTTTGGGCGCGCTTGCGCTTGGCGGCGTCAGTCGCGTTTTTCCGCTGACGTCAGCCATTCTCATTTTCAGCCTTGTCGCGCTTCTTTCAAGCGGGGTGATGGCGATTGGATTTCGTTCGCTTCGTTTCGCCTCGTCAAAGGAGAGCGAGGATTTGCCCTCGACCGCCGCCGACAAGAGCGAACGGCCGCAGCCTCAACTCTTGAAGAGCGAGAAGGCTTGATGCGCAGGCCGCGCATGTAACGCCCTTGATGAAGAGATTCGATAGCAAAAGAGGTGCGACAATGAACGCGGTTAGTCTTCCTCCATCAAGTTCAACCATTGAAGCGAACCCCACCTTTTTGTTCACATCGCCACACCGCAGCATCAAAGCGTACGGCGTCGCCGAGAAAATTTGTCTTTCGGCGTGCGGCGCGGCGCATTCGGATAGTTTCCTGCAGACGGCCGTGCAGGGCGCCATCAATCGGGCGCGGCAGGCCGGACAGGCGAATCCCATCGTCGCGGGCGCCATTCCCTTCGACATACGGCAGCCCTGCTCATTGTTCGTGCCAATGAGCTATACGGCTTTCGCGAGAGAATCGTTGATGGTCGAAGAGCGACGCTCGGAGCGCGCGCCCACGGTGCTCGGCATGCGCAGCCTCCCCGACAAGGACGCATTCAAAGACGCCGTCACGCGCGCGATCACAAGCTTTCGCGCCGGGAAAATGTCGAAAGCGGTTCTATCCCGCATCCTCGAGATCGAACTCGCGCAACCGGTCGACGTCGCAGAGATCTTGAACGCCTTGGTGAAGCAAAATCCCAGCGGCTATCATTTCAAGGCGCCTTTGAGCGATGGCGCGATATTGCTTGGCGCAAGTCCAGAGCTCCTGATCCGAAAGGACGGAGCCGCCATTCGTTCTAATCCCTTAGCCGGTTCGGCCAAACGCAGATCCGACCCGGACGAGGATCAGCTGGCGAGCCGCACGTTGTTGCAGTCGAACAAAGACAATTTCGAGCACAGGCTCGTGGTGGAGGAAATACAGGAAGCGCTGGAGCCCGTATGCAAAGCTCTAACGACCCCCACTGAGCCAGCGCTCATGAACACGTCGACGATGTGGCATCTCTCGACATTGATCACCGGCGAACTGGCGAACCAACACACGTCGGCGCTTCAACTTGCCTGTCGGCTGCACCCGACGCCTGCGGTCTGCGGCTATCCAACCGCTGAGTCGCGGTCGCTGATTAGCGCTCTGGAGCCATTCGACCGCGGGGTTTTTAGCGGCGCCGTCGGATGGTGCGATTCAGAGGGCGATGGCGAATGGGCGGTGGCGATAAGGTGCGGAACGGTTCACGACAAAGCGATTCGACTCTTTGCCGGCGCCGGCATCGTCGAAGCGTCTGATCCGGAATCGGAATGGGCGGAAACGGAAGCCAAGCTCGGCACGATGCTGCGCGCCTTCGGAATAGAAACCGGGGAGCGCCCTGCATGCCGATAGAGTTCACGCCCTGGCCCAAAGTCTTTGCCCGCAGATATCGCGACAAAGGCTATTGGCGCGGCGAGCCGCTGACCGAAATTTTGCGATATACACGCCAGCATCGTCCCGACGGAGTCGCGCTGATTTGCGGCGATCGACATCTCACCTACGCTCAGCTTGACGCCAAGTCGTCGCGACTGGCGTCGAGCCTTGGACGGCGCGGAATCGCGCAAGGCGATACGGCGCTGGTGCAACTCCCCAACATCGCCGAGTTTTACATCGTCTTTTTTGCGCTGCTCAAAATGGGCGTGGCGCCGGTCAACGCGCTGTTCAGCCACGACAGGTTGGAGATGACCGCCTATACGCAACAGCTTCGGCCCAAGCTTCTGATCGCGTCTGCCGAACATCGGCTCTTCGCGGATGACGTCTATGTCACAGGCTTACGGCGCTTCGCGCCGACATTAAGCGTCATCGCGATCCACGGGCGAATTGGATATGCTGAAAATCTTGAGTCGCTGTGGGAGTGTGACTTAGACGGCGCGGCGGACGAACCGCGCCCTTCTGCGGCGGATCAGGTGGCGTTTTTCCAGTTGTCGGGCGGCAGCACCGGCGTTCCCAAACTTATTCCGCGCACCCATGACGATTACTACTATAGCGTGCGGCGAAGCGCGGAAATCTGCCGCCTCACATCCGAGAGCCGCTATCTGTGCGCGCTTCCGGCGCCCCATAATTTTCCACTGAGTTCGCCCGGCGCGCTCGGCGTCTTTCACGCCGGCGGAACGGTGGTGATGGCGCGAAATCCGAGCGCGGATCTCTGCTTCGACCTCATTCGCCGTCACAAGGTGAATTTCACGGCCGTCGTGCCGACGATTGCTTCGTTATGGCTTGACGCCGCCGCCAACGACTCTCGCGAAGCGCCGAATCTCACAATGATGCAGGTCGGCGGCGCGCGACTCAGCGAGACGGTCGCCCGCCGAATTGGCGTGACCTTCCGCTGTCGGCTGCAGCAGGTTTTTGGCATGGCTGAAGGCTTGGTGAACTACACGGGTCTTGACGACGATCCCGAGCACATTTTTACGACTCAAGGGCGGCCAATGAGTCCCGATGATGAGCTGAAAGTCATCGATGCAGATGGGAAAGAGGTCACCGCAGGCGAAGTCGGAGAGCTGCTGACTCGCGGTCCGTACACGATCCGCGGCTATTATCGCTCCCCAGAACATAACGCTCGCGCCTTCGATGAAGACGGATTCTATCACACGGGCGATCTCGTCGAGATGACGGCGGACGGATATGTGAGAGTCGTCGGCCGCAAAAAGGATCAGATCAACCGCGGCGGCGAGAAGATTCCTGCCGAGGAGATCGAAAATTTGCTGCTGCAGCACCGGGCGGTTGTTCACGCGGCGCTCATTTCCATGCCCGATTCCCTGATGGGAGAGAGAAGCTGCGCTTACATTGTCGCGAACGACGCCGCGCTAAAGCCGATCGCTTTGCGAAAGCATCTGCGCAGCCAGGGAATTGCGGAATTCAAGCTCCCCGATCGCTTTGAATTCATCGATCAGATGCCGCTTACCGCCTTCGGCAAGGTCGACAAGCAAACGCTGCGCGACGACATCCAGGCAAAGCTCAACGTCTAAAAGCAAACAGGAACTGACCATGGCCATACAATCCCTCGCATCCTACCCAATGCCGGGCCCGGACTCCTTCCGAACAAACAAAGTCAATTGGAGGTTTGCGCCCGAGCGCGCGGCGCTGCTGATCCATGACATGCAAGACTATTTCGTGGGCTTCTATGGCGAAGAAAGTCCACTTGTCGATCAGCTCATCTCAAATATTCGAAGGCTGCGCGCCTTTTTCACGGCCCACGGCGCCCCGGTGATCTATACGGCGCAGCCCATTGAACAGAGCGATGAAGATCGAGGCTTGCTGAATGATATGTGGGGATCTGGTCTGAACGCCCAACCACACAGACGCAAAATTGTTGAGCCTCTATTGCCGGACGCAGGCGATACAGTGCTGACGAAGTGGCGCTACAGCGCCTTCAAGCGTTCGCCATTGGCCGAGATGATGAAGGAGATGGGCAGAGATCAACTGGCGATCTGCGGCGTCTACGGCCACATCGGATGCCTGACGACGGCGCTCGACGCGTTCATGCATGACATCAAGCCTTTCATGATCGCCGACGCCATCGGCGATTTTTCGCTCGAAGATCATCTCATGACGTTGAACTATGTCGCCGGACGCTGCGGCATGGTGGTCGGCGTGGACGACGTGCTCGCCGCGCGAAACGCACATTCTGCTCCGCTGACCAGAGAAGACCTCAAGAAGCAGCTCTTGTCGGCGCTCGACGTCGAGGAGTCAGAATTCGACCCCGATGAAAACCTTATCGATTACGGCCTCGACTCAGTGCGAGTCATGATGCTGGTCACCGAATGGCGCAAGCTCGGCATAGAAGTGGGCTTTGACGAGCTGGCGAAAAAGCCGACCTTGAACGGCTGGTGGGACATCGTCGATCGCCGGCTCGCCGCGGCCGTCTCCGCGTGATGTCTCGGCGGTTGCGAATGGATTTTTCAGGAAAGCGGATCTGGGTCACGGGCGCGGGCCAGGGAATTGGCTATGCGACGGCCGCCCAATTCGCGGCGCTCGGCGGCGACCTTGTCGGGCTTGACAAGACATTTGCGGCCTCAAGCTATCCTTTCACGACCGTGCGCCTCGACGTCAGCGATCGCGATCAGGTGCAAGAGACCTGCCGAGCCTTGCTGAAAGAGCGTCCGAGATTGGATGTGCTGGTAAGCGCTGCAGGCGTGCTGCGCCTCGGTCGGACGGAAGAGTTGAGCTTTGATGATTGGTCGGCGTGTATGAACGTCAACGCGTCCGGCCCGTTCCACCTGTTTCAGCAGACCATCCCGCAGTTCAAACGGCAGCGCTCGGGCGCCATCGTCAGCGTCGGCTCCAACGCCGCGCATACGCCGCGCATGCTGATGAGCGCCTATTGCGCCTCGAAGGCGGCGCTGACAAGCCTGACGCAATGCGTGGGCTTGGAGCTCGCGCCTTATGGCGTGAGGTGCAATCTCGTTTCCCCCGGCTCCACGGACACCGCCATGCAGCGGTCCATGTGGCGTTCGGCAGACGCAGAGAAGCAAGTGATCGCCGGAGACCTCGGGTCCTTCAAATTGGGAATTCCGCTGGGAAAAATCGCCGCCCCAGAGGAGATCGCAAGCGCCGTCGTGTTTCTTGCGTCGGATCTCGCCAGCCATATCTCGCTTCAGGACCTTGTCGTGGATGGCGGCGCGACGCTTGCTGCTTAACGGCTGAGACGCGTGCGCGGCCGGGCCTGCCCCGGATCAGTTCGAGCCGACTTCCGAGAAGCGACGAACGCGTAAGAGACGAGGCGGCGCGTCGCGCTCGACGGACCCGACGATCGCGTCGAAGATCGACATCCTTTGCCGCGCGCAGAATTGACCGCGCCGCGCGGCGCCTCGAGCGTTGGCCTTTTTGGCGGGACCGCTTCGACAAGTTATAAATCACCGAGCGCGATTGCGACACTCAAGCTTCAGAGCGCCAATCCCCGGCTGGAACAATGATCAGAATCAGTCTCTTACTGTCCACGATCCTAGCCTGCTTCGCCATCGTTGCATCCAACCCCGCATGCGCGGAAACCAGCTCTCCTCCGGCAAAAAAGATGCAGGTCGTGGTGTTGGAAAGTCCTCCGTTCGTAATGAAGACTGACCAGGGGTTTACTGGCTTTGCGATCGACCTGTGGGAGGAGAGCGCCAAACGCATGGGCTTGGAGTACGACTATCGGGAAGCATCAACCCTCCAAGAGCTTCTCGATTCAGTAACCACGGGAAAATCCGACGTCGCGGTCACCGAACTGACCATAAACGCCGAGCGGATGGAGCGAATGGATTTTTCCCAGCCCTGGTTCGATGCGGGCTTGCAGATTATGATTCATCAAGCGCCCCCGACCGGTTTTTGGAGTTTCTTCGAGCAGCTTGAGGCGAATGGCCATCTTAGAGTGTATCTTTGGATGGGGCTCGGCGTGATCGTCGCTTCTTTTCTGCTTATGGCGCTGGATAGGCGCCTGGACCCCGAGTTTCCAGCGGAGTGGAAACAGGGTTTTTCCGAAAGTTTTTATCACGTCCTCTCGGTTCTGACGTCGGGGAAAACAAATCACAAGCTGCTGTTCGGAAGTTACGGGACGATGATCGCGGCTGTCTGGCTCGTCATGGGCGCGGGCGTTGTCGCTTACATAACGTCCTCGATCACCAGCGTCATGACTGTGAACTCACTGGAACGGCGCATATGGGTCGCTGACAAAGACAGGATCGAGGATTTAACGGATCTCAAAGGCAAGATTGTCGGCACGCTCAGCGGGAGCGTAGCGAACATGTATGTCGCGAAGGCGGGCCTGTCCGGCCGGGGGTTCAGCACCCTTGGCAATCTCGTCAAGGCGCTGGCGGAAAATCGCGTGGATGCGATTGTCGGCGACCAGCCTTCCCTCGTTTACCTCCTACATCAGCACCCTGATTTGCCTGTAATTCCCGTAGGCAAGGTCGTAAGACACGAGAAGTATGGCTTCGCCCTGAAGGCCGGGAGCCCAATCCGTCTGAAGCTCTCGAAACAGGTGATGCTCGCCTGGGAGACCGGCCTGATAGACCGTTTACGAAAAAAGTATTTTGGCGGTTGAGAGCGCACGAAACGCGTGGCGCAATTGCGAATTAGGAGATAGCTTATCGCTGATAACTACAGGAGAAGTTATGGCACACTTTCGGATTTTGGTGACTGCGGCTACACTTGGTCTTGGTTTTGCTTTCGCGCCTACAGCATCGAACGCCATGCCGGCCGCCGCGGTGAATGCTGCGGTTCAGGCTCCGATCGAGAAAGTTTATGGGGGATGTGGCGTTTACGGACACCGTGGCCCATATGGCGGTTGCCGGGCCGGCGGGCAGGCTGGTGGATGGCGCTATCGCCGGTAAGCGATCTCTCTTTACATAGCACCCCGAGGACAGAACTCCTCCAGGTGACGCACTTGAGACCTGGTTGGCGATATGCAGACTGGCTCTCAACAGTCCATTCCAAAGGAGGGCGCAGGCTGCTGCGCCCTTACGCTCTTTGGGTTTTTTGGAGTGGGCCTTGGGGCGCGACGATCAGAAACCCTCGTCGCCCCGAGTTTGGAGCCGCAGATTTTGCGGCGCAAGTAGAACGGTGCCTATCGACGCGGAAGCAATGTCCGCGTATCGAGGGGGAGGGGACGACCGCTTCGAGGAATTTCCGTGACATCAAATACAGATCAGCCGAATACGACCGAGCTCGCCGCCGAAATCGTGGCGGCCTTCGTCTCTCGCAATTCGCTTCCCGTATCGGAGCTTCCCGCTCTGATTTTGTCCGTGGATGCGACGTTGCGTCGCCTCGCGACGGGCGCGCCGGCGACGGTGGCTTCGCCAGCGGAGCAGCCCACGCCCGCCGTCTCCATCCGCAAGTCGGTTACGGCGGATCATCTGATTTGTCTGGATGACGGGAAGCGGTTCAAATCGCTCAAGCGGCATCTCGCGACGCTGGGGATGACGCCAGAGGAGTATCGCGCCAAGTGGGGCTTGCCCGCCGACTATCCCATGGTCGCGGCGAATTATGCGGCGCGGCGCTCGGACCTGGCGAAGAGCATGGGGCTCGGTCAATCGCGCGACAAGGCTGCACCGGCAAAGCGCGGGCGCAAGCCGAAGGGGAGCGCTTAAATCGGTGGAGCGGGTGGGGATCGCAGACGCATTCCCCGTCCCAGACGCTCAAGATCGACCTTATCCGCCGACTCCTATGAAACCGCTTCTTCCGTGCAGCGGCATTCAGCGCATGGCTCTTTGCACCACGCGTCGCGGATTAGCCTTTTGGCTGCTTTGATCGCGAGGGCAGGGTCACTTCGATGTAAATCGAGTTTGATATGGACGCGTAGGAAAGCGGCCCAGCGAAATTCGGCGAAAGGCGCATGATCCTTCGGGCATCCGCAGTCCCGGCGCAGGTAGGCTATGAGGCTTCGGAATGGATCGTCCGCCAAGTCCTGAGCGCGCGCGGCAACTCCGAAAGGGTGTGCGGCGCGCCGCTAGAGCAAATTAAGCCGCGTTTCCGTAGCGCCATGAAAAACTGATGTGCATCGAGGCTGGACAGATCTTCGATCTGACGCACTGAAACCATGTCGACTCTCTCCTGAAGAAGCGCGAGAGCCATGTGGTGACCATCAATCAGGAAATATTGCGCGCCAGGTCCGTATACGGCAGGAAAAGGGTGAGACGCGAGAAAACGGAGTTTTTCTCCAGCCGACAAGGCGCGCCACTTCGAGCGCTTGGCGCTGACCGCCTCATATCCGACCGCAATCTGGGTCGGTCGCAGCTATGCAAGCTTGACTGAAACAGTTTTCACGGCAGCTTCCATGCTTGGCAACCGTTCTGACGCCGTTTTTGACGTGGCCACGCCCGCTCCGCGCTCACAAGGCGCTTGCTGGGGCAGGGAAAACGGTCTGGCCAACGCAAATTCCGCCGAAGAAAACGCCCAGACTGAGCGGGCGCGTTTTATCAGGAGTCCAGCTGATCCTGACTGAGGAGCGCTGTCCGCTACAATGCGGTCATTCGACGCGCGTATGCGTATCAGCCTGGCGGTTTTCCTCGGCTTATCATGAAGAGCCTCGGCGAAGCTTTGGAAAGGGCGGACGACAAGGTCACTCTAACGAGGCGGCGGGTTTCGCCTGCGCCGACGCGCGAATCGCCAGCTCAAAAGACGTCGGCGCCGAGCCGCCTGGAGAGTCTCGCATTCGAAGCGAGATTCGGCCACGGGAAGCTTTTGTCGCGCGATCGTCACTTGAGGAGCAATTGTCATGATCCGCATCCGAGAAATTGACCATCTCGTGCTTCGAGTCGTGAACCTTGACGCGATGCTGAAGTTCTATTGCGATGTTCTGGGATGCACGATTGAGCGGCGACAAGAGGCGATTGGCCTAATACAGCTGAGAGCGGGCCGCTCGCTTCTCGATCTTGTGCCGGTAGATGGCGAACTCGGCAGCGCCGGAGGCGAGGCTCCGGGGAAGGGCGGGCGGAACCTAGATCACTTCTGTTTCCGTGTTGATCCCTTTGATGAGCCCGGCATCCGCAGACATCTTGAAGCCAACGGCGTCGAAGCCGGCCCGACCCGTTTCCGTTACGGCGCCGAAGGCGACGGACCTTCTATTTATGTCACGGATCCTGAGCGAAATGTTGTCGAACTCAAGGGTCCCCAAGGACGCTAACTGTTCGCGGACACATCGACGCGCATGGGGCGGCTTATGATTGCTGTGCGGACGGTTATGCGTGATCAGGGCTCTTGCATCGCCACGATGAGATCCGACAAGGCGGCGCGAAGCTTGTCCGACAAAGTCAGATCGAACGAGATCTCTTTCGCGTCATAAGGGACGGCTATTGGCCCCATCTCAATGAGTTTCGCCGACATGGTGATCAGGATTTCTCGAAGTTGTGCGTCTGCATGGATTGCGCGCGGCGACGTATTGATCACCGCAACAGGCTTGCCGGGAAATTCGACGCTCCCGACGAGCCAATCGAGTGCGTTCTTTAGAGAGCCCGGAACGCCGTGCGCGTATTCTGGCGATGCGATAACGACGCCGTCGCTTTGACCAATACTTTTGCGTAGCGCGCGAACTTCGCAGGGAAGACGTCGAGACGCCTCGGCGTGATCGAGATCAGGGTTGAAATGCGGCAGGCTTGCAAGCCCATCGTAGAGAACAAAGTCGACGAAAGGAGGCGCGAGCAAAGCCATCGCCCTTAGGGTCGCACTGTTTGAGGATGCAGTTCGCAAACTGCCGGAAATCCCCAATATTCGCATGACTTCCTCTAAACGCCGTCGACAAAAGATCGAACTGTTGCTGTGGCTCCCAGCTCGAGCGGCGTCGGGTCCGACCAAAAGCGCGACGAAAACTTTTGCGCATCGACACGGTAGGGGCGATCCCAAAGAAACCGCATCTCAGTCATTTCCCGCAATAGAGCGGAGCCCAGCCCAAGGACCGGAAGGGATGCAAGCGGCAAGGCAAAAATACTCGGTGCGCGATCGAGCGCCCTGGCGCCAAAAGTTAGGATTTCACGCGGCGTGCGCGTGGGCGCGCAGGGGAGGTGCCAAGCGTGGCCGTAAGCGTCGTCTGGCGCGTCGAGTAGTGTGACGACTCCACGCGCGACGTCGGGAACATAAGCAAAATCATGCTGCGTGTCTGGCGGCGACAGCAACAAGGCGCGCTTGCTTTTGGCGATTGCGCCGAAGGCGTTCGCGCCCAAATGAGATAAGGCGACGCCTGGTCCATAAAAATCTGAGGCGCGTAGAGCCGTCGCCCGGATTCGTCCGGCTTCCGCCGCCGTCATCCAGATACGGGTCGCCTCGACGCGAACGGCCGGCTTCACGCCAAAAGGAACAAAGGGCATGTCCTCGCGCAAGGGCGCGTTTTGCGGACCATACATGTAAAGATTATCGACAAACACCATGCGGGCGCGCGTCGCCTCGCAGGCGGTAACAAAATTCGTCATCGCGCGCGGCCAGGCGACACGCCAGACCTCGCCCACATAGGGAAATCCGACCGCTACGACGATTTGTCCCGCCCCCTCAGTTGTCCGACGGACAGCCTCAGCGTCCAGGACGTCGCAAGCGATGAAACGCGCGCCTTGAGGTAAATCAGGCGGCGCGTGGCGCTGCGCGACGCGAACGGAGACGCCTTGCGCGAGAAGCCGCCGCGTCGTCTCCCGTCCCACCGGCCCGAAGCCGAAGACTGTAACATCAGAACTCATCTAGCTCTGCTTCGAGTCTCATTAAATTTGCGAACGGCCTCTCTAACCCTCATGTGGGCGAAGTCGTCTTGTGCGCATGAGCCTATCGCGGCGCTTTGTATATAGAAAATGCATTGTTATGATAGCTACTATGCATGAAACGAATTTATCTGGCGTTGATCTCAATCTGTTGCCGCCGCTCGACGCCTTGCTGCGGCGGCGCAATGTTACGCGCGCCGCCGAGGACGTCGGGCTGAGCCAGCCGGCAATGAGTCGCGCGCTCGCGCGGTTGCGGGGCCTGCTGGGGGACCCACTCCTCGTTCGCACGCGCGAAGGCTTTGCGTTGACTCCGAAGGCGCAAACGCTGGCGCCGCAGGTCGTCGCTGCGCTCGATGGTCTCAAGCCGGTATTTGCGCCGACGCGATTCGACCCCGCGAAAGAACGCCGAGTCTTGCGCGTCGCGGCGGCCGACGTTCAGTCGATTTTGCTCGGACCGCCAATCATGAGCCGTCTGTCGCGTGAGGCGCCGCTGGTCGATCTTCGCTTCGAACCCTACGGCGGCGACGTTCTCAGGCGATTGGAGAGCGGCGCGCTCGACCTCGCCTTCGCCCTGGCGACCACGCCTCTCCCGCCAGGGGCCGTGAGCGAGACGGTCGCCTGCGATGAACTTGCGCTCATTCGCGCCGAGGTCATCGGGCGGCGAAGCGCCGGTGGAAACTCGAGGATTACAGTCGTTTCGATCATGTCGGCGTTGCGCTGCTCGGCGATGGCGCGTCCGAGATCGACGCCATGCTCGCGGCGTCAGGCGTATCCCGCCGCATAGCCTTCATCGCCCCACATTTTACGACCGCACTCGCCTGCGTCGCGGCGACGGATATGGTGACGACTCTCTCGGCCACATTTGCTCGCCGCTTCGCGGATCACTTCGGTCTTATTTTGCTGAAGCCTCCTTTCCACAATACCGCACTGCCGATGACCCTTGTTTCCTCCCAGGTTCGGGCCATGGACCCTTTGGTAAAATGGTTCTGCGCGCTCGTGCGAGACGAGGCGAAGAAAGTTTATGAAGGAGAAACCACCTCTCGAAAACGGTGGAGAACGCTCCGTTAACGAGCCGGACCAACTCCGATTCGGTCACGCCACGTCACGCAAGACTGTCACGCCATTGGCGGGTTTGACAGGCGATCTACTTGAACGGGCTCTCGACGCCTGGCGGCAACGCGACGTGGAAACCCTGGTTGATCGCCGAAAACATCTGATAAAAGCCGGACAGGACGACGAGTTCGATAAACCCTTCGACGCCGAACGCCTTGATGGCTTCGTCCTGAACGCTCTGCGGAATATTTTGCCAGGACAATGTCGACGTCAGCACCGCGGTGACGAGATTATAGGGCGGCGAAGCGACGGCGCTTAAGTCTTCGCCCCTTTCAAGAGCGCTGATCAACGAGGATGGAACGCCCGCCGCTTCGGCGTGCTGAACATGATCAGCCCATTCGAAGGCGGCGCCGGTTCGACGCGCGACGAACAGCACGACAAACTGATAGACCTCGCGGGGCAGATGGCCCTGGAACTTCAAATAATAGCCGAGGTCCTCGATTTTTTCGCAAAGCTGCGGATGGTTCATCAGGGCGGCGTAGGGGCCGCCGAAGCCTGCGCCTTGCGCCTTCCGCCGTTCGACCATGCGGTCGTAGCGCGCACGATCGGCCGGCGACAACGTTGAAGGATCAAAAGGCAACTGAGCCATCGGCGCCTCCCTTATCACTCGTGGTAGGAATAGGCCGCAATGGCCTCGGCCCAGTCTTTGACCGGCGTCGTGAAGGCCTTGTCGGCTTTGACGTCGATGAGGCAGGGGCCCGCGCCCTGCAATGCTCTCTCGAAAGCGCCGGCAAGATCGTCCGGAGAGCGCACGGTTTCGGCGCGAGAGCCCAACGCCTTTGCGAACCCTGCCCAGTCGTGATCCGGCAATCGCGTCATTTCGTCGGGCGTCGGACCGAGTCCATGCGCGCGCAACCAAACATTGCCGAGCGCGGCATTGTTGATGACCACATAGATCACCGGCAGCTGGTAGCGCGCCGCGGTGGCGATTTCCATGCCGCCCATGCGCATGCATCCATCGCCCGTGATAACCGCCACACGGCGGTGCGGCTGTGCGCATTGCACGCCGATCGCGGCGCCGATCGCCCAGCCCATCGGGCCGAGATTTGTGGCGGATACATAGGTCTTGGGTTCGTAAGCTTCCCAGTAATGGCCGGCGAACGCGCGATGCGCGCCGGAATCCACCACCAGAATGCCGTCGCGCGGGAATGCCTTTCTCAGCTCGCTGATGACGCGCGCCGGATGAATCGGAACCGCGTCGCTCGCGCAGTTTACCGGGTCCTGCAGGCGCGGCTGCGAGCGGATGTCGGACATCCAAGCCGTGCGCGCGGAGAGCGTTGGCTCGAGACCCGCGCGCAACTTGTCGCTCTGATCGAGCAGATAACGAAGATAGGCGCCGCAGCTGCCCACGATCCCGCCGTCCTGGACATGCGTCCCGATTGCGGAGGGCAGCAAGTTCACGCAGATCGTCCTACCGGGTTTGACTTGGAGCGCCCAATGCATCGTGTCGCGCTCGTTCAGTCCCGACCCCAAGATGATCAGGAGATCGAGCGAGGGGTCCATAAAGGCGGCGCGGGAGTGGTGCGTCCCCGCGTAGCCAAAGACGCCGAGCGAAAGCGAATGATCCTCTGGAAAGACGCCTTTGCCGCGTAGCGTCGTCGCGACAGGAATACGCCAGGTCTCGGCGAATTCCTTCAATGCATTGGCGGCCTTCGAATGCTCGACGCCCGCGCCGGCCAGTATGGCGATCTTGACGGGCGGCTGGCCGCCAGAACCGCCATAAAAATGCTGCAGCGATGACTCGGCGGCCGCCATCGACAGCGCGTTGTAATCGACCAAGGACCGATCAATCGGAGAATGGGTGACGGAGATCTCTGCGGTCAGGCAGTCGCCTGGCAATGAGAGGTGCACGGGCGCGGCGGGACGGGTACGAAGCTGTAGCAGGGCGTGCTCAAACAGATGCGGCATATTCTTTGGATTGTCGATCGAAGAGGAATAACGCGTCAGCGGCTTCATGATCGCGACGTCGTCCAGCGTCTGAGGGCTTGCGTCCTGAAATACGCCCAAGCCCTCGAGGACAGTCGCCACTTCGCCGCTCATCAGAAGAAGTGGCGAGCCGTCGGACTGCGCGGTCGCCACGGCGGTGACCGTATTAGTGAGGCCTGGGCCGCCGATGCAAAGCGCGGCGCCAAAATTTCCGCTCGCGCGCGCATAGCCATCCGCCATATAGGCGGCGCCGCCTTCTTGCGCCGCCACGATCGGCGTCAGCGCTTCCTGTCTCCCGAAAGCAGGCAGAAAAGGATCGACGAGGCCGCCGGGCACCATGAACACATGGTCGAGTCCTTCGCGCGCCAGCGCCTCGAGGATGAAGTCGACCCCTAGGTGCATTCCCAGCTCCCATTCACGATTGACGCGTCAGACGCGTGTGGAGAAACGCATTCGCCAGCGCTTCATATAGTCGAGCGCAAGCTTTAGGATCAATGGAGATTTTGGCCGCGACAGGCGCAGCGGGCGCAAGCGGCGCCTCGCGGCAAATCGCGAACTCGGCCGTCGCCGCCTGAAGTGAATACGAGCGACCGAATTCCTATTTATGCTGTCAGCGCTGCTTCAAGGGTCGCGCCGACGCGCATTTCACATCTTCGGCCAGATGACCAAGGATCTGATCGTTCCCGCCGCAGAGGGCCTCTACTGCCCTCAAGGGAAATTCCACATCGACCCCTGGCGCCCGGCGGCTCTGGCGGTGATTACGCACGGCCATTCTGATCACGCGCGATGGGGCAGCGGCGCCTATCTCTGTCACGAGGATTGCGCGCCGATCTTGCGCCGACGGCTCGGCGACGTTCGCATCGAGACGCTGCGTTATGGCGAGAGTCGACAGATCGGCGAGGTGCGGCTCTCGCTGCATCCGGCCGGCCATGTCATCGGCTCGGCGCAGGTGCGCATCGAGCGCCGGGACGAGGTCTGGGTCGCCTCCGGCGACTACAAGCTCGAGGCGGATGGAATCAGTGCGCCTTTTGAGCCCGTCCGCTGCGATGCTTTTATCACCGAATCGACCTTCGGTCTGCCGATCTATCGCTGGCGCCCGCAAGCGGAAGTGATGGGCGACATCAATTCATGGTGGGCGGAAAATGCGCGTGCGGGACGCGCCAGCGTCATGCAGGCCTACGGGCTCGGCAAGGCGCAGCGCCTGCTCAGACATCTTGACGCGAAGATCGGACCGATCGTCTGCCACGGCGCGATCGAACCGCTCAATCAGATTCATCGCGATCTCGGCATAGCGCTGCCGCCGACGCTCAACGTCGGCGCGCTCGACAAGGCGGGGCTTTCGCGCTGTTTTGCGCTGGCGCCGCCCCATGCTGTGCAAAGCGGATGGATTCGACGGTTTGGCAATCATTCGGAAGCCTTCGCCAGTGGATGGATGCGGCTGCGCGGCAATCGGCGACGCCGCGGCGTCGATCAGGGCTTCGCGCTTTCGGATCATGCCGACTGGCCGGGGCTCTTGCAGGCGATCGCCGCGACAGGCGCAGCGCGGATCTTTGTCACCCATGGAAGCGGGGAGGCGCTTTCGCGCTATTTGCGCGAGAGAGGATATGACGCTCGGCCGATGGCGACGGAATATGGCGACGAAGCTCTGGAGGGCGAGGCGGAGCCGAACATCGAGGCCGACACAGACGGCGCATGAAGACCTTCGCCACGCTCTACCGGCGCATCGACGCCGCGACGTCGACGCAGCATAAGAGACAGGCGCTGATCGACTATCTGCGCCTTGCGGTCGGCGATCCGGAGCAATACGCCAGCGCCGCCTGGACGGTCTATTTTCTCGCCGGCGGCAAGCCGCGCCAGATGATCTCGACCAAGCTCCTACGCCAGCTCGTCTTGGAGGCGACGGATCTGCCCGAGTGGCTCCTTGACGAGTGCTATCACAGCGTCGGCGACCTCGCCGAGACTATGGCGCTTTTGCTGCCGCCGCCGACCCGTGTGGAAGACGCGCCGCTCGACGTCTGGATGAACGAACGGCTACTGCCCTTGCGCGAGCGTGACGACGCCGCGCGGCTCGCGGCGCTACGCGACTGGCTCGACGCCATGCCGTCCGACGACCGCTTGCCGTTCTTCAAGCTCGTCACTGGCGAATTGCGCATCGGCGTCTCGAAGCTGCAAATGACTCAAGCGATCGCCCAAGCGACGGAGCTTGACGCCAAGCTCGTCGCGCAGCGGATGATGGGCTACACGCAGGCGAACCGCGCGCCTCAGGCGCAAGATTTCGTCGCGCTCGTCGCGCCGGCCGAAGCGGGCGAAGACGGGCGGCCCTTGCGCGGCCAGCCTTATCCGTTCTTTCTCGCGCATCCGCTTCAGGCGCCGCTCTCGGCGTTTCCAGAACTGCTCGGCCCAGTCGACGACTGGCTCGTTGAATGGAAATTCGACGGCATACGCGCGCAGTTCATTCATCGCGCCGGAGAGTGGTGGCTATGGTCTCGCGGCGAGGAGCTTGTCAGCGACAGCTTCCCGGAGCTTGCCGCGCTCGTCGATTTTCTCCCCGATGATATTGTCCTCGACGGCGAGCTTATCGTCATCGCGCCCCGTTCGGACGCGCGTTCCGCGATGGACGATCTTAGCGATCTGCGCCCCTTTTCTGAATTGCAGCAGCGTCTCGGACGCAAAGTTCTCACGCCAAAAATGCTGCGCGACAGGCCAGTGGCGCTGATCGCTTATGACCTACTCGAGAAGGACGGCTACGATCTGCGCGAAAAGCCGCAGCGGGAGCGACGCGCGCTCCTCGAAGATGTCGTCTCGCGCGCGCATTCATCCGCCATGCAGGTCGGCGCCGATTTGCCGTTGCGACTGAGCCCAGCGTTGACGCAACCCGATTGGGAGTCCTTCGCCCGACAGCGCGAAGAGGCGCGGGCGCGCGGCGCCGAAGGCATGATGCTTAAGGCGATGGGCGCGCCTTATGGCGTCGGCCGGCAGAAGAGCGGCGCCAATCTGTGGTGGAAATGGAAGCTCGATCCGATGAGCGTCGACGCCGTGCTGATCTACGCCGCGCGGGGACACGGGCGACGCTCCGGCGTTTACAGCGACTACACGTTTGCTGTGTGGAGCGGCCCGCCGGAGCAGACCGACCGCACGCTGCTGCCCTTCGCCAAGGCCTATTCCGGGCTTTCGGACGAGGAGATGCGCAAGGTCGACGCCACGATCAGAAGGACGACGATCGAAAATTTCGGGCCGGTGCGCAGCGTGCGCCCAACGATGGTTTTTGAACTCGGTTTCGAGGGAATCGGTTCAAGCAACCGCCACAAAAGCGGCATCGCGGTTCGTTTTCCCCGCATGTTGCGCTGGCGACAAGATAAGCCCGTTGAGGACGCCGACACGATCGAGGCCCTACGCGCGCTCTTGCCCGGCGGCGGCGCATGAGCGGACAGGCGCCAAGCAGTCCTGACGCCCGGGCTCCGCTACAGATGGACCCCAGCTAACGCTTGGCGCCGATCGCACGCAGCTCTCCCGATGGAAGCGTATCGGCTTCGTCTTTGAGGTCGACGCCGGTCAGTTGGCGTCGGCGCGCTTCGTTGCAAAGATACGCCAGCTTGCGCGCGGCGTCGGCATAGGGAAGGCCCTGAGGCCGGATATTCGAGAGGCAGTTGCGCTCGGCGTCGGTGCGGCCGACGCGCGGCGCAAATGTGAGATAGACGCCCATGCTGTCTGGCGAGGAGAGGCCCGGCCGCTCGCCGATAAATACCGCAGCGAGTCTCGCCCCCAGCGTTGCGCCGATATCGTCGCCGAGCGCCACCCGCCCCTGTTCGGCGAGAACGATCGGCGCGATTTTCCACGATGTTTGACTAAGAGATTGCAGCGTTCTTTCGAGCACTGGAAGTGCGTGCCGGGCGATTGCGCGGGCGGAAAGTCCTTCGGCGATGACGAACGCAAGATCGTAATCGCCTGCGAGGGCTTTGAGATGCTGGCGGGAATCGTCGTCGAGTTTTCGACCGAGGTCAGGACGCAACAGAAAGCTTCGCCGATCGCGGGCGGCGCTCTTCACGCGGACAGCCGTAAGCCCGCGGTCGGTCAACTCATCGAAGAGCCGGTCGGCGTCGAGTCGCTCTTCCACCGCATCCCGCGCTTCGGCATGCGCCAGCTGAAAATCCAGCGTAGCGCGCGTCGTCAGCGCCGCTCCGGCGCGTGGCAGGAAAATTCTCGCCGGCGTCGCCGAACGCAGCATCGACATCTTATCAAGAGGCGTCGGGCGATCGTCGGCCATCCTCAGGCTCTTTCGAGAAGCGGCGCAAAGGATGCAGGCAGCGCCGGAGCCTGTAATTCGCCGTGCGCGTCCGTCAAACCGACGTCCGCGAGCCATTGCGCAAATTCCGGCGCGGGCGCCAGATTGAGCATACGCCGAACGGCAAGCACGTCATGATAGGAGGTGCTTTGATAATTCAGCATCACGTCGTCCGCGCCAGGGACGCCCATGACATAATTGACGCCGGCGACGGCGAGCAGCGTCAGCAGATCGTCCATATCGTTCTGGTCAGCTTCGGCGTGATTGGTGTAGCAAACATCACAACCCATCGGCAGTCCAAGCAGCTTGCCGCAGAAGTGGTCTTCGAGCGCCGCCCGCGTGATCTGCTTGCCGTCGAAGAGATATTCGGGGCCGATAAACCCGACGACGGTGTTGATCAGTAGAGGATCGAACATCCGCGCGACGCCATAGGCGCGGGCTTCCAGCGTCTGCTGATCGCAATTCCAATGGGCATTGGCCGAAAGCGCGCTGCCCTGGCCGGTTTCGAAATACATGACATTGTCGCCGATCGTTCCGCGCCTGAGCGCAAGCGCCGCCTCGCGCGACTCGCGCAACAAAGCGAGGTCGATCCCGAAGCTTGAATTAGCGGCCTGCGTGCCGCCGATCGATTGAAACACCAGATCGACCGGCGCATGTCGCTCCATCAGCTGCAGCGTCGTCGTGACATGCGCGAGCACGCAGGATTGCGTCGGAATGTTCAGCGTCTCCCGCAATTCATCAAGAAGGCTCAGGAGTTCGTAGCATTGCCCCGGACTATCGGACGCCGGATTGACGCCGATGACCGCATCGCCGTTGCCGAGAAGAAGTCCGTCGATGGCGCTTGCCAGAACGCCGCGCGCATCGTCGGTCGGATGGTTGGGCTGAATGCGGGACGACAGCCGCCCGCGCAGGCCGAGCGTATTGCGAAACTTCGTAACGACGCGCCGCTTTGCGGCGATCAGGATCAGATCCTGGTTGCGACAGATCTTGGAGACCGCGGCAGCCATTTCGGGCGTCAATCCGAAGGTTAAGGCGGCAAGCGCGTCCTCATCGACGGCGTCGGAGAGAAGCCAGTCACGAAATTCTCCGACGGTCAGCGAGGCGATCGGCGCGAAGGCGTTTCGGTCGTGGCCGTCGAGGATCAATCGTGTGACCTCGTCCTCTTCGTAGGGGACAAGCGCTTCGTTCAAAAACACGCTTAAAGGCAGATCGGCGAGGGCCATCTGCGCAGCGACCCGCTCCGCGGCGCTTGTCGCAGCAATGCCGGCGAGGCAGTCCCCGGAACGCAATGGGGTCGCCTTCGCCATCAGCGTTTTAAGGTCTGGGAACCTGTAGCTCGTTCCACGTATCGTCGTTACATACATGGCCAGACCTCGAAAGACCTTCTCACAGGCTATGGCGCCCCAGCGCACATGTCACTGTCCGCGCGTAAGGTTTTCCCCAGGGCCCTACGTAGCCCATAGCCTTTGCGCGCCAGCCGCATATATTAGCTCAGTCAGAGTTTGTTATGTTGCCCCGCCGGAGCCCATGTCAGCCCATACCGCAGACCCAGAAGCTCTGATACGCGCGCTTCCGCTCTGGCGCGGCCCGATCGAAATCGCGCCGTTGCTCGGCGGCATCACCAACAAGAATTATATCGTAAAGGATGACGATCGATGCGTCGTCATTCGCCTAGGCGGCGACATCCCCGTTCATGGCGTCATGCGCTTTAACGAATTGGCGGCGAGCAGGGCCGCGGGCGCAGCCGGCATATCGCCGAAAGTTCTGTATGCCGCGCCGATGGCGATGGCGCTCGAATTTATTTCCGGCCGTACCTATGAGCCGGAAGACATGCGCGTGAACCGCAGACGCTGCGTCGATCTTATCAAGCGTGTTCATCGTGAGGTTGCGCTGTATTTGCGTGGGCCGACCCTGGCGTTCAACGTCTTCCATATCATTCGCGACTACGCCCATACGCTCGTTGAGGACAACAGCCGGATGTCGGCGAAATTGCCGCGCTTGCTCGCGGCGAGCGAGATTCTGGAAAAGGCGACGGGCGCGATCGACCTTGTCTTCGGCCATAATGATCTCCTTGCCGCCAATTTCATCGACGACGGGCGTCGCCTTTGGCTCGTCGACTGGGATTATGCGGGATGGAATACGCCGCTGTTCGATCTTGGCGGACTCTCTTCGAACAATGGCTTTGACGCCGCGGACGACGACGCGATGCTCGAAGAATATTTCGAGGCGGCGCCGACCGATGCATTGCGGCGCCGCTTCAAGGCGATGCTTTGCGCCTCGCTGCTGCGCGAAGCGTTGTGGAGCCTTGTCTCGGAGAGTCGGTCAGCGATCGATTTCGATTACGTCGCTTACTCAGAACAAAATCTGACGCGCTTCGATGACGCCTGGGCGGCGTTTCAGCAGATGGAAAGAGCATGACGGATCTCCCGGCAAGCGCCCAGATCGTCGTCATCGGCGGCGGCATCGTTGGCTGTTCCGTCGCTTACCACCTCGCCAAGCGCGGCGTGGAGACGCTGCTGCTTGAACGCCACCAACTGACGTCGGGTTCGACGTGGCATGCGGCCGGACTGATCGGTCAATTGCGGACCAACGCCAATATCACGAAGCTCCTCGGCTATTCGGTGGAGCTCTACGACCGGCTCGAAGCAGAAACGGGCTATGCGACCGGCTGGCGACGCAATGGCGGACTGCGTCTTGCCTGCAACGCCGACCGATGGATCGAAGTGAAGCGGCAGGCGACGTCCGCGCGGAGCTTCGGCCTCGAGATGCAGCTCCTGAGCGCCAAGGAGGCGCAGGCGCTCTGGCCGCTGATGAATGTCGATGACGTCATCGGCGCGGCTTTCCTGCCGACCGACGGACAAGCGAATCCTTCAGACATCACCCAGGCGCTCGCGAAGGGCGCACGGCTTGCGGGCGCGAAGCTGATCGAGGGCGTCGCCGTCACGGACTTCATCATCGAGAATGATCGCGTGCGCGGCGTCGTCACGAATCGCGGCGCCGTCGCCTGCGAGAAGCTCGTGCTCTGCGCGGGGCTCTGGACCCAGCCGCTGGCGGCGCGCGCCGGCGTCGCCGTTCCGCTCTCGGCGGTGCATCACCAATATCTCGTGACCGAAAAGATCAACGGCGTGACCAGCGATCTGCCGACGCTGCGTGATCCGGATCGGCTCACCTATTACAAGGAGGAGGTCGGCGGCCTCGTCATGGGCGGCTATGAGCCCAACCCGATACCCTGGTCATCGGGCGTCGTGCCCGAGGACTTTGCCTTTCGGCTTCTCGAAGACGATTGGGATCATTTCGAGCCGATCATGAGTCTCGCGCTCGGCCGCGTGCCCGCGCTCGCCGAGGCCGGCGTCAAGCAGATGATCAACGGCCTCGAAAGCTTCACGCCCGACGGCAATTGGATGATCGGCGAAGCGCCGGAGGTGCGCAATTTCTTCGTCGGCGCCGGTTTTAACGCCTTCGGCATCGCGTCGGCGGGCGGCGCCGGCATGGCGCTGGCGGAATGGGCGGCCGACGGCGAACAGCCGTTCGATCTCTGGCCGGTCGACATCCGCCGCTTCGGCGCGCCGCATAAGGATCCGGCTTGGGTGCGCGTGCGGACGCTCGAAGCCTATGCGCGCCACTACAGCATCGCCTGGCCCTTCGAAGAATTTACGTCGGGCCGGCCGCTGCGGCGCTCGCCGCTCTACGACCGCCTCAAGGCGAAGGGCGCGTGCTTTGGCGAAAAAATGGGCTTTGAACGGCCCAATTGGTTCGCGGATTTGAGCGCGGGCGAAGAGCCGCAGGATCGCTATTCGTTCGGCAGGCCTGGCTGGTTCGATGCGGTCGGACGAGAGCATCGCGCATGCCGGGAGGCGGCGGCGCTTTTCGATCAGACAAGCTTCGCCAAGGCGCTCATTGTCGGCAAAGACGCCGAAGCGGCGCTGTCCTGGATCGCCGCCAACAATGTCGCCAAGCCGCCGGGCGCCGTCGCCTATACGCAGCTGTTGAACCACAATGGCGGCATTGAATGCGATCTGACGATCACGCGATTGGCGAAGGACCGCTTCTATGTCGTGACGGGGACGGCCTTCGGAACGCACGACTTCGACTGGATCAGACGATCGATTCCCGAGGGCATGGACGCGCGAGTCATCGACGTCACCTCGGCGAATTCCGTGCTGGTTCTGATGGGTCCGCGCGCGAGAGAGATTCTGCAATCGTGCTGCGACGACGATCTTTCGAACGCCGCATTCCCATTCATGACTTCTCGCGAACTCCATTTGGCCGGCGCGCCAGTGCTGGCGATCCGCGTCACTTATGTAGGCGAACTCGGCTGGGAGCTTCACATCCCTGTCGAATTCGCCGTCTCGGTCTATGACGCGCTGGTTGGCGCGGGCGCGCCATTCGGCCTGGTCGACGCGGGCTATCGAGCGATCGAATCTCTGCGTCTGGAGAAGGGCTACCGCGCGTGGGGCGCCGATATCGGTCCCGATCACACGCCGCCGATGGCGGGTCTCGGCTGGGCCGTCAAGATGAAGTCCGGCGCGCCCTTTCAGGGAAGAGACGCGCTCATTAAAGCCGGCGCGGATCCGTTGCCGCGTCTTCTCGCCGGCTTCGCCGTCGACGATCCTGAGATCGTGCTGCTCGGGCGCGAAACGATCTATCGCAACGGCCTGCGCGTCGGATGGCTATCCAGCGGCGGCTATGGCTATTCGACCGGCAAGGCGATCGGCTATGGCTATGTTCGTAGTTCCGACGGCGTCGATACGACTTTTGTGCTCGCTGGCGACTATCAACTCGAAATCGCCGGCGAGCGCCGGCCGGCGACCGTCTCCCTTTCGCCGTTCTATGATCCGAAAGGCGAACGCATTCGGGCTTAATCGTTGCGCCTATGCGTCAAGTGATTGGCCGACGTCGGCGGCGCCACGGGGATGGCGCGGCGCGTGATATTTCGAGATCGCTTCCTCGACGGCGTCGAGCGCGAGATCGAGGTCGTCTTGCGAAATGACGAAGGGCGGCGCCAAGCGCACGACCGTGTGATGCGTCGCGCTCGTCAGCACGCCTTTGGCAAGCAAGCCCTCGCAGATTTCTCGCGCGCTCGCATAGCGTGGGTCTATCTCAACGCCGGCCCAGAGGCCGCGCCCGCGAACTTCGTTGATCGCCGGAGCGCGTATCGCATGCAACCGCTGCAGCATTCTCGCGCCAAGCGCTTGACTGCGTTCGATCAGTCGCTCGTCACGAAGGACATGCAGCGCCTCTAAACCAACGGCGGCGGCGAGAGCGCTGCCGCCGAAGGTCGATCCGTGCGAGCCCGGCGTGAAAACATCCATCACCTCGCGTTTCGCCACGAAAGCCGAGACGGGCAGAACGCCGCCGCCGAGCGCTTTTCCCAGCGTCACGCCGTCGGGAACGACATTCTCATGCTCGAAGGCGAACCAGGCGCCGCTGCGCCCCAATCCGGATTGGATTTCGTCCAGCAGCAGCAAAACGCCGCGTTCGTCGCACAGTCGGCGCAGCCCCGTGAGCCAGCCGTCCGGGGGCACGATGACGCCGGCCTCGCCCTGGATCGGCTCCACGAGAATGGCGGCGGTTCGCGGCGTGATGGCGGCTTCGAAGGCGGCGAGATCGCCAAACGGCGCGGCGCGAAAGCCTGGCATGAACGGACCAAACCCGTCCCGATACTCGCGCTCCGAGGAAAAGCTGATGATCGTGGTGGTGCGCCCGTGGAAATTGCCCTCCGCGACGATAATCTCGGGATTGGCGACGCCCTTCACGCGATTGGCCCAGCGGCGCGCCGCCTTGATCGCCGTTTCCACCGCCTCAGCGCCGGTGTTCATCGGCAGAGCGACGTCGAGTCCTGTCAGAGTGCAGAGCTCCTCGAGAAACGGCGCGAGCCGATCATTGTAAAAGGCGCGGGACGGCACCGCGAGCCGCTGCGCCTGCTCAGCGAGCTTTGCAAGAATTCGGGGATGCGCGTGACCGAGGCTGACAGCTGAATAGGCGCTCATCATGTCGATGTAGCGCCGACCTTCCACATCCCACAGATATGCGCCCTGGCCCCGCGTGAGCACGACGGGCAGCGGGTTGTAGTTTCTGGCGACGTGCGGGTTCCTGAACTCCGAGTTGTCCATATCCGAGAGCTTTTGGCGCGCATTCGCATTGGACAAATGCGTGCGGACTTTCAATGTGCTGACTACATTACATG
>NZ_JAMRYX010000024.1 GCF_024448135.1 Methylocystis suflitae
AGCCGCGCGCGCGACGCCGCAACCGTCTTCGGGCGACCGTCCGCCGTCGGCAAAAGGTCGGCTTCGGTTTCGGCTTCGGGGAGATCGCCGAGCACGCGCCGCACGTCGGCCATCGACGCGAAGGCTTCGTTGACGAGCGGCGTCCACCGTCCGGCGATCGGCGCGCGCGCCGCATAGGCCTGAGGCGCGCCGCGTGAAAATCCGGCATAGGCGAGTTCGCCATAAGCGAGGCGCTCAGCGTCGCTCGCCCCGCGCGCCGCGACGCGTTTGGCGCAAATCGGCGCAAGGTCCGTCGTCGTCGATCCAATGTCGATGAATAGCGCCTCGGCGCAATGGCGCGCGACGAATTCAGCCGAGGCGCGCCAATTGGCCGAAGCCACGGCGTCGACATTGGCGCCGACCTCGTCGCGGCTGATGACGCCGCGTTCGCCGGCGTAAAAAAGAATGTCAGGAACGCCGATCTCGCGCGCGGCGATGGCGGCGACCGTAACGACGCCGCGCGATCTGCTTTCGAACGCGTCGGAGAGTTCCGCCGTCATTGTGACGTGATGGCGCTCCGCCTCGCCCAGCGCCGCGCGCGCGGCGCGTAGCGCCTGCTCCAGGCTGGCGACGCTTTCGTGAGGGGCGCAGGCGATCTGCACAACCGCCGTGAGGCGCCCGTCATCCGCGCGCGCCGCCTTGATATGAGCGCCGCCGATATCCCAGCCGATGACCGCCGCCATCCGCCTCTCCCAAAAAGAAAAAGGGGAGCCGCGCGGCTCCCCTTCAAATTCGAAGTTGTTGCGCGG
>NZ_JAMRYX010000025.1 GCF_024448135.1 Methylocystis suflitae
AGCGCCGAAGCGCCTGCCGCCGCTGCGCAGCCTGCGAGCGCCGCTCCGGCCAGGACGCATGCGGAGAGGGAAAAAGACTGCCGCGCGCAGGCCGAGGCCAAAGGGCTTCACGGCAAAGAGCGCAAACACTTCAAGGCCGACTGTCTGAAGGGCTGACAACGTCCGCCGGTCGCTTTCCAGCGGCCGGCGCCGCTAGAGCGCTTATCGATCACATGGAATCATGTGATCGATAAGGAATCGCTCCCAATAAAAGCGTTTGAGCAGGTTCTCATCGAAAAAGTCCGTCAACTTTTTCGGAACCTGCTTTAGTAGACGCGGTCGATGCAGAAGTCGACGACTTCGAGCAGCGCGCTCTTCCATGGCGATGCGGGAAAAATCTCCATCGCATCGCGTGCGATGGCGCCGTAATGCGTCGCGCGCTCGATCGTGTCGTCGAGCGCCTTGTGCTTCTTCATCAGACCGCAGGCGGTCTCGACGTCGCCGTCCTTGATCTCGGCCTTTTCGAGCGTGCGCCGCCAGAACTCGCGTTCTTTCTCATTGCCGCGACGGAAGGCGAGCACCACGGGGAGCGTGATCTTGCCCTCGCGGAAGTCGTCGCCAATGTTCTTGCCGAGCTTGGCCGAGGAGCCGCCGTAATCGAGCGCGTCGTCGATAAGCTGGAAAGCGATGCCGAGATTCATGCCGTAGCTTCGCGCGGCGGCTTCGTCGGCCTTCGGCTTACCGCCGAGCATCACCCCGACTTCGGCCGCCGCGGCGAAAAGCTCGGCCGTCTTGCGGCGGATGACGCCCATATAGGCGTCCTCGGTCGTGGTCGTGTCCTTCGCGGCGTTGAGCTGCATGATCTCGCCCTCGGCGATCACCGCCGCCGCTTGCGAAACGACGGTGAGCGGCGCGATGACGCCTGGCTCGACCATCATTTTGAAGGCGTGGCCGAGCAGGAAGTCGCCGACGAGCACGCAGGTCTGATTGCCCCACAGCATGCGGGCGGCGATCTTGCCGCGCCGCATGTCGCTTTCGTCGACGACGTCGTCATGGAGCAGCGTCGCCGTATGCATGAATTCAATGCCGGCGGCGAATTTCAGATGCCCGTCGCCCCTGTAGCCGCACATGCCGGCGGTGGCGAGAACGAGCATTGGCCGCAGACGCTTGCCGCCGGCGGAGATGAGATGATGGGCGACCTCGGGAATCGTCGTGACGTCGGAGCCCATGCGCTGAATGATCAGCTGATTGGTGCGCTCCAGATCGGGCCTGATGAGTTCGAGGAGGCTGTCGAGGCCGGCGTCCTTTTTCTCATCGAGCGGAATGACGATACCCACGGACCCCCCTTAAGCCTTGTGCTTTGTCGCGGGAACTTACGGCTTTGGGATGGAGGCGGCAAGTCACGGCAGAGGCGGAGCGCAACCACCCCCGTTGAAGGGGAGGGCAGGGCAGGGAACCCGGCGCGACGCTCTTGCCCACCGCGCCGCATCATGTGAGATTTCACGCGCCTATGAAAAATGCGAGTTTGGACGGTTTTCTCGACGGGCGCCTGCGCCTGCGTCAAAGCGCCGCCGGCCACCGTTCCGGCACGGAAGCCGAGCTGCTCGCCGCCGCGACGCCCGAACATCAGCGGGGGCTCATTCTCGACGTCGGCGCCGGCGCGGGCGCGGTCGGGCTGATGGCGGCGCTGCGCGCCCCCGGCGCGAGCGTCGGACTTGTGGAGATTGACCCCGGGTCTTGCGCGCTCGCGCGTGAAAACGTCGCCGAAAATGCGCTGGGCGCAAGGGCGACAGTTTACGAAGCCGACGTGCTCGCCGCGAAATCGCGTCGCGCTGCTGGACTGATCGACGAGAGGGCGGCGCTCGTTCTCACCAATCCCCCGTTTCACGCCGCTGGCAAGGTGCGCGTCACGCCCGACGCGGCGAAGGCGCGCGCCCATGTCGCCAGCGCGCCGCTTGTCGATTGGACGCGCGCCTGTCTCGCGCTGCTCGCGCCTAGCGGAACCTTCGTGATGATCCATCGCGCCGACGCGCTCGCCGAATGTCTCGCGGCTGTGGAGGGCAGGCTAGGGGGCGTGTCGATCCAGCCCATTCACACGCGAACTGACGCGCCGGCGACGCGCATTCTTCTCGCCGGCGTCAAGGGCTCGAAAGCGCCGTTGTCAATTCTGAAGGCGATCGTTGTCTAATGGCGTTGAGTCGACTCTGCCGGCCTCTGCGTAATCACCCTCATCCGGCGTCTCGAAGCAGAGTGTGAAGGCGAGCCATCTCTGACGGCTTCCTCGTCCTTCGAGACGCGAGCTTCGCTCGCTCCTCAGGATGAGGCAGCCTTGCTGCGAGGCGACGTTGGCTTCCTCACGATGAGGAAGCCGATTGCTTGCGGGACTACGCCGCGCGCTGCGACTCCGCGGGCGGGCTCGAGAGCTGCGGCTCCCAATAATTGCCCTTGTCGAACATGTGCCGCGCCTGCGCATATTGGAACATGATGCGCGCGACGATGGTGATCGTCTCCGGCTTGCGCACGGCGGCGCCCCAGACCTTGTTCCACATGCGGCCTTCCGCTTCGCCCATCTTGCGCACGTCCATGCCGACCTGCATCGCCTGCTGTTCGACCTCGCGCAGCGATTTCGGATCGAAGGGCTGCGGCGCCGGCGCCTTGCGGTGGCGGCCGAACGTGCTGATCAGGCGCAGCATGCGTTCGCCGAAGGCGGCGGGGGCGTAGAGCGCGTTGCAGAGATTCTGCATGCCGTGATGCAGCTCCTCCATGCTCATTGTCTGGCACTGGATGTTGGAGCTCCACGGCACCGCCTGGGTCTCGACGCCGCCGGTGATGAGGCGGCCTTCGCGCGTGATGCGGTCGAAGAGCGGCGTCGCTTCCGACGCCATCAGCGCGCCGAGGCTGAAGATCGGGATCGGCGTCGCCATGGCGAAATCATACTGCTGGGCGAAGACGCTTGGGCCGTCGTGATCGAAGCCGACGATCATGCCGCCCATGACCGACATGCCATGGTCGATGAGCTTTTGGATTTCGTCGACGAGGCTGATCTTGAGATTCTGCCGCTTGCCGGTCTCGCGCAGGCTTTCGACATTGGGCGTCTCGATGCCGACGAAGACCTGCGTCAAGCCCGCCGCGACGCACATGTCGAGCAGCTCCTCGTCGCGCGTCGCGTCGATGGAGATCTGCGTGACGAACTCCATCGGACGATCGCGGCGCCAATGCGCGATCGCCGCGAGCAGCTCCTTGCAGTGCGCGCGATACGCGGTGAAATTGTCGTCGGCGAGAAAGGCCGTGCGATAGCCCGCCGCCCAGAGCGCATCGAGTTCGGCGAGGACGTTGGCGATCGGCTTGTGGCGCTGCTTGCGCCCCAGATATTGGATGACGTCGCAGAATTCGCATTCGAACGGACATCCGCGCGAGGTCTGCACCGCGCCGAGAATCGCGCGGTCGTTGCGATAAAGGTCCCAGCGCGGCAGCGGCGAAGCGGCGAGCGACGGCTTGTCGCCGACGTAGCTGTCCTTCGGCTTGCCGGCGCGAAGATCGGCGAAGAGGTCGCCGGCGATTTCCTCGGTCTCGCCGCTCACCAGCACGTCGCAGTGGTCGCGCAGCCGCGCCGGCGAAAGGCTTGCGTAGGGGCCGCCGATGATCACGCGCTTGCCGCGGCGGCGGAATTCGTCGGCGATGGCGATCATCCGGCCGCGCTGGCTGACCTTGCCGGTGATGGCGATGTAGTCGGCGGGATGGTCGAAATTCACCGGTTCGACCTGCTCTTCGCAAAGTTCGAACGCGAAGTCCTTGGGCGCGAGCGCCGCGACGGTCGCCGTGGCGAGATCCGCCATCATCACGCCGCCCGGCGCCCCGGACGCCGCCAGCGCCTCGCCGCCGAAATAAGTTGGAAAATCGCCGGCAGGATTGATGAGATAAATCGAAACGGTCATGCACATCCCCTCATGCGCTTTGAACCGTACGCTAATCGAACTTCGCAATCCCGACAAGAACTTGCCCGTCATTCCAAACTGAATGACCGAGCGCAAACCACAAAAAAGCGGCCGCTACGGGCCGCTTTTCGTATTCACGCGTAAGTATAAATGCTTAGAGCGCTTCCCGATCACATGGAATCATGTGATCGATCAGGAATCGCTCAAAATCAAAACGTTGGAGCAGGTTCTCATCGAAAAAGTCTGTCAACTTTTTCGGAACCTGCTCTAGAGATGCGCGACGACGGCGAGCCGGCGAACCTCGCCGTTCTTATAAGCGCGCAGGAAGGCCTGATAGTCGCGGAACGACACGCAGCCGTTAGAATCGCCGTTCGGGCCGAGCATGTAAGTATGCGCGAGAAGGCCGGCGCGGCCGAAAATGGCGCCTTCGCCGCCGACCGGGGTGAGACGCAGCGCCTGGACGCCATGGAACAGCGCCTCGCGCGGCGACAGATCATAGAGATGGGGCGGGGTCGCGCCGCGCATGCGCAGATGGACGTAGCGCGGATCGTCGAGATGTTCGCGCAGGCCGGAATGCGCCTCGAGCTTTGTGCCGTTGGGCAAATAAACCGTATGCGACGAGATGTCATAGACGGCGGTGTAGCGGTCGTAGCGCGCCGCAGGTCCAACCGCCGCGCCGGCCGCGCCGCCGAGGATGCCGGATTTGAGGTCCGAAAGCGTGCCGCCGTCCGGCGCCGCATAGGCGAGCGCCTGGCCGCGCGGCTGCTGCTGATGCGCCTCTTGCGCCGATTGCGCGGCGTCGCCGAGCCCGAAGAATCTCTCGAAAATCGAGCGGTCGTCGGACCCCGAGCCGGGCACGACGGTGGTGCGCGCCATGCGGCGCAGCGAGCCTTCATAAAGGCCGCGATTGGCGACGGAGAGTTCGACCGGGCGGCGCGGCGGCAGCGGCGCGTCCTCGGCCGAGGCGATCTGATCGCCGTCGACGTCTTGGCGCTCTGGAACGACGGCGGCCGGCGTTTGCGCGGCGGGCTGGATGCTGGCGTCGAGGGCGCCGCGCATGGTCGTTTCGGCGAGCGCCAGCGTCTGCGGGCGGCCGCCGAGGCCGACGATGGCGCCGTAGGGATTTTGCGCGCCGGCGGCGCTCTGCTTGAGGGGCGCCGCGGCTGTCTCAGAACTGGCGGTCGACTGGCGCTGCGACAGCGCCCACCACCCCGCCGACAGGCTCACCGCGAGCGCGACGCCGGCGATGACCAGATGGGACGAGCTCTTGCGAGAATAAATGCGGCGATCCAAAGAAATGAAATCGATTGGCGCACCGATCCCTTGCATCATTCGCCCCTACCTCCGAATTACTCTTTCCGTCGCAAGGCTCTGAGCTTCGCTGACATTTGCGCGAAATCGCGTCAAAGTTCGGCGAAAGCCAGAACTGCACGGAACGCCTTCACATATTCTCACCAGAACTAAGCGGCCTTGCTTTGGCTGCTTTAGGGCGAATTCTTGTCCGCGCTTACGGTAAAGACGAATAGTTAAGGCTTTGAAAACGCCGGCTTTCGCGAAATGTGCCGGCAGGGCGCGGCCAAGTTCGCCGCCGCTTTGGCGCCCAGATTGAGGCTTTGCCGAGGGCGCGTTTTGGCGACGCGCGACGGCGAAAGCTGCGCTGCTTCAAATCGTTCTGAAAAGGGGTTCTGAAAGGGAACGCGGTCCGAACTATTCGAAGCGCCCATCGGATGCAAGGTTGGCCGTAACGGGCGCGTCGAGAGGGATCGGCGCAGTGGTGGGCGCGATCTCGCAGCGCGAGGGACGCGATTTCGGAAGGGGGTGCCGAGATCGGCGGCTAGCCAGCGATTGGCACCGAATTGAAGACCGGTACGTCCGACGCTGAGCTGCAAATTCGTCGACGATTTTTATAAGCAGGCGATCCCGACCGATTCCATCGTCCGCGCGATTCGCTACGCGATCGAGCAGCCGGCGGATGTCGATGTGAATTAGATTGTGGTGCTGCCGACGGTGTAGGAGTCTTGAGGGATTTTCTTGCGCACTCGGGTCTAAGTTGTCGCTCCGGAAAGATATGTGCGTCAGAGCGGAAGTTTGGCTAACCGACTGGGTAACTCAGCGGGAAGGCTGTCAATCCAGCTGTTCATCTAATAATCTCTTGCCCCAAGACATTGTCAAAGATAGGCTAGAGGATTAGTTTAATGCTTTGTTGCCAAATTATGGTGCTGTTCGATGCTTTTCTCCTCACGGCCGATGTTGGCTTATTTATTCATCGCTTGCTCCGCCGCTCAAGCGCAAGGGTTGCCAGGAGAGCCGGACACTCTTTACGATCCGCACCGTGGCTCAAGCGGTTTGCTGGGGGAGTCGAGGCCTTATGGGGAGGACAGGGTGCCGGGTGCGTCCGGGCATTACCGAGGTCATGGATACTACTATTCAGCTCCAACGCCCCACTATGGGTATCGGCCTTACAGGCAGCGAGGTTGGTAGCGTCACCCGCACCCACGATGAATTGCAGGGGAGAGATGGAAATGGCGCTAACCAAGGCGTCGTGCACCATAGTCGTCGATTACAGGCAAGCTGCAGATTCTGTTAATTAGAGGCTGACGAGCGATACGATGTTATCGACTTTACCTAAGATCACGGACAAGACTTTTTTTATTGCATACCTTTTCCCTGTCTTGTTGTTTATTGCCAACCTGATTTTCATGCTGCATGAAAAAGCCTTTGCTCTTTTTAATAGTCTGGGGATAGACACTCTCGCAGAAAGCGATAAGTTAGAAAAAGCAGTTTATTTCACGTTCCTTGTCTGGGTGCTTTCAATTGTCTTGATGCTCACTAACAAGATACTTTTTTGGGCAATAGAGGGATATTGTCTTCCGTTTAAGAGCGAGTATCTCAGAAAGAGAGAGGTTGCGCGTTTCAAACAAAAAAAAGCACAACTGGATGAGCTTTCTTCAGAGTGGAGGCGGAACGATCGTCACTTTCCCTTCGAACTACAACTGAAGTGTACGAGGCTGGCGCGCGAACTAGCATCGGACTTCCCCTCCAAGCAAAGCTCTATAATGCCTACTAGATTCGGGAATATAATGCGGTCGTTCGAGGATTATCCAAGGTCTGTTTATGGCGCAGATAGCATTCCACTTTGGCTGCATCTTCTATCGGTAATGCCGAAGGATTTCTTGAGTGTTGTGGACGACGCAAAGACACAAGTTATTTGCTTACTCAATATTTTTTGGTTGTCATGGATGATGATCGTGATCAGTAGTTCTTTGTTTATCACGAGGGTATACGCATCAATCAGCCATGCTCACGGCCCGAACTTCCCTGGCAGCTATGACAGATCTGGAGCGTTTGCGGTTGGGTCGATAATGTTCACCACCGTGGTCTACTGGTTGATGGTAGAGAGAGCCAGGAACTGGGGCGAATGTGTCAAGGCTGCTTTCGACTGCTTCTTACCAGCCTTGGCTGAAAAACTTGGGTTTGAATTGCCTCGCGAGCCGGCAAAACAAAAGCAGTTTTGGATCGCTGCAAGTAGACGGTCTTTGTTTAACTCTCCTGTGCCAGAACACTATTACATCAAATCAAGAGGCAAAATAAAGTATGCGCCGCCGGCTCATAATCGGTAGCTAAAGTAGTCGTGGAGTTTTGTGCCGCGACTGGTGCGAAAGCCTTCGGTTATCAGCTCGACACTTCGCGATGGTGTGACACTCGAGAAGCTTCCCTTTTCAGCAAACAGTTTCGAGTGCCGAATGCTTTGGCCACTACTCCCTAACTCACCCCGACTGCCGACGAAAAGCGGAATTCTTTCGACTTGCGCTATTGAATGCGGAAGTCCGCAACAGCCGACTTCCGATCGAATGGGAGAGGGAGTATACGCGGGCATGCCCCCCTCCTCACCCCACCTCTCCCCGATCCGCTCCTTCCAGGGGCTCATCCTCACGCTCCAAAACTTCTGGGCGGCGCAGGGCTGCGTCATCCTGCAGCCCTATGACATGGAGATGGGCGCGGGCACCTTTCACCCCGCCACCACACTGCGCGCGCTCGGCCCAAAGCCCTGGCGCGCCGCCTATGCGCAGCCCTGCCGGCGTCCCAAGGACGGGCGCTATGGCGAGAACCCCAATCGCCTGCAGCATTACTATCAGTTCCAGGTGATCCTCAAACCTTCGCCCCCCGATCTGCAGGAGCTCTATCTCGCTTCGCTTTCTGCGATTGGCGTTGACCCGAAGCTCCACGACATCCGCTTCGTCGAGGACGATTGGGAAAGCCCGACGCTCGGCGCCTGGGGGTTAGGGTGGGAATGCTGGTGCGACGGCATGGAGGTCTCGCAATTCACCTATTTCCAGCAGGTCGCGGGCTTCGAATGCGCGCCGGTCGCCGGCGAACTGACCTATGGGCTGGAGCGTCTCGCCTGCTATCTGCAGGGCGTCGACAGCATCATGGAACTCAATTTCAACGGCCGCGACGGCGATGAGAAAGTCACCTACGCCGACGTTTTCCTGCAGGCCGAGCAGGAATATTCGCGCCATAATTTTGAGGCCGCCGACACGGGAAAACTCTTTGAAGATTTCAAGGACGCCGAATCCGAATGCGAGCGCTTGCTGCATTTTGGCGCGGGCTCCGGCGACGAGATGCATCTCATGGCGCTGCCGGCCTATGACCAATGCATCAAGGCGAGCCACGCCTTCAATCTTCTCGATGCGCGCGGCGTGATCTCGGTGACCGAGCGCCAGAGCTATATTCTGCGCGTGCGCGAACTCGCCAAGGCCTGCGGCGCGGCCTGGCTGCGCACGGCGGGCGGCGGCGCCAACGGATAGTCGCTCGCGCTATTGCGAAAGCCTCAATCGGCGCCCACCTCGGTAAGAGGTAAAGCGTTTGTCATGCGCGTTGGCGCACATCTTTCAAGATCATCGCCATGCATCACTAAGCGCGAGACGGGAAACCGTCTTGCGCCGTTGGCGAGTAGCGGCGCGTGCGCGCCTGTCCAGTCTTTTGCCAGGAACCCAAGAGATATGGACGGGCGCGCGCTTCTTGACCACGTGCTGGTTTTGTTCTAGTCATGTTCCGTGTTCATCCTCGTTAGCGGATCGTGCCATGTATCAGCCTCGTTATCCGTCTTTCAGCATTTCTCGCAGCATTTCTCGCAGCGTCTCTCGCAGCGCCTTTGGGCAATCGCTTGAGGACGCCGCGCCGCGCGGCCAGGCGCTTCAATCGCTCGCCGAGACGGATTCGCTGCGGAGCCGGTTCTTTTCCTGGCGAGGCGCTTCCGGCCGCCGCTATGTGTGCTCGGTGTTTCAGTCGGGCGAGGATTCCTTCGTCGCCGATGTGACGAATGGCGTCGTCATCGGCGTCGCGCGGGAGGGCGCGACGACGCGGCCGGTCTGCGCCTTTCTCGCGCAGGAACGCGATCGCCGCGGGCTGCGCGAGATCGCGCGGGAGCTCGGCGTCGCCGAATGGCATGTGCATTTTTGCGCCGACGCCGCGATGCTGCGCGATCTTTCCGCGTCGCTGCTCAACTGATCAGGCGGACCTGTCTGTAGCGTAAGCGTTGCGTCGCGCGCGTTCGTGCGCGTTAGCGTTGAGTATTTGCGCAAAAGCGTTGCGTATGGCGTCGCGTCAAAGCGGC
>NZ_JAMRYX010000026.1 GCF_024448135.1 Methylocystis suflitae
AGCGCGCCGATGCCCGCGCCGCCAAGTCCGCCGATCACGGCGCCGCCTGCTGCGCGTTCACCGGGAGTATTGCACGCCGTAAGCGGCGCGGCCGCCGCCAGGGCGGTCGTCAGCAGCAGAACTTTCTTCATGCGTTTCTCCTAAGGGTGACGCTGGATCGTCCGCGTCCAGGCGAAGCGGCGCCGGACCAGTCCGTTCATATGCGCGTCGCGAAAGTCTGTATGACGCCACGGGCCGACGGCCGCTTGGGTAAGCCGCAAGCCGCATTGGCGTCGGGGCGGAGTTTAATAAAAGCCGTCTGCGATGACTGTCGCAAAAATACAACATCGTGCGAGTTTCAGGCGTTCGCCGCTGAGGAAAAGACCGAAAGCCGACGAGTTTTCGCCATAAAGGAGCGCGCACGGCGCCCTTGGGGTTGGACCGTAAATTTGCTAGCAGCCACTGTCGTTTGCTTTGAAGGACATCGCTCTCATGGATGCAGCCGCATGCGCCGAGGAATTTAGGCGTCGTCTCGACGCCGCCGCCGACGCCGCCGAATCTGCGCTCGACGCGCTGCTCGCGCCTGCGCCGCTTCCCGGCGAGATCGCCCGTCCCGCGCGCCTTCTCGAAGCGATGCGCTATTCTTCACTCGGCGGCGGCAAGCGGCTGCGGCCCTTTCTCGTGATCGAATCCGCGCGACTCTTTGGCGTCGTCGGCGAGGCGGCGCTGCGCACCGCCTGCGCGCTAGAAATGATTCATTGCTATTCGCTCGTCCATGACGACTTGCCGGCGATGGACGATGACGATCTGCGCCGCGGCCGGCCGACGACTCATAAGGCCTTCGACGAGGCGATGGCGATCCTCGCGGGCGACGGGCTCCTGACCTACGCGTTCGATGTCGTCGCCGATCCGAAGACGCATCAAGACGCTGGCGTGCGCGCGGCGCTGGTGCTCGCTTTGGCCCGCGCGGCAGGGCTTGGCGGGATGGTCGGCGGACAGGCGCTCGACCTTGCCGCTGAAACCGCGGCGACGCCGCTCACGCTCGAAGCAACCTTGCAGATGCAGGCGATGAAGACCGGCGCTCTCTTGCGTTTCGCCGTCGACGCCGGAGGCATCCTTGGCGGCGCTTCAGCGTCGCAGGCGCGTGCGCTGACGCGCTATGGCGAAGCGCTCGGCGCCGCTTTTCAAATTGCTGACGACATTCTTGACGCAGAGGGCGACAGCGCTGCGCTTGGCAAGCGCGCGGGCAAAGACGCCGAACGCGGCAAGGCGACTCTTGTCGGCCTTCTCGGTCTCGACGCCGCGCGCGCGCGGCGCGACTCGCTGGTCGCCGAGGCGACGGCGGCGCTGCGCGAAGCAGGACTGGGAGAGGGAACCGACATTCTGGCGGAGGCCGCCCGTTTCGTCGCCGCGCGGCGCAACTGAGGAATCGCGCGATGTCACGACAAGGAGTAAGGAGCCGGCCGCGCGCCTCGGCCATTCTGGCGCCGTTTCGTGTTATTCGCGCGCGCCCGCAGCTCTTTCTCAGTCTCGCGCTCGGTCTCCTGGTCGGATTTATTCTGCCGCAGGCGATGCAGCCGGTCGCACGCGCGCTCGTCGCATGGAACGTGGTCGCGCTGTGCTATTTTGCGCTCGACTACCTGCTCGTCGCCGGCGCCACTCATGAAACAATTCGCGAGCGCGCCCAAATTCTCGACGAAGGCCGCGTCGTGATGCTGTTGCTGACCACGGCGATCGCCACCGCCTCATTTGGAGCGGTGGTCATCGAGCTTGGTTCAGTGAAGTCGATGGAAGGCTGGGAAAAGGGCGCCGCGATTGCGCTCACCATCATCACGGTGCTGAATTCCTGGCTGTTCCTGCACCTGACCTTCGCCTTTCATTATGCGCATGAATTCTATTTCGAGGAAGAGCACGACTCGCAAGAGCCGCCCGCCGCAAGAGGCGGACTGCATTTTCCCAACACCAGGATGCCGCAATACGTCGACTTCCTGTATTTTTCCTACGTTATCGGCGTCGCCTTTCAGACCGCCGACATCGAAACCTGCTCGTCGCCGATGAGACTGCTCGTGGCGATCCATGGCATCGTCGCCTTCTTCTACAACACCACGATCCTCGCGCTGATGGTAAACGTCGCCAGCCAACTGGTCTGAAGAAAACATGCATGACGTGGCGATCGATCTTAAAGGCGAAGCGGCGCGGCTGCGGGCGATATTGATCGGCTCGGTCGGCAACCTCGTCGAATGGTACGACTTTTACGTCTATTCGGCCTTTTCGCTTTACTTCGTCGACTCGTTCTTTCCTGGCGAAGATCCCCTCGCGCAGATGATGTCGGCCTCCGGCGTCTTTGCGCTGGGCTTCTTGATGCGGCCGATCGGCGCCTATGTCTTCGGCCGGATCGGGGACGGGCGCGGCCGACGCGCCGCGCTGATGCTCTCGGTGCTGCTGATGTGTCTGGGCTCGCTGCTCATCGCGCTCGCGCCGACCTATGCGACGATCGGCGTCGGCGCGCCGGCGACGCTGCTCCTGGCGCGCCTCGTTCAGGGCGTCAGTCTTGGCGGCGAATATGGTTCGAGCGCGACCTATCTCGCCGAGATGGCGCATCCCGAGCGCCGCGGTTTCTATTCGAGCTTTCAATATGTGACGATGATCGCCGGCCAATTGCTGGCGCTTTGCGTGCTGCTCATTTTGCAGAATGTCGCGCTCGACGCTCAGGCGCTGCGCGACTGGGGCTGGCGCATCCCGTTCGCCTTCGGCGCGCTGCTCGCGATCGTGGCGCTTGTCATGCGCCGCGACCTTGTCGAGACGCCCGCCTTCAAAGCCTCCCGCGCCGAACGGCGGCGCGGATCTCTCAGCGCGCTCCTCGCGCATAAGCGCGAGACGGCGACGGTCGTTGGACTGACGCTCGGCGGCACCATCGCCTTCTATGTCTATACGACCTACATGCAAAAATTCTTGAAGCTCTCCGTCGGGCTGAGCGACGCTGAGACGACGTGGATCGCGGCCGGCTCGCTTCTCTTCGCGCTCTGTCTTCAACCGATCTACGGCGCCTTGTCGGACCGCGTCGGCCGTCGGCCGATGCTGATCGCCTTCGGCGTGCTGGGAACGATCTTCACCGCGCCTCTATTGTCAGCCATTCAGAATGCGCGCTCCGCATGGATCGCCTTTGCGCTCATCTGCTGCGCTTGGCTGATCGTCGCGCTCTATACGTCGATCAACGCCGTCGTGAAGGCCGAACTCTTTCCGGCGGCGATCCGCGTTACCGGCGTGGCTTTGCCGTATGCGGCGACGGTGTCGCTCTTTGGCGGTTCGGCGGAATATGTCGCGCTCTGGTTCAAGGCGCATGGGCATGAGAGTTGGTTCTTCTACTATGCGAGCGCGGCGATTTTCATCTCGCTCATCGTCTATGCGACGATGCCGGACACGAAGACGAGTTCGCGCATTGAGCGGGACGAAGAAATTTAGCGTGATCTAAAAATATCGGACCGAATGTCATTCCCGATGCGCGCTTTGCGCGCGATCTGGAAGCCAGAGCCCCAACAAGTCTCGTAGAGTTTGCTCTGGATTCCCGGTCAGGCTGCCGCCTGCCGGGAATGACACGTCACTCTGAGCAGCATTCTGAAGCAGTCATATCTGGAGGAGAGCCGTGATGCGTTACGCGGTCGTGATCGAAAAGGCGGGCGATAATTATTCAGCCATGTGCCTCAGATCCTGAAGCAGGCAGGTTCGGCCTTGGTCTGCGCAATCATTTCCGTATGAAATGAAGACCGACTCAGCGTGATCGTTCAAAACGCCTTTTTCAGTCCCGCCTGACGCAAAAAAGCATTGGCCGTATGGCGGCCGCGAACCGCGAAATTTCGTCCGGTGACGGGACTACGCCAAATTTCGTGACTTCCCTTTCCCTGGCGCACCATGATGCATCCTGCGGCGCGCAATAAATCGCGCAAGGGACGATCGAACTGCGGCGCCATCACGCGACCGCCCGTTCAACCTCGCGCAGCGCGGAAATCTGCAAATATACCGATGCCGGGTCGACGCCGGGATGATTGTCCGCCAGCAAGTCGAGCGTCATGGCCGATATCTTCACGACTAGTTCGTCGAGCGTTGGAGCGTCGGCCGCCGCCGGAATTTCATCGCAATGGCCACTCCAGACCGAAGCCGCGTCATCCCATGCCGCGGAAATCGTGAAAATGACCGGTTTCGTTGTCATCCCTTGCTTCTCCGCCGCGCGTCGCGTCAATTATCCAGGAAGCTCCGCAGTTTCCGGCTCCTTGACGGATGCTTCAGCTTCCGCAGCGCCTTCGCCTCGATCTGACGGATGCGCTCGCGCGTCACCGAGAACTGCTGGCCGACTTCTTCCAGCGTGTGGTCGGTGTTCATGCCGATGCCAAAGCGCATGCGCAGCACGCGTTCCTCGCGCGGCGTCAGCGAGGAGAGAACGCGCGTCGTCGTCTCGCGCAGATTCGACTGGATCGCCGCCTCGATCGGCAGCACGGCGTTCTTGTCCTCGATGAAATCCCCAAGATGCGAATCTTCCTCATCGCCAATTGGCGTCTCGAGCGAGATCGGCTCTTTGGCGATTTTGAGAACTTTGCGCACTTTCTCGAGCGGCATGGCGAGCTTTTCGGAAAGTTCCTCGGGCGTCGGCTCGCGTCCGATCTCATGCAGCATCTGGCGCGAGGTGCGCACGATCTTGTTGATCGTCTCGATCATATGCACGGGAATGCGGATCGTGCGCGCCTGGTCGGCGATCGAGCGGGTGATCGCCTGGCGAATCCACCATGTCGCATAGGTGGAGAATTTATAGCCGCGGCGATATTCGAATTTATCGACGGCCTTCATCAGACCGATGTTGCCTTCCTGGATGAGGTCGAGGAATTGCAGGCCGCGATTGGTGTATTTCTTGGCGATGGAGATCACGAGACGCAGATTCGCCTCGACCATTTCCTTTTTCGCCTGCCGGGCTTCGCGCTCGCCCTTTTGCACCATATGCACGATCTTGCGGAACTCGGAGATTTCCAGTCCCGTCTCGGTCGCAAGCGCATGAATGTCGGCGCGCAGATCCTTGATGCGATCCTTATCCGCCGCGACGAATTCCCTCCAGCCCTTGGAGCCGAGCTTGGCGACGCGCATGACCCATTTGGGATCGAGTTCCGAGCCGTGGAACTTGTCGATGAAATCTTCGCGCATCACGCCGTGGCTGTCGGCGAGCCGCAGGAGCTTCGTCTCATAGCCGATGAGTCGCTTGTTGATGTCGTAAAGCTGTTCAACCAGCGCTTCGATGCGGTTCTGGTTCAGCGACAGCGATTTGACGTCGGCGACGATTTCCTTCTTGAGCGTCTTGTATTTGCGCTCCTGAGCGGGCGTCAGGGTCTCGTTCTTGAGCTTGTTCTCGACGTTTTGATCCTGAAGTCGGCGCAGCTTCTTATAGGCGTCGGCGATGCGCGCGAAGGTTTCGAGGACTTTCGGCTTCAGCTCCAATTCCATTGCGGACAGCGACACGGAGTTTTCCATGTCGTCTTCTTCCTCGAATGTTTCTTCGGCGGGCGGGACGTCCTCCTGCAGCCCGGCGGGAGGGGTGCGCGGCGCCGTCGCCGGCGCCAGGTCGGCCGCAGGCGCCGACTCAGCGGTCTTTGCCGCCTTGCCCTCGGGGCCGGCGTAAGTCGCCTCGAGATCGATGATGTCGCGCAGCAAGACCTTGCCAGCTTCCAACTCCTCGCGCCAGATGATGATCGCCTGGAAGGTCAGCGGGCTCTCGCAGAGCCCGGCGATCATCGCCTCGCGCCCGGCCTCGATGCGCTTGGCGATGGCGATTTCGCCTTCTCGCGACAGAAGTTCGACCGAGCCCATCTCGCGCAGATACATGCGCACGGGGTCGTCGGTGCGATCGGCGGGTTCCGACGTGCGCGTCGCCACCGCGGTCGCGCGCGGGCTCTCGACGAGTTCGCCGCCTTCGGGTTCTTCCTCTTCGGCGGCTTGTTCCTCAGCCTCGACGTCGTCCGGATCGTCGCCTTCGGAGACGGTGATGCCCATTTCCGAGAGCATCGCGTAGACGTCCTCGATCTGATCCGACGACACTTCCTCGGACGGCAGCACCGCGTTCAGTTCGGCATAGGTGACGAAGCCGCGTTTTTTCGCGAGCTTGATCATCCGCTTGACGGCGGCGTCGTTGAGATCGAGAAGCGGTCCGTCGGAAGCCTCCGTCGCCGCTACGGTTTCGTTCTCGACCTTAGTTTCGTCTTTCTTCGCCATCCACAAGCTCCAAACGCCTCGCCCCGGATCGGCTCCCCGAACCAGGCAAGGCGCAAGTTTTCCAAAAATAGCCAGAGAGGCCGGCCCTCTCTACGCCAAAGCGCGGCAAGCGGACGAAAAGCCCGGCCGACCGCACCAAACCCTCGCACCGCCCGCTAGCGGCGCGCTTTCCGTCCCCTCTTCACCCCCGCGCTGACTTCACAAGTTCCGCGACGGCCGGCCGGAAAGCGATCCATATCCTTCCACCGCTGCTTCTGCGCCATCTAGCGCCGACAACTGAGTCTGAATATCCTTCAGTCGCGCATTATTCCGCTCGTTGGGGTTCTCGGCTAGCAGAGCTTGCACCGCGCGCAACTCTCTATTTAACGCCAATGATCTGCGATGCAAGGCGAAAGCCTGTCGCAGGCTCTCGCCGGCGTCCGCCGCCGCAGCCTCGGGGCGCACGCTCCAGAGCGTCGAATGGGCGGCCATCGCCTCGAGCCGCGCGACCGTCCGCGCAAGTCCAAGCGACGCCAAAAACGGGTGAAGCTCAAGCTTCTCGCCCGCGCTGCTTTCCGCGAATCGCAAGAGCGCATCGCGCAAGTCGCGCGCCTCGGCGGACTCAAGATCAAGCGTCGCCAGATCCTCCGCACGGGAGTCGATGAGATCTGGATGATTAATGAGAATCAAAAGGATAAGCGCCTCGCGCGGCGCAATCCCTGACTTGACGCCGCGAAACAGCGGCGAATTCGCCAGGTCTGGACCAATGGTCATGGGGCCCTCGTCGGAAGCGCGCCGGCGACCGCTCGCGCCGCGCCGCGCGGCGTCTGGGCGTCGAAACTGCCCGCGCCGGTCGCGGCTGAAGAGGCGGTCCAGCCGCTGCGCCAGCTCCTGGAGGTAATGACGTCGCAGATCGTCGTCGCCAATCTGACCGACGATCTCGCGCAGCCGCCGCTCGAGCGCCGCGCGGCGCTCCGGCGTGTCGAGCGTCGCCGCGTCGGTCTCGCGCATCCACAGAAGATCGACGAGCGGCAGCGGGTGGTTCAGAGCTTCCGCAAGCGCCTCCGCCCCGCTTGAGCGCAGCAGTTCGTCAGGATCCTGGCCGTCCGGCAGAAGGACGAATCGCAGCGATCGCCCGGGGCCAATCAGCGGCAGCGCCGTATCGACCGCGCGAAAGGCCGCTTTCAAGCCGGCCTTATCGCCGTCGAAGCAGAGGATCGGCTCCTCGGCCAGGCGCCAGAGCAGGGCGCATTGTTCGGGAGTCAACGCCGTGCCAAGGGGGGCGACGGCGTTAGGGAAGCCCGCGGCGGCCAGCGCGATGACGTCGACATAGCCCTCGACGGCGATCACCGCGCCGGTTTCATGGGCGGCCTTGCGGGCGTTATGCAGATTGTAGAGCGTCGCGCCCTTGTGAAAGAGCGGCGTCTCGGGGGAGTTCAGATATTTCGCCTGGGCGTCGGCCTCCAGCGCGCGTCCGCCAAAGGCGATGACCCGTCCGGCGCGGTCGCAGATCGGGAACATCACCCGATTGCGGAACCTATCGTAGGGAACCGCGATATCTTCGCCATGGACGAGCAGGCCCGCCTCGATCATCGTTTCAACGCTTGCGCCCTTGGCGGCGAGGTGATCGCGCAGCGCATGACGCTCTGGCGGCGCAAAACCCAAGCGAAATTTTTCGCGCGCGGCTAAGGAAATCTGTCTGCGGTCGAGATAGGCGCGCGCTTCGCGACCCGCGGCGCCGGCGAGCTGCTTTTCGAAAAAGACCGCCGCCGCCTCAAGCGCCTCGTCAAGCGTCGCGCGCCGCTGGTCCTGTTCCTGCTGCTCTTTGGTCTCGACTGGCAGGGGGAGCCCCGCGAGCGCCGCCAGTCGCTCCACCGCCTCGGGGAACGAGAGCCCCTCCGTCTCCATGACAAAATCGAAAATGTTGCCGTTCTTCCCCGCGGAGAAGTCGAACCAGCGCATCTTCTGGTCGTTGACGTAAAAGGAGGGGGTCTTTTCGGCGTTGAAGGGCGACAGGCCTCGCCACTCCCGGCCTTCCTTCCGAAGCTTCACCTTCTGGCGCACGACCTCGGAGACGGGCAGGCGCGCCCGTATCTCGTCGAGGAAGGATGGGGAAAAGCGCATCGTGGTTGCGAACCTCTGAAAGAAGCATTCATCTTAGCGCAATGCGCACGGGAGACCGCGTATTTGCCCCGCTATCCACTTCGGATAGCAGTTTGCCCTCACTTTCTGCTCATACGCCTCCAAGCGCCCCAATCGATAGATTCGCCCTCAGTTTCGATAAGCGTGATCCCGCCTGACGCAATGCGGTCGGTAAAAAGTACCGCGTTTAGGCAATCCCAGCGGGCGCTCGGCGCGACGAGCCCGTCGAAACCCAAAAAATAGGCGGCGTCTGCGATCGCTTGCGTTTTCGTGTAATCGCGTTCGCGGTAGCGCTTAACGTCCACGCCGAGCTTGGCGAGAGTCGGTAGATCGGCGAGCCGCAGCGTCGCCTTGGCGTCGATCGCCAATCTGTGCACGAAGGAGCGAATTTTCGAAGGAAACACGGGTTGTAAGTTCAACAGCGCATGGATTTCCGCGAGCGCCCCCTCGCGCTCGAGCGATGTGTAGAGAACGTCGAAGTTCCCATCGCACCAGCGACTGCGCGTCGCGGCTCCAAGAGTCGGCTCACGCCCTTCTCGCGCCACGCGCCAAACAGGCTGCGCGAAAGGCTTCCGCTTGAAAGCGTCGATCGCGTCGAGAAGGTCAAGATCGCGAGCGCGACGTTCGGTCATTTACAGATAGGCGCCTGAATCGAGGGCTTCGATCACGGCAAGCACCTCCTGGGTGCGGCCGGCGTTAATAAGATCGATGGCGCGTTCGCCCTTCAGCATCGGATGGCTCGCATGAAGCCATAGCCGCGTTTCCTCCGGCGAATAAAAGTCGGCGAGGCGGTCAACGACATAGCGCAGTTCGGCGATGACCGTCTGCGTGCGCAAATCCGGCGTCGCCTTGCCGCTCGACCAGCGCGACACGGTCGCCGGCGAGACGGCGACAATGTTGGCGATATCCTTGCCCTGAAGCCCGCCGTCCTCGCGCAGATGGTCTAAAACTTTACGCACTGCAGTAGACATTATTCGAACTCGGCTCTTCTAACTCCGGTCGCGCGTGACCGCCTCATCTCCACGGACCTCGTCATTGACGAACTGAGCGCTTGGCGCTTCGCCAATATCGGAGTCGACATAGCGGCCTCCGGAGGCGTCTGAAAGGCATAATTGCATATTGATTTCACAAAATCAATTCTTGAAATTACATCCAACTTATCCGCCGCGGCTCAGTCAGTCCGGCACGACCCGCAAAGGCGCGGAAAAGTCGGGCAGCGCATCGAAATTCAGCGGCCCGCTAAACGTCAAACGCACGGCTGTGGGCTCCAGCGGCTTGAAATGCCGGTCCATCACCCCGACGCCGCAGACCGCGCCCGGCGCGACGCCATTGACGCAGGCCGAATAAAGCGGATCGGTCGGCAGTAGCGAGCCATAGCCATAGGTGATTTGATCCGACCGTGAATTGAACACGTTGAACGCATCGACCTGCAGCCGCCAGCCGTCCGCCCAGCGATAGCCGAGCCGCGCGCTCAAGGTGCCCGTCACAGGAGACTGGAGATAGCCGTCTTCGGTCAGCGGGCGAGAGCCGATGTAGCGATATTTCAGCGCGCCGAACCAACCCGTCGCTTCGCCGATTTCAAGCCCGCCCAGCGCTGTAACGCCAACGGAATTTTGCAGATAATTGCCCGGCGCGTTTCCTAAAAACGTTCCATAGGGCAGAGCCTCGGGCGTGAGCAGGTCGAGCCAGGCGAGCGTTTGCAGCTGATCCACGCCGCGATAGCGCGCATGCACCAGCGCCACGTCGCCGTCGAAGCTGATCCACGAGACCGGCCGATAATGATTGGCGATTTCGATGCCGTAGCGGCGGCTCGGTCGGCCGAAAGTCGTGGTGCCGCTGTCGCCCTCGAACTGGTTCTCGGAATCGAGATTGAGCCAGAAGAAGCTCACGCTCGAATCAAGTCCCTCGATATATTTGGTGCGCCAGCCGATCTCCGCGCCGCGTGACTTCACCAGAAGCGGAATGGAGGAGACCCCAAGGAAGCCGTCGGTGTCGGAAAGCTCCGACGCCGAGAAGCTCTGCACGGCGCCGCGCGCGTCTGTGGAATGGAATCCCTCGCCATAGTTGAAATAGAATTCCGTCTTCTGGAAAGGCCCCACGATAATCGAGGCCTTGGGGCTGAACAGCGACGCATCCTTCGAGCCGCTGTTGAACGGCCCCGTCCAGAGGAAGGCCGGCAGCCCCTCGCTGGTCGCGATCACCGGGGCGCCCAGAAGGCTCTGCAGCGAATTGACGTTGGCGTTGTAATAGTCGAAACGGCCGCCGGTCACCGTGCGCAGCCATGGCGACCACTGCACCGTCGTGTCCGTCCACACGCTGACGCTGCCTTCGCCGACCGCATCATTGCGCACCGTGTCATAGGGCGTGCGCCGGAAACTGTTCTGCAGGCCGAGTCGAATGTCGTCGTAACGACTTTGTAGGCCGACGCGAGTCTGGACCGGAAGACCAAAACTGTCCCACTTGATCGCATGCTCGGCGTTGACGCCCAGCATGGTGCGCCGATCGAATTGGCGGAACTGGTCGCCAAGAGTTTGATTGGCGAGGTAGTAGGTGAAGTTGTTGTAGAGATCGAGCGTCGAATGCATGACGTAGAGTTCGACGCGAGAGGCGTGATTGCCCTCCGTCTGGCTCCAGCGGCCAGAGAGCGAGAAGCGGGTGGTGTCGCCGCCGTCGGTCGGGTCCAGCGTCCCCCAGAGCGATTTCAACCCGCTGTAGACTGCTCGCTCCGGAATCTGGTCAGTCGAATACCATTTGTTGGCGTAGCCCATAAAGGTGACGGCGGCGCCATCGAGCTGCGTGCCGCGCGCCCAGCGCAGCACGCTGTTGATGCGGTGCAGATTGTCGCCGCGCTCCCAGGGTCCATTATAATATTGCGCCTCGACGGCGCCGTAGGCGGAGCCTCCGGCGAAATCCTGGTAGGGCACGACGGCCAGCGCCCGCCCATAGCCGAAGCTTCCGCCAGTGAGCTGGTAGAAGCCTTTGTCGATCTTGTCCTTATACTGCAGATAGATAGAGCCGGCAGAGGAGAAGTCCCCGTCCTGCGCGTCGTAAGGCCCTTTGCGCGCCAGCACATAGGCGAGAAGTTCGGGAATGAGGAAATTCGCGTCGGCATATCCCTGTCCATGGCCATGGGTGCGCATATTGAGCGGCATGCCGTCGAGATAGAGCGCGAGGTCGGTGCCGTGATCGAGGTTGAAGCCGCGTAGGAAATATTGATTGGCCTTGCCGTCGCCGCTGTGCTGCGTGACGACAAGACCTGGCACGATTTCAAGCGCCTCGCCGGGTTGCTTGAAGGGCAGCGCGTTCACTTCCTTGCCGGTGAAGAATTTCTCGCTCGACGAGGTGATTGGCGGCGGTTGCGGTCCCGTCGGCTCAGCTGGGGGGCGACTGACAGCGGCGACGACCGGCGACGGGCGCGCCGAAGTGACGATGCGCGTCCCCGATGCCGTGTGCACATGGGGAACGGTCACGGTGCGCCGCTGCCCGCCAACGTCGATTTTCGGCAGGGAAATCATATGCGCATGAGCTTCCGCGCCCAGAAGAACGAAGCCGACGACGGAGGAGACGGAGGTCGCGAGGCGGCGGCGGCTCATTTGGTGGGTTCCCGTACATGCGCGCTTTTGTGATTTTTTTAGAAAATTGTCTTACGCGATGCGTTGGGTCAATTGGCTCGAAACAATTTGCCGAAAGCGTTGCCGATTTGCCACAGACGACGCGCTCTAGCTGGAATGGTGCGGGTGGCGGCCCGTCGTGTGACGATCGAGGTGGGGCGCTTCGCCCTGCTCGAGACCCGCCGGCAAGACGACGAGCTGCCCGTATCGAACGCCGCGCTCGCCGATCACATGGCCGGCGAAGTGCTCGACATCCGTCTTCTGGCCTTTAAGCAGCGACACTTCGAGACAGGTCGCCTCATCCATGTGCACGTGCAGCGTCGCGATCGACATGTCGGCGTGAGAGTGATGGTCATGCATCAGCTTTTTCGACAGCTGCCGCGTTTCGTGGTCGTAGACGTAAACGAGCGCCGCCATGCAGGGGCGGGCGCTGTCATCGGCTTCGGGCGTTTTGAGCAGCCCTGCGCGGACGAGATCGCGGACGGCCTCGGAGCGATTTCGATGGCCGCCTGCCTCCATATACTGATCGAGCGCGCTCATCAGCTCTTCGTCGATCGTTATCGTTACGCGCTGCATATGACGGCTCCGGCTGTTCGCGCCTCCGCCATGCGGTCCAACCCAGCACAAATCCGGTAGCGCGACCGTTAGTTCATTACGCCAAGGCGCATAGGCCGCCAATAGTCATCGTCGGCGGTCCGAAGCCGGCCGTTAGCTCAGCAGTTCCGGCGGCCAACATGTTTCTTGATCGCGCGGCCTCGGATGCGGTTCACCGCCGTGTCGCGCGTTGCCAAAGAGGCGATACGTCGGATCGACTGAACCAATAAGGAGAGGCGGTCCATGACGTTAACGATGTGAACATTGAAGATGCGCGGGAAGGCGTTGGCGTGCTCATGCGTAGCCGGCTTCATTTGATCGGCGATCGCAAAGGCGTCTCGCCTTTTATCGGATGAGTAGTATTGACCAACACGCGAGGAGCGCTATTGTCTGCATCCGTGCGGTTTTTCAGATTTTTTGGGAGGAGTCTATGGCGCGTTCATCGGACAACCCACAGAACAAACATCGAGGCAAGAAAGCCCTCGGCGTGATGGGTGTATCTTTGTCGCTCGCAGGCGCTGCCTGCGTGGATAGTTCTCCTGCTGACGCGTCGACGGCTCCGACCACGAGCCGGACGCGTACGATCGACCTCCGCGAACAGGAAGTGTTCGACGTGGGGCTGAATTCGTTCCGCCTTTTCGATCGCGAAGAAGTCCCGGCCGTCAAGACCGAACAGGTCGCTTGGTGGTGGGGATGCCGTGGCTGTCGCGGCTGTGGCTGTCGCGGCTGCGGATGCCGGGGCTGTGGCTGTCGCGGCTGTGGCTGCCGTGGTTGCGGTTAACGCATCGTTGCACATTTGACGGCTGAGCGGCCGGTCTCGATAGGCCGCCAGCGCTTCGGGCCGATGCCGAAGGCCGAGGCGAGGCGTGCAGTTTGGTCGTGCGGAGCATTTACATAGTGTTCCGCGCGCGTCTGTGGGTCTAGGTTCGTCTCTCGGATTCCTGAATCGAACAATCTCGTCGCTCCTGGGCGCGACGAGACGGGGGCGCGCGACAGCCAAATGACGATTGACGTATCTAAACCGCTTGCGCCGAAGCCGATTTCACAAGAGCGGTTAGGCGACGCCCTTCGATTCTCGCCCAATTTTTCTGTCTATGTCCTGCCGCCTGACGCTGTCTGTCTCTATTCGGAGGACAGAAAGTTTTTCCTTCGTGGCGCGCTCTATTGCGCGCTGGCCGAGCGGATCGGCGCGGGAGAGGACGCCGACGCCATACGCAAGGCGCTCTCCGCAGAGTTTCCCGTCGACGCAATAGACGAAGCCTTCAAGCGGCTGCTCGATCGCCGCTTCGTCGTCCCGACGCATGCATCCGATGGCGTTGCAGCGGCCTATTGGGCGAGTCTCGGCCTGCAGCCCGACGTCGCCGCGAAAAATCTGCAGAAGGTCTCCGTTCAGATCGAAGCCATCGGGATCGGCGGCGCGCGGGCGCTAGAGGAGGCGCTGGACGTTTTCGGCGTCAGGGTGGTGAAGCGTGGAGGCGATCTGACCATCGCGCTGGTCGGCGATTATCTCGAAAGCCAGCTCGCGGAATTCAACCGCCGGCGGCTCGAGAAGAAGCAGGACTGGCTGCTGGTGCAGCCTTCCGGCGTTTTCCCGCTGGTCGGCCCGATCTTCAGCCCGGGCAAGAGCGCCTGCTGGAGATGCCTCGCCGATCGCATGAACTGGAATCGACAGGTCAAGGCGTTCTTGGGCCGCAAGGAGGCGCGCTGCGTCGCTGTCTCGCCGCTCGGCGCCCATCCGCTCGGCCTGAGCGGCGTTGGCCTCGCCGCCGCGGAGATCGCGAAGGCGATCGCCAGCGACTTCCGCACCGATCTGCACCAGCATATCGTGAGCCTGGATCTGATGGGCTCGACGGTCGCCCGTCATTATGTGCCCGCGCGGCCGCAATGCCCAAGCTGCGGCGACCCCGAGTTGCGCGATCCCGCGCGAACGCCTGCGCCTATCCCGCTGCATGCCGGCAGCGCGAGCGTCGTCACGAGCGGGGGCTACAGATCGGTCGCGCCTGGCGACACTCTTGCCCGCAATCGCAAGCACGTAAGCCCCCTGACCGGCGTCGTGTCGCATCTTGATCGGATCAAGAGCCAACAGCCGCTCGATGCGAGCTTTGTCGCCAGACACAATTTTTCGCCGCGCCCCGAAACTGTCGACGCCCTACAGGCCGGGCTGAGCGGAGACAGCTATGGCAAGGGCAGCGTCGCCGAACAGGGCGAGGCCAGCGCGCTGATGGAGGCGATCGAGCGCTACTGCGGGATTTTCCAGGGCGACGAGATCAGGACGGTCAGACGGTTTACGGATTTCCCGGCCGGCGAGGCGATCCTGCCCAACGACATCCTGCTTTATAGCGACGCGCAATATGAGCAGGGCGCGAAAAGCGGCGGCTGCGGCGAGGGCGCACAGCGCTTCGATCCCGCTGCGGAGACGGAATGGTCGCCCGTGTGGTCGCTGCGCGACGAATGCTTCAAATACATTCCCACCGGCCTTCTGTATTTCTTCCACGAGTCCGGCTGCGCGAATCAGATCAGCGCCGATTCAAACGGTTGCGCGGCGGGCAATACGATCGAGGAAGCCATCATTCAGGGTTTCCTCGAACTCATTGAGCGGGACGCATATGCGATCTGGTGGTACAACCGTTTGCGTCGTCCGGAGATTGATCTCGACAAGCTCGGCGACAGCTATGTGCGCGACCTGCGCGCCGTTTTCGCCAGAATGGGCCGCGATGTCTGGGCGCTGGACGTAACGAGCGATCTTGGCATCCCCGTCGTCGTCGCCGTCGCCCATTGGATCGAGAATGGACGGGAATATATCGAAGTCGCGGCGGGCGCCCATTTCGATCCAAGGATCGCGACGCTGCGCGCCATGACCGAGCTCAACCAGTTTCTGGCCATCGAGAGCCTCGGCGGCCGCCCCGAGTTCGGGCCCGACGACGATTATGGAAGCGACCCTCTGCCGTTGCGTAAGCACGCCTATTTGCGACCGCAAGGAAAGGCGTCGTTCGGTCGGTCGCGGTTCAAGAATTTCGCCCAACTCGACGGCCGCGACCAGGTGCTGGCCTGCGTCAAGCTCGCCGCGCGGGCTGGACATGATTTTCTCGTCCTCGATCAGACGCGTCCGGATATTGATGTGCCCGTGGTTCGGGTGATTGTTCCGGGACTGCGGCATTTCTATCGCCGCTTCGGCCCCGGCCGTCTCTACGACGTGCCCATCGCGCTGGGTCTGCGCAAGCGGCCGGTGCGCGAAGCCGATGTCAACCCTTTGTTCCCCCGTACCTAATTTGCTGAGCGAAACCTCCCAACCGCCCGCGCCGCCGGCACGGCTCTTCGCGCGACTCAATCCTGGCGTCACGCTCGAGCGCAACGCCACGGGCGGCGTCTCCGCCCTTTTCGACGGTCGCGCCGTGGAGTTCGGAAAATTTGGCGACGATGTCACGGAGCGCGTCGCCGACTTCGAGACGGGCGTGGCGTTCGATGGGGCGCGGGACGGGGAGACGAGCGAACTCGTCCGGCGGCTGGCGCTTTACGGACTCGTTGAATATCGCCTGGCGCGCGGGCCGAGCGGTCCCGATCTCATCGTCGTCGAGCCGCAGATGCGCGATTATGCGCCACGGATGATCGAGATCGACGAGGATTGCGCTCTGGCGCTGTCGCGCTTCGCCTATATGCGGCGGCGCGGCGACGACATGGTGCTCGAGTCGCCGCGCGCATGCGCGCTCTTCCGACTGTGCGATCCGAGCGTCGCAGCAATGATCGCGCATCTGTCGCAGGCGCGTAAGGTGAGAGAGCTTCGCGCCTTGGCCGACTTTCCGGGAGTCGAGCTGCTGGCGCTGCTCCTCGATAGCCAGATTCTGTTCACGCCCGGTCCGGGCGCCGACAAAGCGCCGCGCGCAGCCGAAGGCGACGACGATCTCGTTTTATGGGACTTCCACGATCTACTGTTCCACGCCCGCAGCACGAATGGACGTCACGCCAATCCCTCCGGCGGGATCTATGCCCATGCGCATCTCGCAGCGCTGCCGCCCGCGATACGGCCGAGCTGGCCAGGACCGGCGATCGACTTGACCTCGCTTGATGCGGCGTCGCCTTCGGCTTTTGCAACATTACTGCGGCGCCGACACTCGACTCGCGCCTTCGATGAGCAGCGCCCGATCACGCTGGCGGAGGTGGCGCGGCTGCTCGATGGCGCCGCAAGAATCATATCGCGAGAGCGCGCGCCCGACGAAGGCCAGGATGAGCCGGAGTTGGAGATCGCGCCTCGCCCCTATCCGTCAGGCGGCGCGAGCTACGAATTGGAGCTCTATCTCGCCGTTGATAGATGTGAGGGCTTGGCGCGCGGCTTTTATCATTACGACGCCAGCCGCCACGCTCTTGTTTTGATCGAGACGAAGGCGCATTGGCTTACGGCGATGCTGGAGGACGCGCAATTCGCCATGGGCGCGCCGGCGGTCCCGCAAGTCCTCGTCACTATGGCGGCGCGTTTTAGCCGCGTGTCCTGGAAATACAGCGGCTTCGCCTATGCGCTTGTTCTGAAACATGTCGGCGTGGTGATGCAGACGCTCTATCTGATGGCCGCCGAGATGGAGATGGGCGCCTGCGCGATTGGCGTCGGCGACATCGACCTCTTTGCGAAAATGACGGGCCTCGCGTTTCACGTCGAAGGGTCGGTCGGCCAGATCGCCATGGGACGCGGCGTTCAAAGCGATTCAACGCCGCTCGCCGATTGACGGCGAGTCGCCAGCGCGACTGACTGATCGGCGGTCACGGATCGTCCAATGACTGGCGCATCACGACGCGATGTTTTGATCGGCGCAGGGACAACCGCTCTGGCGGCCGCCGCCGCCCCATGGTCGCGCGGGGCGTTGGCTCAGAAGACCCATTCCCTTCCCGTATCGGAGTGGGATTACTGCACGATCAAAGATCTCCTGGCCGCGTTGCGGGCGCGAAAGACGTCCGCGCTGGAGCTCGCGGATCACGCGATCGCGCGCATTGAGACGGCGGACCGGCGCGTCAATGCCGTCGTTGCCCGAGACTTCGAACGCGCGCGCGAGGCGGCCAAGGCGGCCGATGTCGCGCTGTCTCGCGGAGAAAGGGGCGCATTGCTTGGCGTCCCGATGACGGTAAAAGAATCCTTCAACATTGCTGGACTGCCGACGACCTGGGGAGACCCGCAGTTCAAGCGCTTCATGCCCCAAGAAGACGCCTTGGCCGTCGCGCGCTTAAAACATGCGGGCGCCGTCATCCTCGGCAAGACCAATGTGCCGCTGATGCTGAGCGATTGGCAGACCTACAACGACATTTACGGCACAACCAACAATCCTTGGAATCTTCGGCTCACGCCAGGGGGATCCTCGGGCGGCTCGGCGGCGGCGCTTGCTTGCGGTTTCGGGCCGCTGTCGATCGGCTCCGACCGTGGCGGCTCGTTGCGCGCGCCAGCCCATTATTGCGGCGTCTATGCGCATAAGCCGACAGCGGGTCTTGTGCCTAATCGCGGACTGACGCCGCCGGGCGCGCCGCCCTTGCCGCGCGACTGCGATCTCGGGGTTGTCGGTCCAATGGCCAGAAGCGCTGCGGACCTCGCGCTTGCGCTCGATGTGATCGCAGGACCCGACGAGGAACGCGCCGGCGCCGGCTACCGGCTGGCTTTGCGCCCCGCTCGGCACGACACCCTCAAGGACTTCCGTGTTCTCGTCATCGACACGCATCCGCTTGGCCGTACCGCGGGCGTGGTGAGGGCGGCGCTTGGTCGATTGTCGGAGCGGCTCGTCGGTGCGGGGGCCAAACTCGCGCACGCGAGTCCCTTGCTGCCCGACCTTGCCGAATCGGCGCGTCTCTATGTTCGGCTGCTGTCCGCCTTTTGGGGCGCGGATTTACGCCCCAGCGTCTACGCCAGGCTTCGCGGCGCGGCCGCAGCGCTGTCGCCGAGAAACCGGAGCCTCGCGGCCGAACGTACGCGCGGCGCGGTCATCAGCCATCGGGATTGGCTCACGGCCGACGGGGCGCGGAGCGCGCTTCAGGAGCGCTGGCGAGAATTCTTTCGCGAATGGGACGTCGTGCTCTGCCCGGCGATGCCGACGCCCGCTTTTCCGCACGATCATTCGCCGATCGAGTCGCGGCGCATCGAGATCGACGGCCGATCCTACGCCTACCTCGACGCCCAAATTGTGTGGGCGGAGCTTGCCACCACCGCCGGCCTCCCGGCGACCGTGGCGCCGATCGATCGAACCGAGTCCGGCTCTCCGATTGGCGTGCAGATCATAGGACCTTACCTTGAAGATCGCACCACGATCGGCTTCGCCGAACTCCTTGAGCGGGAGTTCGGCAGTTTCGCGCCTCCGCCGGACTATGCGTAAATCATTAGCGCGTCAGCAAGGCCGCCATCCACCCAGATGCTTCAATTTAAGCTTGAACTGCTTCAGCATTTTGGGCGGGAATGGTGTGGCTCGTTTTGTCCCAATTCAACGGTTCTCCGCGCACTTTGTGGCGCCAAACGAAAATATAGAGCGCGCGCAATGCCGAAGAGAAATTAATGAAGTTCGAGAAAACGACCCTCGGCGACGACATCAACCCTTGGCCAAACCCATAGATCGACGTCGTAAAGATCATTCGCTGGACGAGCCGGTTGATGAGCAGGACGACATTGACGAAGAACAGCAGCCGCAGGGTAGGGTTGAGCATTGCGTAGCCGGCGATGAGCCATTCTTCGCTCACTGTTCCAAGAACAAGGATCGCAACCGCGTTGAAAGCGAGGAAATAGGCCACGACGGCGATGATGCCGGACAGGATGCCCTTGCGATCGCGTAGAAAAAAGATCCTCTCGGTAATCGTGTTCCCCCAGCCGAGCTTCGCGGCTCCCTGGAATCCGATTCCCAGAAGCCAGCGCGCGCGCTGGCGGTAGGCGGCCCGGTATTCGCTCGGAAAATTTTCTCTCGTCGCGATCGCGAGCGGCGTTGCGATCCGTTGCACCTGATCGGTCCCGAGCGGAATATCGAGCGTATAGGGGGCTTCATTGAGAACGAACGCGGACTTCAAGCCAAGCGATTTCATCGCGAAGGCGACGTCGTAGTCCTCCGTCAAAGCGATCGGGTCGAACACCTCGCCCCGACGCCACGACTTCAGAGCTTCGATCGCTCTACGGCTGAAGCATGCGGCCACGCCGGCGCACGGAACAACGCCTGTAAGACGCTGCCGGACAAACAGATCCTTATTATGAAACTCCGCGAATTCATCCATATAGGTGCCCGCGGTCATCTGAAAGGGCGAGCGCCTGAAGGAATATACGGGGATCTGGATGAAATCGAAGCTGGCGAGGAGCGCGCTGAATAGCGAAAATTCCAGCGGATGAATAACATCCTCGCTGTCGTGGAGCACAAATCCCTCAAACTTTATGTTTGAGGCTTTCTCATATTCGCCGATTTCCGCGATGACCGCATTGAGACAATCGGCTTTTGTCGTCGGCCCATCATGCGGACCGATGACAAGACGGATATTTTCTGGAAGTTCCGCCGCCGCCCTCAGCACTTCCAGCTGAGTCGCGGCGTCATTGGGATAGGCGCCAACAAAAAAAACCGTCGTCGCGGAATGGACGGCGTTGGTCTTCAACATTTCGTAGATGACAGCCTCTTCGCGCCAGGCCGGCACCATGACTGCGAGGGGGCGTTGCCGCTGCTCAAGCAGCGCCTGTTCAGAAAACTGAAATCGTTCGGCGCGGATCCTTCCTGAAAGTCTCATAAGCCAGTAAACAACGTCGATGAAGACATCGTCGAGGCTGTAAAGAATAATGGCGACGCCAAAAACAATGAAAAGTCCCACGAGCGCATCGACGTAGGCGACGGTGGCGTCGGTCAGGTCAAAAAACATGGGTCGTCCTTAAGCTCTTCAGCCTCGCGTGTTCGGCAGATTGAGCGCGCGTCGGACTTTTTGTTTGTGCGCCTTGCCGCTAAGGGCGGCAAGGCGAAGCGCTGAAGCAGCCTAGGCCGCCGACAATGCTGGAATCGCGCGCACCAGTCGCGCACGCATCGCGCCGGATCGTCGCAAAGCTGAGAGATCGCGCTCGACACCGCGGCGGAGTTTGTGCCGACCACGCGAACCGCGCCGGCGCGAACCGCCTCAGGCCGTTCGGTGGTATTCCTCAGCACGAGGACGGGTTTGCCCAGCGCGGGCGCTTCCTCCTGGAGGCCGCCGCTGTCCGTGACGACAATCCAGCTTCTCTTCAGCGCCGCGACCATGTCGGCGTATTCGATCGCATCCGTAACCACGATGCGCGGATGGTCGCCAAGAATCCGGCGCGCCGGCTCATGAGCCTTCGGATTGGGATGGCTGACGAAAAACACCCCGAGGTCGTCATGCCGGTCGACCGCCGTCCTTATGCCCCGTAGCGCGTTTTCAATGGGCGCTCCGAAGCTCTCCCGCCTGTGCGCCGTTGCGAGAATGACTCGCGGCAAATTCGGAAACCCCTTCGGGGCAGGCAATTTGTGCGCCGCCATCTGCAGCAAGGCGTCAATGCCGGTATTGCCCGTGACGAGACAGTCGTCAGGGGCGACGCCTTCTCGCAGGAGATTATTGAGCGACGCTGAGGTCGGCGCGAAATGCATGGCCGCGGTCAGCCCGGCGATTCGCCTGTTGAGTTCTTCCGGATAGGGATCGTTGAGCTTTCCCGTGCGGAGACCCGCCTCTATGTGCATGAAAGGCACGTTCATGTGAAACGCGGCGAGCGACACGACCGCAACCGACGTCGTGTCGCCCTGGGCGATGACGCAGTCAGGTCGAACTTCTTCAATCACGCGATCCATCTCGGCCATCACCTTGCCGAACAGCTCGTTCAGCGAGCCGTTTCGACGTTCGAGGTCCAGCCGGCGCGAAGGAACCACGCCAAAATCCTTTAGGGCTCCTTCGACGACATCAGCATGCTGGCCGGTCGTCACCACGTAGGGAAATGCCCAATCCGAACGATTGAGTTCGGCGATGACAGGGCCCATCTTGATGGCTTCGGGTCGCGTCCCAACGATGCATAAACAGCAAAGTTTTGATTGAGTTAGGCGACTCTCGCTTTTCATGAGGTTTGTCAACTCGTTCATCTCAACTCTGCTCAGGGATGCCAGTTTAGTGGCCTGTATAATTTAGAATTTCCGAGCTGTCGAATGAACATTTCGACATCTTAGCGGCCGATAAAAAAAGCTATTCCGATAAAGGAGATAGATAAACCTAGCACCATCAGTGCGACGGCTCCCGCCGCGCCAAAAAAAAACGCTCCGATGAATCCGGCGAGGGATATCAATGTAAACAGCACGAGGATTAACACCATAAGTTGCATTTGGCTTCTGCTCCTATATCGGCGGCGAAGTTGGTTTCCGTGTACAAACCTTCTGGGCGCCCCCATCGGCCTAAGTATTAATTTTAAATTAAGTTTCTAGTGCGAATCAAAACATAGGAATGCGGCGACCTTGGGAAGAGTCAGCGCCCCAAATTCAACGCGCCTCCGCCCGATTTTGCTTCATTCACGGTTGTAGGTTAGCAAAAACAATACGTTTCGTTCCTGATTCGCGTGAGCGCGTTCGAAGATTCCGATGTCGGAATCTTCGGCTTTTGCAACGCTGATGGAGCGCAATCGTGCGGCGGGTTTTTCGAAGGCCTTGCGCAACAATCCTTTTTTTGGCGCTGGCGCTCGCGTCCACGACGCCAACCGCTGCTCGCGCTGGAGACAACGACGGCGTTCGCGAGGAGCCGCGGCCAGGCCAGCCCGGCTACCAAGAGCTTGCCCTGGCGTTCGCGCGTCTGGCCAAGGGCGATTACGATGCCGCCCTCAAATACGCGCAGCGCGCGCGAAGCCTCGCGCCCAATTACGAGATGCCTGTCCGCCTGCTGGCCGACATTCTGAACAAATTGGGGCGAATTGGCGAGGCGGTTGACGTTATTAACGACTTTGTCGCCAGCCATAAGCATTCTATGGCGTTGATCGCCCAGCGCGGTCATCTGCGCAAGCGACTCATGGACGTCGCCGGCGCCGAGGCGGATCTGCGCAGCGCACGAGACAGCGGCGCGTTGACCCAAGAGCAGGCCGCCGCGGTCGACGTCGCGCTCTTCGACCTTGCAATGAGCGCCGCATATAAGGACTTCAACGAGTCTCGGCTGAATGAAGCCATAGAGAAGGCGCGAGCGGCGCGCGAACTGGACAAAAATGCGGAAGCTCCCGTCGGGCTTATCGCCGAAGCTTTTAGCCGACAGGGCCGGGCTCAGGCGGCTCTCGACGAGTTGAATCGCTATATTTCGCAGAATAAGGCGAGCGGGCGCCTTCTCGCCCAGCGCGGATATTTGCGTCGCGCCATGCAGGACTTGAAAGGCGCGGCGGCGGATTTCGAAGCCGCGCTCGCCGCGCCCGACATTGAGCCAAGCCAAACGTTGCCGTTGCGCAACGCGCTCGCAGAAGCTGTCAAGGCTGAGCATGATAGCATTATGCAAGCTGAACTTGCGCAGGTTTACGCAGCGATCGCGAAACGCGATTACGCTCGGGCGGTGAAGGCGGCGCGCGACCTGCGCGCGAAATATCCGAACGCCGAAGCGCCGCTATTTGCGCTCATGACGGCCTTGACCAAATCCCGGCAGGCTAAAGCCGCGGTAAAAGAAGCGGATGCCTTCATCAAGGACAATAAGCCGAGTTCGACGTTGCTCGCGCAGCGCGGGTACAGCCGGCGCGCGATTGGAGACCTGAGCGGTGCCATTGCGGACTTTCGGGATGCGCTCGCGCAGCCGGATATCGAGCCCGCGCAAGTGAAGAGGCTAAAACTTGCGCTTGCGGAGGCGGAACGCGCGAGTGAACCTGGCGGTTCTCAGGTCGGCGCGCAGGCGACGCCTCTGCAGCAAGCGCTTAACAGCGGCTATGACGCGCTGAAAGTGGGGCGGCTGGACGAGGCTGTGCGTGCGGCAAGAGAGGCGCATGATCTCGATCCCCAAGCGGAGGAGCCTATTCTCCTCCTCTTGACGGCGCTCCTTCGCCAAGGGTGCAAAGCTGAGGCGCTTGCGGAAGCGAACCGCTACCTTGCGTCTTTCCCGCAAAGCCCAGGGGTTCTTGCACAGCGCGGGTTCATGCGTCGGCAGGCCAAGGATGTGAGCGGCGCCGCCGCAGATTTCGAGCAGGCCTTGAAATATGACCTGCCGGCCGATCAGAAGCTCAACGTCACGCGGGCGCTTGACGAGGCGCGCTACACGCTCGTCGCCGAAAAGGCCTTCAAGGCTCTGGCCGCTCGGGATTGGGTGAGCGCGCTGCGTTATGGCAGGGCGGCGGAGGCTTTCCCCCGCGCCGACGAGGCCGTTTTTCGCGTGACGATCGCCGCGCTTGCAGGGCTTGGCCACACGGCGGAGGCGTTACGGGCGTCAAACGCGCTCATCGCACGCGGCAAGGCCACGGGCCAAGCCTATGCGCAAAGGGCCTATCTTCGTAAGACTCTCGGAGACGTCGCTGGCGCGCTTGCGGACTTTGTGACAGCGATTGACCGGGGAGGTTTGCCTCCGGCGCAAAGAGTGGCGGTCGAACTCGAAATCGCTACCGCCAGGTCGTCTGCATTCGAAAAACAGGGTGATGTGACGCGCGCGGGCGCCGAGCTCGTCAACTTCACGCACACGCATCCTGACTACGCTGCCGGATGGTCGACGCTTGGCCAATTTTATGCGCGTCAAAAGGAATATGCCGCCGCCGTCGCGGCCTTTGAGAATAGCCTCGCGCTCGAGCGCAGCGGCGAAGTGTTGCTGAACGCTGGCTATGCGAGCGTCTATGTCGATCGCTCTAAGGAGTCGCAGTTCTTTCGAGAAGCGCTCGACCGCTGGTCGAGCGATGCCTCACTCAAAGCCCGGCCGGCCCGCGATCGAGAGGTGATCAGAACGCAGGTTGTCGAGGCGGATGCGAGCGTTCGCACCAATGTGGTGTTCAACGGCATCGCCGATCGTCGAAAACGCTGGGGCGGGCATCAACTTCAGCCGAGCTTTGAAACGGTCATCCGATTCGATGGGCGCTACCTGCCGTACATATTTGGCCTCGAGGGTTTGATCGGCGGCTTTTGGTCCCAGGACCAGACGCGCTTCACCGAGAGCTATTCGCGGCTCGGTTTGCGCTTGCGTCCCTTCGACGGCGTCAATTTCTCGGTGAGCGCTGAGTGGCAGCACTATTTCACGCGAAACGCGCCGTTCAATCAGCTGGCCTTGTCATGGGGCTATGGCTACGGCGGATTCGCCTATTCGAGCGCCCCAAGCGCGGGAGCGGCGGGCGCGATCGAACCGACAGACATGAGCTATCCCCATGAGACGACATGGCAGCCGCTGACGAGCTTTGCGACCTATGGCACCTACAGGGCCGGCGAGCGTCGGTATCTGCAGAACGCGGTGGGTTTGCTTGGCTATTCCTACTGGGACGCTGACTCCCGCGTCGTGCTCGGGGCGGCTGCAATGGGCATGGCGACATATGATAGCGCGGACACCCGCCGATTTGCCTTTGGGGTGGGTCCGGCGCTGGTCGCGCGCACATGGCTGGGCGGAGATTTCTATCGCGCCTTTGACGGCATCTTGACTGCACAAATTGGCTATTTGTTCCCTTTCGGGGAGAGCCGCCGTCAAGGCGGTCTCAACGCGACAATCGGAATTTCCTTTTGACGGCATGCATATCCGGGGTCCGCATCTGAGGCGCGTCCCTATTTCAAATCCGCTACAGCGCGAGGAATCGTCACGACGACCGAATGGAAATACACTGCGGCGTCCTCGGAATAGAATCCGACAAGCCCATTCGAATAGGGTCTTTCTCGGTCGGTGAAGGTGGTCAAGAGAACGCCGTCGACGAATGCCGAAATCGTCGTCGACGTCGGGGTGACGGCCTGAACAATTTTGACGACATATCGATTTCCGATCGGATAAATCGGTCGATTTCCCGACGCCAAGAAGCGCTGGTCGCCGGGATAAGCAGGGTCCGCCTTGCCGAGCTCCCAGCCGTTCGGCTTGGGGATGAGGTAATAGAAATGCGTTTTGTCGACGTAGTCCCACAAAAGCCAGCCCACTTCCCACGGATTCGGCGCATTCTGCCGACGCAACTGCTTCTCTGTGTGCAGCGAGGCCTCGATGGTGAAATTTCCTTTGATCTCGACGGGCCAAGACGGATGCGGTCCGCTGATCAGCCCGGCATGCGTTTCGTTCCCAGAATTTGACTCCTTCGGGCGTATCGCCAGCGCCTGGCCATCGAACAGGCGGGCGACCGAGTTCGAACCATAGCCGTGATAAACGGACTTCCATTTGTGAGCGAGAAGCGCGCCATCTTCGATCCGGGTTTCAGGCGCGTGAGGAACCGCGCTGTCAAAAATCTCGGAAAGGACGATGCGTTCCGGCGTGACCGTCACGACAGCGCGATGCGACGTGGACGCCGCGCCTTTCTTGCACTTTATCGTATAGGTCGTCGTGCGGGCGGGCCGCACGAGAACATTGCCCGACAAGTCGCGGACGACAAAATTTGGATCGCGCGGGCGGCTGGAACTCTTGCAGACGTCGGCGTTCGTTGCGGAGAACGCCAGAGTCGCCGATTGACCCGGATTGATCATCGTCGGCTTCGCCGACAGCGCTGCAACGGGAGCGTTCCCGATCGCCTCCGGCCGCGTCGACGCATCCTCAGCGGCGGCGTCGGCCAATGAAATCGACGCCAAGGCGATCAATGTCAGCAAAAAGGCCCATCTCATTTAAGCCAAGCCACGGATGGCTCCCCACTCGCAAACGCAAACGCTCCGAGACCGCAGCTTACTCAACTTTGCCAGTCCGCGATGAGGATTCCACGGCTAGGCTTAATAGGCCCGAGCGAGCCACAGGCGATTTGGCGCATGAGCCTGACGGCCGCGGCTCGATTTTATTGCTCGTGAACGTCGCATCAGCATCGTAAGCACGCGAAAACCGTCGCGCGTTTGAGGCGGCGTTAGGAAACCGCCCCCTCGTCCTGCAGACGGCTCGCCGGAGTCCATTGGTAGACCTCGTAACCGTCCACCACCTTGCCTGCATCATTGAAGCCTCCGCGCTGCTGCACGGGCTCGATGATCTGCTTCGCGCAGGCGATCGTGCCTGGCAGCGCATATTTCTGCATATGGCCGGCGATATCGATGACGCGGTCGCTCATTTCCTCCATTGGCGTCTGCTCGTCGTAATAAACGTGTCCGGCGTTGATGCCGCAACGAACGGTGAAGTTCGACTTGATCATCTTCACATTGGCGTTGAACGCGTCGAGACCGCCGATCACTTCCTTGGCGGCTTTTAGCGCTGCGTCGATCGAAGGAAAGCAGGCCATGACGCCGTCGGGCGTCCACGCCGCCTTCAGCGAGCCGTTGCTGCGGAGTTTGCTGTCGACGAGGTCCTTGTATTCACGAAAATCGTGCTCGATGAATGTCTTGTCCTCGCCGAGCTTCATCTTGGTCGAGTCGACGACGTCGATGGACAGGAAGGCGAGGTCGCGGCCCATCGACTCCAACTGACGCTTGGCGTCGCCCATGACCTTGAGCAACTCCGCACGGCTCTTGGGGTTGCGCGCGTCCATCGTCTTCATTTTTTCCTTGACCGGCGCAAGCACCCGCGCGTCGGTCGGAGCTGCGGACTGCAGCGCCTCGAAGTCACGCTGCACCGTCTTACGGTAGATCGCGGTCGAAACCTTGTGCCGCAGCGTGTCGACCCACATGCGCGCGAAGACGAGTCCGCCGACGATAAACCAACGCGCCAGCTCATAGCCCTTGAAGTTGGTCGGGACCAGCGACTTGACCCACCGGATCATCCGCGCGTCAAAGACCTCGACATGTTCAATCCAGCGGTATGACCCCGCATGCTTGAAATAAGGCGTGACAAGCGGGAGCAGGACGAGCGCAACCGCGACGAGCAGGGCGATGTTCAGCAGCCCGAGGAAGACTTTCGCCAGCCTCAGATGGAGTGGGGATCCGGGATTGCGCGAATGATCCATGACTTCTTTCAATCCGAGCTAGGGACGCCGATCGCCAGCGTTATCGCACGCGCAAATCGGTCCGCGCAATTCTGGACCGAAGGCAAGACGGTGATCGACGGGTAGCGCCCTGCGCTCGTACTGCATCCCCGGTTGAGCCTGAGCCTGAGAACGCCCCGAGCCCGGATCCACGCGCGGAGCGTTTTTCTCGATTCAGGGAGTCCTTGGTCGAGAGAATCGCTATTTCGATTGGTGAAGATCTTTCGCATGAAGCGCGTCCAATAGCTCATTGCCCTTCAGCGAAGAGACGCGCGCGGCGGTGCCGTCTTCATTGCATTTCCCGCTCGTGTTTTTCGAGCCCGTGCATTGCCGGCTCCCGTCGGCGGGGCATTCGAAGACGACGTCGTTTGTGCATCCAACCAAGGAATTGCCTTTGATGCCATAATTGCAGGTTTGTCCTGCATCGTGCATCCGATCGCACGCCGAGATAACGGCGCCAACCGGCGCCGCAATCGCAGCCGAGACAGTCACAGAAGAAATGAGCGCGAGCGCGCATGTTCGTGCAATGGTCGTCCTCATGGCAAATCTCCAAAATTGCTGTTTTGGCGTTGCCCTCCAAAGCCCCTTGAAATTGTAGCGCCCAATTTGCGGCGAGGAAGATCGCGAGAGTTTACGTTTGAGCAAGCGCAAGCTCAGCACGACGTTGCCAGCAACACTGGAACAGTCGGAGCGTTGTGGGAGACGCCGGCGGACTTGCCTGCGTTCATTCGTCATAGATCGTTTCCATTGCTTTCAGGTAAGCGATGGCGTTTCCTGTGTTCTGCTTACCCACTGCTCACTGGAGCGGAAGTCAGGGGGTCGCCACATGCCGCAGGGTCGATTGACAAAACGTGCGGTGGAAAACCCTGGGCTGGGAGAGACCACAGTTTCCCTTGGGATGATGACCTTGCAGGATTCGGCGTCGCCGCCTTCCCGAGCGGCGCGCGATCAGCGGGAGATTTAGATCATGCCGACCATCATCGGAACCAATAACCCTGACATTCTTTTTGGAACAACCGAACCCGACGTCATTTACGGCTGGGATTTCACCAACAACGCGCCGGGGGATGAAGGACCGGCGACGGACAATGATCAGATCGAAGCCGGCTCCAACAATTTTCCCGCTGCCGATCTTATCTATGGCGGGGCGGGCGACGACACCGTAACGCTTGCTTTTGGTGGCGCTGTTTACGGTGGCGACGGCGACGACGCCATCTTTGGCGGCGGCCTCGATCTCTTCTCTCCCTCGCTACATTTCACGCAGCTTTATGGCGGGGAAGGGAATGACACGATATCAGGCGACGGCGGTGCGGATCTGTATGGCGATGCCGGCGATGACACGCTCACAGGCACAAGCCTTCTCGATCTTGCGCTCCCCATCGGCGACAGCATGCATGGCGGCGAAGGCAATGATAGCCTGACCGGCGGACTGACGCTCTTCGGCGATGCCGGAGACGATATTTTGCACGCCAGTGGTTGGTCGACCAGTCTGTCTGGCGGTGAAGGCAACGACCAGCTTTATGGCGGCGGCTTTTATTGGAATCTCGAACTCCATGGAGACGCAGGCGACGATACGCTTTACGGCGGGTTTCAGACGCTTCTTCTCGATGGCGGAGAAGGGAATGACACGTTCACGAGTTTGATCGATTCCTTTATGGAAATCGACGGCGGCGCGGGCGTTGACAGCATCCTCCTTGACAGCGAAGCGGACATTTCAAACAATCCGATCACCGGAGTTGAAAACCTGTTTGCTGCCGGCTTCCAGGTGACGGCCGCGCCGCAGCAACTTCAAGCCTTCTCGACTATCGCTTTCGCCCCCGAAAATTTAGCGGCGGGGGTCTTTCTCTCGCTGAGCCAGGCGGGAGCCGTCAATCTGACCACTCAATTGTTCGGGCGATCCGCCACAGTTCAGGGGACGGATGGCGGCGACGGAATCACCACCTCGAATGGCGCGGATACGCTGAATGGCGGCGCCGGCAACGACGTGCTGAACGGCGGGGCCGGCGCGGATACGATGAATGGCGGCGCGGGCAGAGACTATTACTATGTCGACAATGCCGGCGATGTGGTGAACGAGGCCGTGACCGGCGAGATCGATGTGGTCTTCGCCAGCGCCCATTACGCGCTCAAGGCCGGACAGGAGATCGAATATCTCGTCGCCAACGCCGGCGCGGCCGGACTGAACCTGACTGGCAATGAACGCGCCAATGCGATTTTTGGCGGCGCCGGAAGCGACACGCTGAATGGGGCCGGCGGCAACGATGTGCTCGACGGCGGCGGCGGCGGCAACAATGTGATGAATGGCGGCGCGGGCGACGATTTCTACTACGTCAACAGCGGCAGCGACATCGTGAACGAAGCCGTCGGCGGCGGCAGAGATACGGTGATGACCAGCGTGAGCTACATGCTCAGGCCGGGGCAGGAAATCGAAGTGCTGCGCGTTGCGGCGGGCGTGCCGGGATTGAGCCTGATCGGCAATGAATTCGCCAATACGATCTATGCCGGAAACGGCAATGATACGCTCGTCGACGGCGGCGGCGGTCACGACAGGATGTATGGCGGCGCGGGCAACGACACTTACTACGTCAGTAACGGCAGCGTCGTCGTTTATGAAGCCGTGGGCGGCGGGGTCGACACGGTCATCGCCAGCGTCGGCCACATGCTCAGGGCGGGGCAGGAAATCGAAGTGCTGCGCGCGGCGGCTGGCGCGCCGGGATTGAGCCTGATCGGCAACGCATTCGCCAATACGATCTATGGCGGAAACGGCAATGATGCGCTCGACGACGGCGGCGGGGCCGGCGCGGATATATTGAAGGGCGGCGCCGGAAATGACTTCTATTATGTCCGCAACGCCGGCTCCGTGGTTTACGAAGCCGCCGGCGGCGGGACCGACTCCGTCGTCGCGAGCGTGAATTACGCGCTCAGCGCCGGGCAGGAAGTGGAAACGCTGCGCGCCGCCTCCAACGCGCCGGGGCTGAGCCTGCAAGGCAACGAGATCAACAACACGATCCTGGGCGGCGCGGGGAAAGATACGCTCGACGGCGGGGCGGGCGCGGATGTGCTGAATGGGCGCGGACAATGACGTTCTGATCGGCGGCGCCGGCGCCGACACGCTGACCGGCGCGGCGGGCAACGACGCCTTCGTGTTCAGGTCGTTGTCGGACGGGATCGACATCGTCATGGATTTCGCGAGCGGCGCGGACAGGCTGCAGATTTCGGCAAGCGGGTTTGGCGGCGGGCTCGTGGCGGGCTGCGCGGCGACATTGGTGACGGCGGCCGACATTGCCTCGGTGAACAATGCCGCGGGCGCCTTCATCTACGACAACGCCGGCGCGAATGCGGGAACGCTCTACTGGGACGCCAATGGCGGCAGCGGCGCCGATGCGCAAGCCTTCGCGAGACTGGGCGCAACGACCGCGCTCGCGGCAAGCGACTTCACCATCGTCGGGTAACGTCTGGGCCTGACCTGGGCGAGGATGAATAATGTCCCGGTCATCGTGTTCGAAAAGAAGCGCGGTCTGTTTCGACAGGCGTTTTCGGAAGTGCGCGCGGTCCGAATGCTTGCGATAGCAACGCCGATGTAGCGACGTCGACTGACGACGACGCTGCAACCGTTGACCTGCCGTGAAGCGCCGCTTGCTCCGCATGGCCAGCGGGGCGCGTCCTGTCGATGACAAGCGCTTGATTGCATTGGTGGGCGCACAAGGGCTCGAACCTTGGACCCGCTGATTAAGAGTTCCTGTTTTCGGCTGCTCATACGGCTACGCTTCATCTCAAAAACTGTCACAGTCACTTGAAAATGAACGTGTTTATTCAACATAGCGTCCCATATGGTTTCAGGCCAGCGCATGACAATTTGCTACCTAGCTGCTACCTAGGATTATGCCGAGCACTCGCCTCACGGAACTTCAGGTTAAGGCTGCCAAGACCCCACTGGGCCGCGCCCAGGTCGATTTGTGGGACGCCACGGTGCGCGGGCTGTCTCTGCGTGTGACATCCAATGGCATCAAAACTTTCTCCCTCAAGTATCGCAACGGTCGCGGTAAGGAGAAGCGCATCAAGCTCGGCCGCCATCCCGATTTGTCCTTGGCCGACGCACGCGCCGCCGCGATGGAATACAAGACGCGCATCGCCCGAGGCGAAGACCCGGCCGCTGACAAGAAAACCCCGGAGCCCGAGGAACGCTCCGTCTCATCGCTTATCGACGAGTTCGTGAAGCGCCACGCGAGCTTCAACAAGAGCGGCAAAGAGACCGAGCGCATCCTGCGCCGCGAAATCGAACCTGTCTTCGGCACACGGGACTTCGCGTCGATCACCAAGACCGAGATGATCGGACTGATAGAGACGATCACCGATCGCGGCGCGCCGGTGCTGGCGCGCAACACTTTGGCGGCCGTGCGAAAAATGTTCAATTGGGCCGTAAGCCGCGACTTGCTCGACCGCTCCCCTTGCGACCGGGTGAAGGCTCCCGGCAAAGCCCCGAAGCGGGAGCGCGCGCTCTCGACCGAAGAAGTGCGGGCGGTTTGGCTTGCAGCGCGAGAGATCGAATGGCCGTTCGGCCCGCTCGTCCAACTGCTCATGTTGACCGGGCAGCGCCGGACGGAGATCGCCAATCTTCGTTGGTCATGGATTGACGAGGAGAAGAGTGTCATCGCCTTCCCCGCAACCATCATGAAAAACAGCCGGGAACATTTGCTGCCCATGTCCCCGCCAGTCGCCGAGATCGTGAAAGACCTTCCCCGCTTTGGAGGCGACGATCGACTTTTCCGCTCCCGGACGAACGCCAGCAAAAATGTCGTCTCGGGCTTCTCGAAGGCCAAGCGCCGGCTCGACCAATTGAGCGGCGTCGCCGATTGGGTGCTACATGACATTAGGCGGACCGTCGCCACGCAGATGAACGCCCTTGGCATTCAGGACACCACCGTTGATCGCGTTCTAAGCCACGTCATTCCCGGCGTGAGCGGCATCTACAACAAACACAAATACCTCGACGAGAAGCGGGATGCGTTGGAATGCTGGGCGGCGTTTTTGATTGCGCTCCCATAGTTCGAGGCATTGTGGACAACGGCGAGAGGTGCGGCGAGCCGTTGTATACTGACGGCAATGCCCGACGAAGGCCGACAACCACAGCCCGACACACCGCGCCCGAGCGCGACACGCTATTCTCTGACCCTCGACGACACCGCCCGGCTATTTGCCGAGGCCGGCCTTCCCCGCAACATCCGTTCATTGCAACGCTATTGCGCCGCCGGCCGGCTCGATTGCATCAAGGAAGAAACAGTGACCGGGCTCACCTTCTTTGTTGATCCCGACTCAGTCGGCCGTGCGATCACACAGCTTGCGCAAATGCACGGCATCACCGACGAAGTACGACACGGTGCGGTCGAGCCCGACATGTCGCACAGGGTCGCGCCCGTCGTTGAGCCAAGCCCGCCCGTCGACACACCGCGCGCGAGCGCGGCCGAGCGCGACAATAATGCCCAGGAAATCTCGGAGCGACAGACGCCGCCGCAGTCCGACATGTCGCGCTATGTCGCACAGGTGGAGAGTGAGAACGCGATGCTGAAAGAGCATGTCGCTTTCTTGAAAGATCAAACCCTGGTGAAGGACACGCAGATCGCAGCGCTCTTGGAGCGCGACAAGGAAACAAACTATCTCGTGCGCGGTTTGCAGCAGATGCTTGCGCCACTGCTAGGCAGGGGAGGGGAGCCGACGCCCCCAACACCACTCGCGCATCACGAGGCGGCCGACGAGCGAATGGGCGACGAAGGAAGAGGCATTGGCCAGCAGTGACAGTGGCCGACGAACGAGACGTTCTATCCCCACAAACGCCGCATGACGCCGCTCATGCGCGCCAGCGAGGTATAATGCACATGTATGGAGCATGTCGCCGGCCGGCTCAATGAAATCGCCCGCAATATCGAAATCGTGGGAGCCGATCCGGTCACGCGCCACGGCTTCACCCAAGTGCCAAATTTTATCCTCACCAAGGAAGACGTTTCCGTTGGAGCAAAGCTCGCCTATGCGATGCTGCTCAAATACGCCTGGGCGGACGACGCCTGTTTCCCTGGACAAACAAAGCTCGCCGCCGATATGGGATCGGGTGAGCGAAGCGTCCGGCGTTATTTGGAGGAACTTGAAAAGGCCGGCCTTCTTGAAATCACGCAGCGCGGGCTTGGAAAGACCAATATTTATCGGCTCTTTCTAACCGTCAAGAAAACCATCGCCAAACGCGGCCGACCCTGACCGGCCAAATTGGCCGGTCTAGACCGGCCATATTTGCCGCTCCTGACCGGCAAATTTTGCCGGTCTCTCTATATAAGAATACGCATTTAAGAATACTCATACTAAAAATACCCAGTAGGGGATGCTCTTTGAAAAAGAAGAGGGAAGCGCCCAGCATGGTATGCTGTTCCGAACCCTATGGAAAAGGACTTCGACCGTTGGAACGGCATCAAGAAAAACGTGCATCGGCGAGAGGAGCCGATCCTGTTCCACGAACGCGAGATTTGGTGGTGCGCGCTCGGAGCCAACGTCGGGTCTGAACAGGACGGCGTTGGCGACAGCTTCGAGCGGCCGGTGTTGGTCATCGCCAACTTCAACAATAACGTCCTATGGGCGCTCCCGCTCACCCGAACATTCAAACCAAATCGCTTCTATTGCCAGCTTGACGACGACGAAGGCGGCCAATCGGCCGTTGTCTTGTCCCAACTTCGGCTCATCAGCAGCAAGCGGCTTGTGCGCAAGATTCGCACGCTCGACGAGCGTCAGTTCGAAGCAGCCGTGCGCGCACTCAAGCGTCTCTTTCCGGCCGTATAAATCGAAACCCCGCACGAGGCGGGGTTTCTCGGAGGCCGAAGCCATTGTGTGACCGAATTATACCGCGCACTTCTTGTGCGTGCAATGAACCGCGAACCCTAAACGTCTTCCAAAAAATTTCCCCACCCCCAATTCAGCAGGGCATGGCTCAACAAGGCCACTCCGCTAAGGTCGCACAAGATTCTTTTTCCGACACACTTTCAAAGAAAGTCAATGGTTGCCGGTTTTCCACTCATGGCCGCCAGCTCTGAAAGATCGCCTGCTATAATTTCGCTATATGCATTCCGTCGCCGCGTTCTTCGCGAGCATCATAACATTCGTGAGCGGCTTCTTCGCGCCGCCTCTCGCTTCCAACTCCCCTCCTGATATTCGAGCGTCGCAACCTGCCGCTGCAGCTGTCGCGCAAACCGAGATCGCGGGCAATCCCTTCAACGACGCAGCTGCGGCATCCGTTGTCGTGGCGGCTTCGGCCGCCGATCCCGCGCCAACTCCCCCGCCATCGCAGACCGTTATCAATCAGCCTGTCATCGAGCGCATCATCGAGCGGATCATCCCGCAGGGCGGTACGATATCTGCGGAAACGCTTGCCGCGATCCTCGCCGACTTCGAGCAATCGATCAGCAGCCGAATCACTGCGATCAATCCCCCGCCAGCGACCATCCCCGCACAGGTTGCCGCAGGTGGCAACGCCGGAAGCTATAACTTCTTCCCCGCTTCGCAGCGCATCGACCAGATCACGAATACTGCGATCAACACGCCGACGATTACCGGCGGCACCATCTCGGGCGCTTCCGTATCGGGCTACCTTCCCCTCTCGGGCGGCACGCTCACCGGAGCACTTAGCGGCACCGATCTCAATCTCTCCGGCGCGCTCACGGCGGGCACGCTGAATATCGGAGGCCTCTCATCGAGCGGCGCGCTCTTCGCGCCATATTTCAGCGCGACATCGACCACCGCGACGAGCACGTTCGCGGGCGGGCTCACGGCAGCAAACGGCAGCTTCTCGATCTTGCAGAATGGGAATGTGGGCATTGGGACGGCAGCTCCCAGTATTGCGGGAGTCAACTCGAACTCTCGCGTCTTGTCGATCGTCGGTGACGGCACACTCGTAAATGCGCGAGGCGTACTCGAACTCGCAAACCCCAGGGCCTCCGGATCATTGGCCGCGAACGATACCGCAGGCAGCGCGTTCTTCGTCATGTCGAATAACTCCGGCAATCCGTACATCGCTGGCATTCTCGGCTCTCTCAGCGGTAGCGGCGGGGCCAATGGATTCGGCGGGAAACTTCAGTTCCAGACCAAGGCCGATAACAACGCATCGTCCGCCACGACCAAAATGGTCCTCGATCAAAACGGCAACGTCGGCATCGGCACCACGACACCGTGGGGCAAACTTTCGATTACCGGCTCGGGCACTGGCGCTGGCCTCGCATTCGCCGTGGCCGACTCCGCCAACACTCCCCGCGTCGTCATCCAGGACAACGGCAACGTCGGCATCGGGACGACGAGTCCGGGCTATGCCTTGGATGTTAACGGTACTATCAACATCCCGCTCGACACCTATATCAAAGCAGGAGGCATTGGGTGGATGCACCTGTCTGCTTCGCAGACTGCCAGATTATACGGAACCGCCTACCAGCTGTACACAGGAACCGTCCGTACCTTGCGTCAGCAAGTCGATTCTTCCGGAAACTTCGATTTCAATTCCGGGCAAATGTACATCCAGCAAAGCAATGGCAACGTCGGTATCGGCACCACGAGTCCGACAGCGAAGCTTGAAATTGCAGGGGGCGCATCTGCGGGTACTCTGATCCTCAACTCGAACGCACTTGATGGAAGTCTTTATTTCGGCGGGCCAACCGGCGCAAATTCCACGTACATTTATGGGTATAGAAACTCCGGATCAGCGGGGAGAATGGCTTTTTATACGGACAACACCGAGCGTCTTCGTATCGCGGGGGACGGAAAAGTGGCGATCGGCGCGGGGATCACGCCGCAGTCGGCCTTGGATGTCAGTGGCGGCGTGTCGGTAGGCAGTTATGCGGGAACCAACGCGGCACCGTCTAATGGAATGATCATATCCGGCAACGTCGGCATCGGCACGACGACGCCAGGGTACAAGTTAGAAATACGAGGCAGTGGCGATGTCTTCGCTCTCGGAGGTTCAGCAGCGGTAACACACAAACTAGGTTTTGACGGAAGCGGAAATCCGTACATTGATTTCGTCAACACCAATAAAGGGATTTTTAGAACTGGCGGGACCGACAGAATGGTCATAGATAGTTCCGGTAACGTCGGCATCGGCACCACGACGCCGGGACAGGCCCTCGTCATTCAGAATGCCAATCACCAACTGTCCCTCAATTACGACAACGCGACCCGATTGAACATATACTCCAACGCCAGCCAAGGTGTGCTGCAAGCACAGACCGATGGCGTCGGGTACAACGCGCTTCTGCTGAACCCATCCGGCGGAAACGTCGGGATCGGCACCAGCACTCCTCAGCAAAAACTAAGCATCGCAGGATACCTCAATGTCGACCAGGGGCACACAGATGCCGGAGGCGAAGGCGGCGGCGTCTATCACGGCATTTCTTTCGGATCGAATCAGGGTGAATCAATCGGATCAAATCATTCGGGGGCCGGGGCCAATCAAGCTGGTCTAGATTTTTACACTGCCTGGACTAAGCGACTAAGTATCACGAACGCCGGCAACATCGGCATCGGTACTACGACCCCGACAGCGCAACTCTCCACGACCGGCACGGTGCGCTTCGCCGGCCTCGGCTCGGCCGGCGCAAACCTCGTTACCGACGCCTTGGGTAACGTCACCGCATCGTCCGACGAACGGCTCAAGGACAAGCAGGGCGACTTCACCCGCGGCCTCGCCGCCATCAACGCGATCTCCCCCGTGCTGTACAAATGGCGACCAGAGACCGGCTTCGACACGCAATCCACCTACGCGGGCTTCTTTGCGCAAAATGTGCAATCGGCGATTCCTGAAGCCGTCTCGCCAGACTCGCGCGGCTATCTGACGCTCGCCGACCGCCCCATCCTCGCCGCGCTCGTCAACGCCACGAAAGAAATCGGCACGATCGCTGGCGCGTTCAAAAGCTCGCTCATCGCGTGGCTTGGCAATGCCGACAACGGCATCACGGCAATCTTTGCCCGCGATATCTACGCCTCCAATGGTACGTTTGAGACGACCAGCACCCAGAAACTCTGCATCACCGATGGCGCGAACGACAACGCCCCCCTGTGCCTCACCAAGGCACAACTCGCCGCCCTGTTGGGCCAAACCGGCGCGGCTGCCGCGCCAGCATCCGTGATACCAAGTGCGCCCGTCATCGAACTCAACGGCAATGCGTCGAGCACAATCGAAGTCGGCGACACGTACAACGACCTCGGCGCACGCATCGTCGCGCCGGAAAGTGATCTCAATCTCGGCATAATCATCGTGCTCGACGGCGCGACCACGACCGCCGTCTCGATCGACACCAGCGCGCCCGGCGAGCACATCATACTTTACACCGTCACCTCGCCTACCACTGGCCTCACCGGCTCGGTCGTCCGCACCGTAATCGTGTCCCCAGCCGAACAATCGCCAGAGCCACCCGCCAACGACAACCCATTCAACGCGCCCGCAACATCAAACCCAGCCAACGACAACACATCGTCAACTAGCTTGCTCATCACCGAGCCGGCCGTTGTCAGCCTGTAGGCATCCCGTAACGGACAATCGCGACCGTTATCATCGAAAGTCATCCGACCCCGCCATACACCCCGCCTTTAGGGTAAGGCGGGGTAGACAGTGGAAAGAATGAGGAAGCACGGGCCGCGCGCGTCGGGCTACCCGCCCGACTCCGTGTCTTTTTCGGGCCGCGCGTGGGCGCGCGCCCGACTTCGGCTAGGGCGAAAAGCGTGGGCGCTTTTCGCACCGCCTTCGCCCTCGTCTCTTTTGGGAAAGAGCCTCGGGAAAAGCCCCGGAGTCGGGCGGGTATCCCGGACAGGATCGACATCGAGCATCATGCGGTAACATGGCATGACGGAAAGCAGCGCCGACGCGCGCGGCCCTGCATCGAGATTGACTCAAGACGCGACAGACAAGACGGGCGTCGTCCTCTCACTCCCCCATCGAGCCAGCACCTCGACCTCCCCACCAATTATGGCGCTTGGCCGGGCGCTTCCCTCAAGGCGACCCGCTGTGCGGGCGGCCTCCGGCCGGCCTTGACCGAACCGCCGCCAAGCGCCCACGCAGAAGCGTGTCGGCTCCAGGGGGAATGTCGCTCATGTCTCACCAGGGGGAATATTCGTGGCCTCGGAGCCGTCTGCGACAAACAGGTGATCGTCTTTGGCGAATTACTGCGCGAGTGTATTGTTTCCGCATGCCGACTCGATTAGTGGTTAAACACGTATAGGCGGGCAGGTTTAAGAATATGGCTATCAATGAAATTGTCGCAACAGTATCTCTGATTATGCAGCTCAAGGCAGGCGCGATCTTGGGGTCTGCCACAGGCTTTTTCTACAGCAGGAATGATGACCTGTTTTTAGTTACGAATCAGCACGTCGTTCGCGACGACAAAAAGAATGTTTTTCCAGATACTCTCCGCCTCAGGCTTCATCTCGATCCGAACGACATAACGAAGAACGGAGATTTTGACGTTGCCCTCTATGCGGGTACTAACCACTTATGGAAAACGCATCCGAAGTTCCCGGATGCGGATATCGCAGTGTTGAAGATCGACAAGACCCAGATTCAAGGGAAATTTTTTGTCCGAGCCTGGGCGGCCAAGGACTTCCTGCCTCCCCAGTATGGGCTTGATCCTGGCGAAGACATTTTTGTGATAGGTTACCCGCTGGGAGTATATGACAATGTGAATAATCTTCCGATCTTTCGGAACGCGATGGTAGCGAGTGCATATGGAGTGCCTTTCCGAGGATCGCCACTCTTTCTGACCGACGCAAATCTTCACCCTGGCACAAGCGGCAGTCCAGTGATTACGAAACCAAAGAGCGCTTGGGTCGACGATAAGGGTAATACGAACCTCGTAACTGGAAAGCCATATTACCTTGTCGGTGTCCATTCGGCGACGCTCGGGGTGACGCCTGCCGGGCAAGCTGAAATCCAATTGGGGTTAGGGGCAGCGTGGTACGCGAACCTCATCGAGGAAATAGTTGGCCAGTTTTAAGTGGCCACGGGTCTCCGAAATCGTTGTAAAATTTATCAGGCCACCATCCCTTTCGGATCGTGGCCGGAAACGAGCCGACAGTGAGCGGGGGGCTCGGCAGTCGCGTCATCACGCACAATTGACAGCGACGCCACGTAGCCCCGGCGCGCCTTCCGGGAAGAAGGCGCTGCCCGCATCAATTCCCTTGTCCGATGCGCACGGCACGCCGGCTCTCTTCCGGCTATGGATACGCACACATACAGCCTCATGCTGGGCGCTCGCGCATCGGGCGAATTCGTCATGCTCGACGAGGACGAACGCCGCCGGCATTTGTATCTCGTCGGCCAGACCGGCACCGGGAAGAGCACATTATTGCTCAACCTGTTGCGCCAGGACTTCGAGAGCGGCGCGGGCGTCGCGTTGCTCGACCCGCATGGCGATCTTGCACACGCGGCGCTGGAGCACATCCCGCGCTCGCGCACGAATGATCTTGTCTACATCAACCCCGCGGACATTGAGCGGCCGATCGGCTTCAATCCCCTCTCGCGCGTGCCGCCCGATCTTGCGCCGATCGTCGCCGACGGCATCGTCTCCGCCTTCCGGCATGTGTGGCCGGACAGCTGGGGGCCGCGCCTCGATTACATTCTGACCAACGCCGTGCGGGCGTTGCTCGACGTTCCGGGCGCGACCTTGCTTATGCTCCCCCGCTTGCTGATCGATACGCCCTATCGGGTGCAGCTCGTGCATCGCCATGTGCGCGACCCCGTCGTGCGGGCATATTGGCAGAATGAATACGCCGGCTACACGGAGAGTTTTCGACGCGAGGCTATTGCGCCCATTCAGAACAAGATCGGTAAGGCGCTGATGACGCCCTCACTGCGTAACATGCTGGCGCAGCCGCGAAGTTCGATCACCCCGCGCCGGCTGATGGACGAGGGAGCGATCGTTATATGCAATCTCTCGAAAGGCGCGCTCGGCGAGAGCACCGCGCATCTTCTTGGCGCATTGTTGGTCACTGCGCTCGCGCAGGCGGCGCTCTCGCGCGCGGACACGCCGGCCGATCAGCGGCGGGTGTTCCATCTCTACGCCGACGAGTTTCAGTCCTTCGCCACCGAGAGCTTTTCGCTCATTTTGAGCGAAGCGAGAAAATACGGACTGACCCTCACCCTCGCTCATCAATATCTCGACCAGCTTCCCCTGCCACTGCGCGCCGCGATCTTCGGCAACGCTGGATCGATCATCGCTTGCCGCACCGGCGCATCCGACGCCCTGATGCTCGCCGAGCAGATCGGGCTTGGCGGCGATGACGCGCTTCTCGATCTTCGCAACTTCACCGCCTGGGCGCGCCTCTTGCGGAACGGACAGCCGTCCTCCCCTATCCCCTTCCATCTCTACCCAGCGCCCCGGCCGCTGCGACCGTCCGCGCATCGACTAATCGACACGAGCCGCGCGCGCTTCGGGCGAGATCGTGCGGAGGTTGAGAAAAAGATTCGGCAGTTTCTTGTGGCGTGATGCGATACCGCGCACCGTGCCCAGAGGTAGATCGTCGACAACGACCACTATGCGCCGATACTGTTGAAAAAGTCTTTTTGGGAGGCTGGTCGAAATTTCTCGAGGCCGCGGGTGCGCTGATTGGAAAACGAGCCGGGGGCCTACCTGCCAAAGCGTCAACTGAATGGTGGGCTTCCGCTGATCCTGCACGATGGCATTAACCGACGACGCTCGACTGAAAAGTGATTCGCATCAATTTTGACGGGTGCCGCTTTCCGGAGTTTTTCAACAATATCCGCCATAAGCGGTCCTCACGCGAGAGAAACCAATCTCGTTGCAGCCAAGCGAAGGCTTAGGCGAAAATTGGACGTTACTTTTGAGCAACAAAGAATGGTCGCGGATAGCGTAATTGCCGTCCTGCTGGATGAGATAAGCCGCAACAAGCTCGGCTCAGTAGGCGAAAGGTGCGCGGTGCGCGATAGATAACGCCGTGATTTTTAACAAAATGGACGGAGAGGCTTCGCCCCTGGGGAGCATCAAATAAATAAAGTAGTTACGCGTTATGACGGCACCACCGTGGTGCTGCACGGAAACTCTAGGGAAAACGTGGCCTCGGGGGCTTTGGGATAAGGCGTTCGGTGCACACGTCGCGGGATGGGCGTAAGCACCACGCACTGGTCACGGGCACCGGAAGTATCGGACGCTCCCCTTGCTGCTAGACCAGAGCAAGACTTTATTTTTTAGCGACAGCGTTATGTCGGAATTCCAGTTTTCGCCGTCTGCGGAGCAAGTCGCCTTCGCTCTCCAGAGAGCATTTACGCCGCTGAATGATTCGAACGTACACGCGCCGCCGTAGACTGATGCGCTCATCGCGTCGAACACTACGGGCGGTCTGCCAGTTGCGCGATTACACGCGTCTTGAGACCACAATCCGCGAAGCGCACTGGGTACCACTCCGGCGGGTTGCTGGGGCTTCGGAGCATCAGGCGCGAAGAGCGCCCGAAATGTGTTTTGATCCACAACGCTCACGTCGGTAGAGCCTCGGGCGGACTGAAAATCTGACAATGCCCGTTTGGACGCGGAGCCGAACCTGCCGTTTGGTTTTGTGTGTAAATAGCCCAGCTCATGCAATCGAGTTTGTACCTTCAACGCATCATCCGGCCGGGACAGATCGATGGGTTCATCTGTCGGTTGCTCTTGCACTAGCGATCCGGGCGCGGGTTTCACCTCGGTCATGGGAAGGGGAGGTAACATCTGGGGTTCTGTCAGCTTCGTCGGGCCAGTTGTGACGGACGCAGGCGGCTCTGGCGCCGTGACTGTGGGAGAAGGCTGCGAGAGCGACGGGGATTCCGGTGCCGTATTCGGGCGCGCCGGCAATGAACTAGTAGGCTGATTAGAGATCGGATCCGGCCTGTCGGTCACCGGACCCGTCGGAGGTTGCCGATCTACGTTCTCTGACTTCGCTGGCAAGGTGGCGTAGTGCAATGTCGGCTGAAGTGTCGAAGCTCTCCGGGAGGATAGCGAGAGGGTTGATGACGCTATGAAGCCGATCCCCAGTGCGAGAAGGTATTTGCCGCCACTTGTTTGTGGCGCGTGATTTTTTGCGGCCGCTGAATTCACCAATGCCTGTTGGTACGATTTCCAGCAATCGATGAACGCGGGGTCGATCATCGCTCGGCGCGAATTGATCTTCGATCTCTCGGCTTCAATGTGGCCGAGAAATGTGCCTAATTTCGTGACCATGTCGGAGCGTTTGCGAGAAAATTCAGCCTTGACGCGTGCGACATCGGCGGGATCAACAGCGGCGTGCGAGTTGAATGTGAACCTCCTTTCGATCGATTTCCTCCAATCGACCATTGTTTGCGCCCTTTTTGGACCGAAGCCCTTTATGTAACGAACTTTATTCAATTCGATGTCTGCGGCGGTCTCGATTCCATAGGAGCGCAGGACTACTTTACGAGACGGACCGATGTCCTTGATGTCCGCTCTTTCGATTTGAAAGCCGCTCAAGAAAGCCCTGAGCTGATTCTTATGTCGCTCCGCATACAGCGCCTCGATCTTCGCCCGTTCCTCTCCGTCGAATTTTTCAGCGGCCCGCGCTAGTTCTCTGGCCCGTTCGTGTAGCGAGTAATAGTTCCGCGTCGAATTCTGGGTTTCCCAATTCTCCTTCGTCGACCTCCATTCGACCGCGGCCTTTGCTTCGACGGCGTCGAGTAGGGGGGAAACTCTTGGCGCAAAAAAATAAACAACTGCGCTTAGCAGAATTGCCCCCAGCGCGAGCGGAGCGACGTTGCTCGGAAGAGCGCCCAACGTCGCCGATCCCGCGACCGCCAGGATAAGCCCCAAGGCGGCACGCTGCTTTTGTCGTTCGTCCACTGTTGAGAAGTCTATTGACGGCGACAAGCCGAGCGACGGCATTAAGCTTGCGAGGTCGGCCGTAGGAGCGGGATGCGCGATGGCGTGGAACCGAGACAAAAGGCCCTTGAGGGTATCCGCTTGGTCGGAGCTTTCTTGGAATGTGACTGGAAATGCAAAAAATCCCGGAACCGCCCGCTCCATGCGACACCATGGGCAGTTCTTCGCTTGCCCAAAGTACTCGTGGCTGGGTGATTGTTTGCACGTAACAAGCGCCTTCTCACAGGTGGAGAGAATGCGAACCCACTCCGGTGCCGCTGGGCGACCTTTTATCACCCCGATCTGGCCGAAGGCTGTCTCGAAAGCATCCCGAACATCGGGGGGCACGTCGGCAAGCGTCGCGGTATGAGGAGGCGGAGCCAACCGCGTCTCGTTATGGCGTGACGAATAGGCAAAACGAAAATTCTTGATCGCCTCCTGTATTGTCGGTGGATCGGCTTTGCCGATAGGCTGTCCCGCGAACGGGTGGCGTCCCATGAACAGCAAATAGAAAATTAGAACCGCCAAACCGAAATTGTCATGGTTCTTCGTATGGATGCACCCTGCCCGGGACTTGCCCTGCAACTCGGGAGGAGTGAATTCTTCAACGCCGACTTCGCAGAGAAAGAGCTTGTTGTTGAATGAGAACTGAAAGGAATCCGTGTCAATAAGGGTCGCCGTAGCATCCGTCGCGACTAGGATACCGGAGTGGTTCATGTCGCCTACGACGCATCCTCGTTCATGCACAGCCGCTACCGCGCTCGCGATATTCAAAGCGACTCGCACAAGAAAGGCGAAGTTGGCCCGAGGAAACTCTTGTCTGCGGCTCGAGGGGGAATAGACTTCATGAATTGGCTTTCGCTTTGGCGCGAATGGCATCGTGAAGCCAGCGAACGCCCCATTTTCGAAAACCGGTTCAATTGGAAAAGCGACGAACGGCCCTCTAGCCAGTCCCGCTGAGGTCATCGCGAGTATTTTTTCTTCACGCTTTACTCTATGCGGCTGATGGTAGATTTTGATCGCGATGTCATCACGAGTCGCCGACTTGTAGACCGTACCTTCCCCGCCGACACCGAGCTTTTGGCCGAGTGAGATCGCCGTCCCCTGAGCAGTGGTCAGACGCATATCACCTCACAAGACCGTCTTCCGATTCGCGAGGATGAGAGTTTTGTCGTCATCAGTGCGATCGTTGATACTTGCGCTGTCGAGAAAGCGTTCAAGTTCTCGGGACAATCGGCGGGAACGCCCGGTAGCTTCAGCACGGAGCGGAGCGATCACCTTGTCGAAGAAGGGGTCGAATGGAACCTTTTTTGTAAAATCTAGAATCAGACGCTCCAGCCCATCGGTAAAGATGCCGAGGCTGCGAACGGGTCGATCAACGTAGCGATGTTGCAGAGGAGGCCTTTTGTCGTCGGTAACAAAAAACGTAGTAGACGCAAATTCGCCTTGCGTGGGCCACGACGGGATTTCCCAGCTATCTTCGTTTTCGCACTTAATTACAGCGCCGCCGTCTCCAACGTGAAGAAACGTTGCATCTGCCGGACCTATGATCGCGGCAACGAGCGTAGCGGCATACTCGCGCGGGCTTCTATCTCTCAAACTTGAGCTTATTGAAATCCGTTCCCGAACTTGCGTAAGCCACACATCGCCCACGTCATGAGATATGTCGCTGACAGAATAACCCTCTGCGACAAAGCCTCGCGCGAGCTTCGTGAGAGTAACGCAAACGAGCGCCGACCCAATGGCGGAGTATCTGGCGCTTCCCGCACCGTCAGAGACGACCGCTACAAGGACCGGCCCACGAGGCGTCGCGACCTCCGAACAAATGCCGTTATCGTCACAGCCGAGGCCGGACTTGATATGAGAGGTTCCTGCGACCTTTGCCCCAGCCCAAGTCCAACATTCTTGCTTATTCATCCCACCGTTGCCCACCCGGTCGGATTGGGCAACGCAACCTGATCACCCGGTTTTGATCGAGAGACGGATGAAAGAGATGCGGAGAGCCACTGAAACAAATCGCGGAATCGAAGTCCTTGTAGCCGAAGCGGTTCTCTAGCAGGTGATAGACTCGTCAAGACTTCGAAATTGGCCCCTTCAACGCCGACGGCAAAGAAGCTAAAGGATTTCGATGTCTCTCCGGCGCTGATCAGTTCCTTCGCTCTTGCAATTGAGTCCGTGGGACCGCCGTCGGTGATCAGAAAGACCCACGGGCGATAGAACGCAATTCCGTTGTCGCGATAAGCTTTCTTCCGGCCCGATAGCAGTTCGAGCCCCTGTTCGATGGCGCGCCCCATGGGGGTGTCCCCACTTGCGGCAAGCTGGGGAGGAGTAAATGTCTGCAAACCAGTAAAATCGACGACAGTCTGAACGGGACCAAACGTAACTATGCTTACTTCGACCCGTTTGGCTGCAAGTGAATCTGCAAACAGTTCATCGCGAAAGACTTCAAGTCCCGCGTTCAATTCCTTGATAGGCTGCCCCTGCATTGAGCCTGACGTGTCCAATAGCAGCAATACGGGGCAGCGATTTTCTGGATTCCCCACCAAATCGGGGTCCCCAAACGGGCGCTGTTCATACTCCATGTGACCCTCCAAGCCGTCAGGGGAAATGCTACAGAAGCCAAGAGTCCATTTCTAGGGGCGCGCGTGAAGCAATCTTTGTGGCGAAATGTCGCCTTAGAGTCACTTTTTCGCGTTCGGTCGCGACGAGTACACGTCAGAACCGCGTGTCGGACGGTAAACTTGCTGGAGCGCGTCCAACCCCGCCACAGCCCGACACGCCGCGGCCGACCCCGACAGACAGCCTCAATACTATCCACGCCGCGACACAGGACTAAAGGAGGAGGGCGCTGCGGTTGTTAGAATTAGGCTATGAGCAAAGCTGCGATAGCTCCGGTTTTGCCCCGCCGGCCGCGCTTCCGCCGGGCGTCGGAGTCGCCGGCCTTTCGCGTGACCGAAGACGACTTCGCGATCATCCGGCACATCGCGCGACATCGCTTCCTGCGCTCGACCCATGTCGCCTCGCTTGCCGGGCGATCACTCGACCGAACAAACGATCGCCTGTGCCACCTCTATCACGCGGGGTATATCGACCGACCGCGCGCGCAACTCGACTACTATCCGACAGCAGGCTCCGCACCGATCGTCTACGCGCTCGCCAACCGCGGCGCGCGGCTCTTGCGCGCGCATGGCGAGATCGACTTGTCTCATATCGATTGGGGCCGCAAGAACCGAGAGGCCGGCCGGCCTTTCATCGAGCATCAGTTGCAGATCGCTGACTTTGAGATTGCGACGCAGCTTGCGGCCGAGCGCGCCGGCCATCGTTTCATCGACGCCGGCGAGATTGTCGGCGCGCGAGCGGGTGCGAATCACATTCAATCAAATCCGTTCACAATGCGTGCCGCTGTCACGCATAGCGGACGCCGACATGAGATCGGCCTCGTCCCCGACATCGCATTCGCCCTCATGTTGAAGAACGGAGCGCCACGAAACTTTCTTGTCGAAATCGATCGCGGGTCGATGCCGATCATGCGCACGGATTTTTCCCAGACCAGCATCGAGCGCAAACTGCGCTGCTACCTTGCCGCCCACGCCGCCCGGCTCCCCGAGCGCCAATTCGGATGGAAGGCATTTCGCGTGCTGATCGTCACCAGCGACGAGTATCGCGTCCGCTCGATGATCGGCGCGCTGCAATCGATCCAACCACCGGGTGCGGCTGGCTCATCGTTATTCCTGTTTGCTTCGCGCGACGAGCTGCGCGCCACCGATCCACTGACCACGACATGGCGTAGTGTGGACGGACAGTTGCGGCCGCTGCTGCCTCAATAAGACCTGAAAAGGCTATTGGGTCGGGCGCGGGAGCGCAGATAAACTCTCACGAAATCAGGTTGTTATCGCCGGCAAGTGGGGGAAACGGTTTCCCCCACCTTTTCCCCCTCTGTTTCCCCTACTTCGACGCGACACGCGCCAGCCGGCGCGGAAATGAGATCAAGGAAAAATTCTATTGGGTCGGGCGTGGCTGCCGGCCTCGCCGCTCTTCCACTCAATTGAAATCAAACGGCAATTTTCGCCGAGGTCATATATCGGGTCATATATTCGGAATTTATGAGCGGATTAATGACTCGATCCATGCGACGCAGCTATCTCACCCTGAAGCGATCCCGCCCATTTCATGCTTTTCCCGGCCTTTTGTGGTACACTTTCGACATGACCAAGACAGCCGATAAATTGGACGTGACGCCGATCGCCCTCACCGAAGAGGTTGCGGCCATGACCGATTATGTGCGTAGCCCCGGCGGCCGCGCCGCCATCGAGCGAGGGCTATCCGAGATTCGCCAGGGCCGCGTCATCGAAGGCAAGGACGCGCTGGCAGTCGAGCTGAAGAAACGGGCCGCGACTCGCCGCCGCGCCTAACTCCTAACCTATGCGCCGCGTCGTTTACGCTGCGAGCTTCGTCGATGACGCCGATAGGATCGCCCAATATATCGAGGCTCAATTCGGCGCGGCTCGCGCCGACGTTTTCATCGACGACTTGAATCGCTTCTGCGAACTGATCGCAAGCCAACCGCGACTCGGAAAGCGCAACCACGGTTACGACACGATGCTGCACGGCGTTGTGCACGATCGGAATTGGATATTCTTCCAATACGACGACGCCGAAGCGCGGTTCCTCCACATCGTCGACGGCCGCCGGAACAAGAGCTTGATCGCTTTCTGACCCAAGCCAGCGCCGCCGCCATTCCTTGACCGCCGCTGTTTGCGGCGTAAGCTGCCAATAGTTCCCCACATCCCCAAGGCTTGTCCGCGCTGGCGGGCGGCGAGGCCGTGCGTCCCTCGCCGCCTGCCCACGCAGGACATTGCAACCGAGCCAGAAGGGACATTCGACATGGCCGAGAAAGAGCAGCCCAAGCAACCGACACACCGCGCCTATTCAGTCATCCGGCGCGAAGGCCAGGACGACTTTTGGCTGAACGTCGGATTGGTCTTCCCGCATAAGGACAGCGGCGGCTTCAACATCATGTTGCAAGCCTTTCCGCTCGACGGGAAGATCGTCTGCCGCGAGATCACCGACGACGACAAGGACGACGCGGCGGCGCAGCGACGACAATCGAACGGCGGCCGCGCTTCGCAAGGATCGCATCGCCGTTGAACATGGCGACACGCCAAACTTAAAGAGCCGCCCGAGAGGCGGCTCGCTCATTTCCGGCGCTCGATTTTGCTACCTATATGCTACCTAGGCGAGAAATCATCGCCGGCAGTTTTCACATAAGTCTTTGATTTTATTGGTGGGCGCACAAGGGCTCGAACCTTGGACCCGCTGATTAAGAGTAAGTCATATTAACGTGACAGAAAATGACAGAAAATGCGCTGACCCGCAATAGCTGTTGAATTACCTGAAGTTCATCGCATATTACTGACACAGGGAGCGACATGCGGCGACAGGAAATGTCCTTCGCTGGGTCCGCTCGGGGTCCGCACATAGGCCCGCTTACTTTCCCAAGGGTTGCGAAGCAATGAAGCTGACCATGGCGCGGATCGCCGCGCTGACCTGTCCGGAGGGCAAAAAGGACGTGCTCGTCTTTGACGACGAGCAGCGCGGCTTGGGCGTCCGCGTAACGGCCGGCGGCTCTAAGTCCTATCTAGCGCAATACACAGTGCACGGTCGTAAGCGCCGCGTGCCGCTCGGATCGTGCGCCGCGGTGTCGCTCGCCAAGGCGCGGGAGGCCGCGCGGGCGATCGCTGGCGACGTCGCTAAGGGAAAAGACCCTGCAAGCGACCGTAAGGCCGCCGCCGTTGACGCGCGCCGCAAAGCCGTCCATGGCGCCTTCACCTTGGGCCGCCTTGTTGATGACTGGGAGGCGCTCCACCTTTCGGCGAAACGTCCACGATACGCCAAGGAAGCGGCGCGAGCATTGCGATTCGCCTTTGTGGATCGCCTCAACTTGCCGGCCGGCGATCTCGACCGCGCCGCCGTCGTGAAGGTTTTAGACGGTCTAAGCCGCAAGGGCCGCGCGGCAATGGCGGCCCGCACGGTCGCCTATGGACGGGCTGCTTATTCGTGGGGAATGAAGCGTGGAACCTTGGCGGATAACCCGTTTTCGCAAGTCCCCGTCGCGCCGACAACGAAGCGCGAACGTTTCCTGACAGATGACGAGCTGATTGCCCTGTGGCGTGCGACGGAAGCCGGCGGAAGTTTCGAACGCATCGTTCGCTTACTCTTG
>NZ_JAMRYX010000027.1 GCF_024448135.1 Methylocystis suflitae
AGCTCCGATTTTTTGAGAGAACGAACATAGAACATATTGTTTTCGGGAGGTCTCGGCGATGGCGCGCAACAAAGTGCAGTTTCAGAAAGGTCTCAGCGAAACCGAATTCAACACGGCCTATGGGAGCGAGGAGCAATGCCACGCGGCGTTGGTCGAATGGCGCTGGCCGAACGGCTTCGAATGTCCTGATTGCGGCGGGACGGCGCACTGTGTCGTGCCGCGCGGGGCGCGCAAGCTGTTCCAATGCAACGCCTGCCGCAAGCAGACCTCCGTGCGCGCCGGGACCATCTTCGCTTCGAGCAAGTTGCCGTTGCGGCTTTGGTTTGCGGCGATGTATCACCTCACGCAAACGAAACAGGGAATATCCAGCCTTGAACTCTCGCGAAGGCTCGGGATCACACAGAACGCGGCCTGGAAAATGAAGCACAAGCTCAAACAGGTCATGCTGGAGCGCAACGCGAAGAAGCGCCTGAAAGGCAAGATTCAGATGGACGACGCCTATCTCGGCGGCGAGCGTTCCGGCCCGCCCGGGCGCGGCGCCGAGGGCAAGGCGCCGTTCGTGGCGGCAGTCGAGACGACCAAGGACGGTAAGCCGCACAAGATCATCCTGCGGCGCGTTCCCGCCTTCAGCAAGAACGCGCTTCGCAAGCTCGCCAGCGCGGCGCTCGAAAGTGGCGCCGAGGTCGTCTCCGACGGCCTCAAATGTTTCGCCGCCGTAACCGAGGCAGGATGCAAGCATACGGCGATTGTCACTGGCTCCGGCCCAAAAGCCGCCAGGACGCCGGCGTTCAAGTGGGTCAACACAGCGCTCGGCAACATCAAGGCCGCGCTGGTTGGAACCTACCGCGCTGTGCGTGAAAAACATGCGCCACGCTATCTCGCTGAGTTCGAATACCGCTTCAATCGCAGATACGACCTCGGCGAAATGATCCCGCGTCTCGCCTTCGTCGCCATCAGAACCGCGCCAATGCCCTATAGGCTCCTCAAGCTGGCTGACTTTCAGGCGTAATCAGGAAATATTTTTGTATCCGTTCCTCGCGGAACCACTTCGTTCTGCGAGCGGCCTCGGGTTTTTGCTCCTCATAGTACAAATCGCCGCCCAAAGGGTGATGTGTGTCGTGAGCCTCGCCGACCAAATCAGCGATCGTCAATTGAATCTGGTGAACCCAAAGCCTGCGCGCCGGATCTTTCGGAGCGAGACCGTGACGATCGCCGAGATAAAGCAGTATTGCGGCGGTCTGTCCGACGAGCACATGTCCGTCTTTCAAGAACGGCGGCGCGAGCGAGGGGTGGGTGAGGTCGGTCCGTTCGAGGAAGGCTAGAAGCGTCGCCTCGGCGTTCGGCTCACGCGCCATATCAATATAGTTGGCGCCCGCTTCTTCCAGCGCGAGTCTGACGAATTCCCCACGGCCCTGAATGCCGGGCCAATAATAGAGCTCATACGGCATGGCACGGCCTACAGTTTCGGCGCGGCCGAAGCCTCTTGCGTCAAAGCTCTTTTCCGAACGTCAATCGCTTGATGGCCGCTTATGCTGCAACATATTGCTTGAACCGCACCATCAAGGTCGCGCCGATCTTGAGGCGTATGGAAGCGGGGACGCAGTCACGCGGCTGCTCTTTTCATTGTCGCGTGTGCGCAGTTACAAGCGGCTCCTTTGCATGACGAATTCTGCGCCGTGAAAGGCCCTTAAAGAGTCGCAATGTTCAATCGCGAACGCGCAGCTTCCAAATCAGCGGGCGTATCGATGTCGATATAGGCGCTTTCGTCAAATAAGTGCGCCTGCTTTTGAGCATTCTCGCAGGTCTCGAGCAAATGCTTAGCGCCCGGCGACTCAGAGAGCGACGCCAGCGAGGAGAAGAATCGTCGGGGCCATAAAACCGGGTTGCGCTGCTCGCCAGACGATGTTGCTGGATAGGTGATCAAAGCTCCCCGACTCTTCATAAAGAGAGCCATCAGCTCTTTGAGAACAGCCGATGTCAAAAAGGGTAGATCGCCCGGAACGACAAACGCCCCTTGTGTTTGCTGGCCGAGCGCCGTTACGCCGACGGCGATCGACGATCCCATGCCGCTTTCCCAGTTCAAATTGTGTGCAAATCGAAGCGGCAAGCCTTCGAGAGCTTTTTCGATCAGCAGGCGATCACAGCCGGTAACGACGACGATTTCAACACCGCTGCAGACGATTGCTTCGGCCACCCTGCGGATGAGCGGCTTCCCGCCAAGGTCGGAGAGAAGCTTGTTGTTCTCCCCAAATCGCTTTGAGGCTCCAGCAGCCAAAAGCACAGCTGCAATGTTCACCCTTGCCTCGTTTCGCGCGCGACCTTGACGATTTCCGCGAGAATAGAGACGGCGATCTCGGCCGGTCCCTTCGCGCCAATCGGCAGTCCGACTGGGGCGCTGATGCGCGCGAGATCCGCATCATTGAAGCCCGCGGCGGCGAGACGTTGCAAACGCTTGGCGTGTGTCCTTATCGAGCCAAGGGCGCCAATATACAGGCAGTGCGAGCGCAGCGCCTCGGTGAGCGCTTCATCGTCAATCGCGGCGGCGTGGGTCAGAGTAACGACCGCGGTCCTAGGGTCGAGCCCCATGGACTTCAGCGAGATTTCAGGCCAGTCGGTGAGATTTTGGAAATCGCCGAGGCGGTCGGCGCTCGCAAATGCGGCCCGCGGGTCGACGACGACAACGTCGTAACCGATGCGGTTGGCCAGATCAGCGAGGACTTGGCCGACATGGGTCGCGCCGACGATGACCACGCGAACTGGCGGGGTGAGCGCGTGCAGGAAGACCGGATCATCGCCGGGAGAGAGAAGCCGGCTCTCATTCGAATTGAGGCATTGGGCGATCTCGGTCGGCATCGGCTCGCTGGCGCCGAACAGGCGCCGCTCGCCGGTCGCCAGCGTCGTGAGCACGGCAAGCGACGTCCGCGCGCGGCGCGCTGAAAACACCCTCTCCAGAAAAGCTGAATCTCGCTCGCGCTGCAGCGGCTCGACATAGATGCTGATGGCGCCGCCGCAGGGCAGGCCGGCCTTCCACGCCAGTTCCTCTCCGACTCCAAACTCCAACAGCTTTGGCATGTCGCGCGCCAGAACGTCCGCCGCTTCGGTAATCACGTCCGCTTCGACGCATCCGCCGGAGACCGAGCCCTCGAATTGTCCGTCTGGCCCGATGGCCATTTGGCCGCCGACCGGGACGGGCGACGAGCCCCAGGTGGAGACGACGGTCGCCAACGCCGCCTGTCCGAATTCCTCCAGCCACCTGCGGGCGCTCGTGAGCGCGTCTCTCGCCCGGCCGGGGTCTGGGACGTAATTCATTTACGCCGCGTGGTTGCTTGTGGGCTGCCTCAGCTCGAGCAGCTTATCGATGGTGATCGGAAGATCGCGGACGCGCACGCCCGTGGCGTGAAAGACGGCATTGGCGATCGCGGCGGCCGTGCCGACGATGCCGATTTCGCCGACGCCCTTCACGCCGAGCGGGTTTAGCCGATGCTCCTGCTCGTCGACAAAAATAACGTCGATGGCGTGGACGTCGGCATGCACCGGCACATGGTATTCGGCGAGATTGTGATTCATGAACCGACCGTATCGATGATCGATCACCGTCTCTTCATGTAGCGCCATGCCGATGCCGCCGACCACGGCGCCAAGGATCTGACTCTTGGCTGTTTTGGGATTCAAAATCCGGCCCGCGGCCACCGCGCTGACCACGCGCGCGACGCGCAGCATGCCAAGCTCCTCATCGAGCCGCACCTCTGCAAACACCGCCGAATGCGCGTAATGCGAATATTCTTCCAAGGCGCGCTCATCTGGCGCCGCCGACACTTCCGACCTGATAGGCTCCTTGAGACTCACCATCACTTCCGAAAGCGGCATGGCGCGAGAGGGATCGCTCTTCACTCGGATTTGACCATCGACCATCGTCACATCCGCAGCGTCGACGCCCTGGAGTGGTGAGTTATTGATCGCGCTTGCGCGCTTGAGGAGTTCTTTGCGTATGCCGTTACATGCCTCCATCACCGCTGAGCCGGCGGAGGCGGCCGTCCAGGATCCGCCTTCGACAGGAGCGCTCGGCAAATCTGAGTCGCCGATCCTGACAATCACCTTGTCGAGCGGAAGGCCGAGCATTTCAGCGCCAATCTGCGCCAGAATCGTATACGTCCCGGTGCCGATGTCAGCCGTCGCGCAGGCGATTTCCATGGTCCCGTCAGGCGCGAGAATCGCCCTCGCGCTCGTTGGCACAAAAAACGCTGACCAGATCCCCGTCGCCATGCCGTAGCCGATTAGTTCGCGCCCCTCGCGCATCGAACGCGGCTCGGGCCGACGCTTGGACCAGCCGAATCGCTCGGCGCCCTGAAGGTAGCAGTCCTTCAACGCCTTGCTCGAGATTGGCCTGTTTTGGTTCTGATCCCTCTCGGAATAATTCTTGAGGCGAAGTTCTAACGGATCGACGCCAACCGCATAGCTGAGCTCGTCCATAGCGCTTTCAAGCGCATACATGCCGACAGCGCCGCCGGGCGCCCGCATGTCACATGGCGTGAAGAGATCGAGCCGCGCGAGGCTTGAAGTGAGCGCCGAGTCATCGCACGGATAAAGCGCGCCGGACCAAACAACGGTGGGCTCCTGGTAGTCTTCAAAGCGGGACGTATTGGCGATCGCATCATGCCTCACGGCCACCAAGCGTCCGTCGTTCTCCGCTCCCAGCGTTAGCGTCTGGATCGTTTGCGGTCGATAGCCAAGCGTGAACATCTGCTGGCGCGTCAGTGTGACTCTGACAGATCGCTTGAGGCCAATGGCGGCGAGCGCCGCCATGAACAGTTGATAGTTTGGCCTAAGACCGACGCCAAAGGCGCCTCCGACATAGGGAGACAAGACCCGGACCTTGTCCTTGGTCAGGCCGAACACGTTACACAAATATTCCTGGCAATTGGGGGCGCCCTGCGTTTTATCGTAGACCGTGAGGCGGCCATCGTTCTCCCAAACCGCCGTGCTCCCGAAGGTTTCCATCGGGTTGTGGTGCTCGACGGGCGTGCGATATTCTTTTCGAATATGAGTCGGCGCTCGCGACAAGGCGCTCTCGACATCTCCGCGGGCGGGCGGATCCCAGTCCGGCGCTCGCTTCTCCGGCGGCTCGAAAGCTTTATCGATCTGAGTATCGAGCTCGGTGATCGTCGCTTCAGCTTCATATTTAATTTCGACCAAACCAGCGGCAAATCGCGCGATCTCTGGCTCCTCCGCAATCACCAGCGCCACCGGTTGTCCTGAAAACAAAATTTCATCGTTATAAAGTGGCCGGAAGGGCGAGCCCGGCGCGGCGACTTGGTCCGTATATTTTTCATGCGAAGAGGGGAGGGAGGGCCTGTTGTCGTGCGCCAACACTTCGATCACGCCAGGCACAGCGAGCGCCGCGCTTCGGTCGATGCTTTGAATTCGGCCTTTGGCGACCACGCTTGAGACCACAAAGCCATAGGCGAGGGCGGGCGCGCTGAATTCAGCGGCGTATTTCGCCCGGCCCGTGACCTTTGCCGGACCGTCAACTCGTGAGACCGGCTTTCCGATGCTGTTTGTTCCGACAGACATAGCGCGGACCTAAACGATCACTTTCACGGACTGGGACTGCGGCGTTCCGGCGGCTGCTTGCTCAAGCGCGCGGACGATCGACCGCCGCGCAAGTTCGATCTTGAAGCGATTATGGTCAAAGCCCACAGCCCCCTGCAAGATGATATCGGCTGCTTCGACGAACGCTTCTCGACTAGGCTGCTTGCCCTCGAGACTCTGCTCGGCGTCAGGCGCGCGCCAGGGCTTGTGGGCGACCCCGCCCAATGCGATGCGAGCGCATGTAATCGCGCCGGCTTCAATCCTCAGAGCAGCAGCGACGGAAACAAGCGCGAAAGCGTAGGACAACCGATCTCGGATTTTCAGGTAGCTGTAATTGCGAGAGAATTCCTCGGATGGAAGCTCGATCGCCGTTATGATTTCATCACGAGCGAGATTTGTGTCGATTTCGGGCATGTCGCCCGGCAGACGGTGAAAATCGACGGATCTGATGGCGCGATCGCCCTTGGGGCCCATCACGTGAACCACGGCTTCGAGCGCCGAAAGGGCGACGCACATATCCGATGGATGCACGGCGATACAGGAATTGCTCCAACCCAATATCGCATTCATGCGGTTGAACCCTTCCATAGCGCCGCAGCCGGACCCCGGACGTCGCTTATTGCAGGGAGTGGCGGTGTCGTAAAAATAGAGACAACGCGTTCGCTGCAATAAATTGCCGCCGGTCGAGGCCATGTTGCGCAGTTGAGGCGAGGCTCCCGCGAGAATGGCGCTCGAGAGAAGGGGATAACGCTGGGTGATGCGTTCGTCGTAGGCAAGGTTGCTGTTGGGCACAAGAGCGCCGATCTTCAGACCCCCTGTTTGCGTCTCATGAATTTCGTTAAGCGGCAGCTCTGTGATGTCGATTAATCGTGTCGGTTGCTCGACGTCCTCCTTCATCAGATCGATGAGGTTGGTGCCGCCCGCAATGAACTTCGCAGCCTGGTGTTTCGTGATCTGGCTAAGAGCGTCGCCGAGGTCGTTCGCCCGGACATAATCAAAATCGATCATGTCTTGGCTCCTTGCATGACCGACTCGATCGCCGCGAGAATGTTGGGATAGCAGCCGCAGCGACAAATATTGCCGCTCATCAATTCTCGGATTTCATCGCTCGTCTTCGCGCGGCCCTCGGCGATCAGTCCCACGGCCGAGCAGATCTGTCCGGGCGTGCAGTAGCCGCATTGGAAACCGTCATGCGAAATGAAGGCGGTCTGAAGCGGATGCAGCTCGCCATTTTGCGCCAGCCCTTCAATGGTCGTGATCTCGGCGCAGTCCTTCATCACAGCGAACGTCAGACATGAAAGGACGCGCCGCCCGTCGATGAGCACCGTGCAGGCGCCACATTGACCGTGGTCGCAACCCTTCTTGGTTCCGGTGAGGTCTAGATGTTCACGAAGGGCGTCAAGGAGGGTGGTCCAAGGCCGCAGGAACATGCGGCGCTCCACGCCATTGACGCGCAAGACCACCTCGAGCTTCGGCTGCAAGCTTCGCTCAGGAAGGTGCGATGTCGCCTGTGGTCTTGCCTGCATGGCTGATCCGAGAACGCGGAACTAGAACCGCCAGCATTGGGATTGGTTCCCTTGCAGCTTTAGGAGGCAAGAACGGGCTTCTCACGAGTCGCGCCCCGGTTGGCGGGAGGCGGCTGCGGCGTGCACGATGCCGGATGGGTTCTTGCAGCGCATCCGGCGCTCGATCGCGTCGATATCTTTGAGACGTGTTGCTCGAAACCTAGGTCACTTCTGTTCGACGCACGCGCCGTTGATCGAGACCGTCATCTCATGAGAAGCGGCGTTTACGGCATATAATTCCACTGCGCCGGTGGAACGGTTGAGGTTGCCCCCCTGATTCTTCTTATTTTTAAAGACGTAATAGGCGTCATTCTTTCGAATGAGAGAAAAATGGCCATCGAGGGCGCTGACGTTGTTCAGCTTCACTACGGCGCCACTTATCTCGATGGAAAAAGGCCCCGACTGGCTTTGGTCGCTCTGCTGAGCCGAGACCTCGCATTGATATGTCACCGGCGCATCTTCAGCGAAGGCCCAACCTGAGCAGAGCAAAGACATGATCGTCGCAACGGATAGTCGTGATTTCATTTCGCAAGTCCTTTCCTTGGGAAGCGCGCCCGCTGCGCTTCGCCCTAGAGCGCGGCGGTGGATTGGCGGCGTGACGCTGAGCAGCAGTGAGCGGGTGCCGTCGCCCGAGTCCGCTGGCAGGGATTTGCCGTTGTCGCGAGCGCACCTCGATCGATTCGTCTCATTGCTTAGCGGCTTTGAACGGCTCTTTAGCTCATCGAGCCACGGTTTCGCGGGATAACCCGTTTCAACGCAAAATAATTTCACACAGGACCCGACGGCCAGGTTCATGGCTGCGAGGACCATCTTGCGATTCGGCTGGGGGCAGGCCCGGATTTGTCGAGAGCCGTTTCATGCTTCCTCGAAAGAAAGCCTTGAAAAACAGCTAATTACAATAGTGGTGGAGCCAGACGGAATCGAACCGACGACCTCTTCAATGCCATTGAAGCGCTCTCCCAACTGAGCTATGGCCCCGTTCTATTCGGACGCCTCTTGGGGGAGGCCGGACGGCTTGACGTCGTCGCGCGCTGTATAGTTCAGCCGCGCGCCGCCTGCAAGCCCGCTTAAGAGGGCCGCGCTCCGCCGTGGCCGGAGCATCGACGGGTCAGACCAAGATGCGCGACCCTATGTGAGCAGATTGTCGTTGACGCGAACGCGCGCGCTCATGGGAAGACAGAGTTCTCAGCGCTTATCTGCGAGAAAGGAATTCACCGTTTCCAAGAATTTCGCCACGGAAATCGGTTTCGACAAATAAGCTTCGCAGCCGCCCTGAAGGATTTTTTCCTCGTCGCCCTTCATCGCAAAGGCGGTGATCGCGATGACGGGAATGGCGCGCAGGTCATCGTCCTCTTTGAGCATGCGGGTGACCTCCAGGCCGCTGATCTCGGGCAGCTGGATATCCATCAAGATCAGATCCGGCCGGTGATTGCGCGCGAGGGATATCGCCTCGAAGCCGCTCTTCGTTTGCAGCGTCGCATGGCCATTGGCTTCCAAGAGATCATTAAAGAGCTTCATATTGAGCTCGTTATCCTCGACGATGAGGATGGTCTTGGTCATTTCCCTTCGGCCCGTGTTCGTCGTGCGATCGATCTTCCCTAGCATAGGCCGATTAATGAAAAGCGCCAGAAATCAGCGCATTTCTAATGGTTGCGCGATCGGGCCGCGCTTGCGGGCGCTTCGAGGCTACTCTAAACGGTTCGCATCATAGGGCGGCCAAGCAGGGTCCATGCTCCGCTTAGGCGAAGCTGCAGATTCAGCGGCGCTCTCGCTCGCGTTGGAGGCGCGAGTCCATGACGCTTCTCATGCCGAGGCCCGAGCCGGCGATTATGTCGCGTCGCAATGAACTTATTGCGCGTCTCGGGGCCATACTGCCGCGCGAAAGCCTGATCGTCGACGAGGTCGCGCGTCGCGCCTATGAATGCGACGCCTTCACCATGTATCGGGCGCTGCCGCTGGTCGTCACGCTGCCGGAGAGCGTGGAACAGGTGCGTGCGATCATGGCGCTCGCCGCCGACATGAACGTCAAACTCGTGCCCCGCGGCGCCGGCACGTCGTTGTCTGGCGGTTCGATGCCGCTCGAGGACGGCATTCTTCTCGGGATGTCCAAGTTCAATCGCATTCTCGAAATCGATTATGAAAATCGCTGCGCGCGCGTCCAGCCCGGCGTTCAAAACCTCGCGATCTCCAAGGCCGTTGAAGCGCAGGGCTTCTATTATGCGCCGGATCCATCGTCGCAGATCGCCTGTTCGATCGGCGGCAATGTCGCCGAGAACGCCGGCGGCGTTCACTGTCTGAAATACGGACTGACGACCAATAATATCCTCGGACTCGACGTCGTGCTGATGGGCGGCGAGTTCATCCGACTCGGCGGCAAGCATCTCGACAGCGAGGGATATGACCTCATCGGCCTGATGACCGGCTCCGAAGGATTGCTCGGCGTCGTCACGGAGGTGACAGTGCGTCTGCTCCAAAAGCCGCCGATCGCGCGGGGGTTGCTGCTCGGCTTTGCGAGCGTGGCGGCGGGGGCGCGCTGCGTCAGCGCGATCATCGCGCGCGGCGTCATCCCCGCGGGCCTCGAAATGATGGACAAGGCGACGATTCATGCGGTCGAACGCTTCCAGCCCTGCGGCTATCCGCTCGACGCCGCAGCGCTTGTCATCGTCGAGCTCGATGGGACACAGGCCGAAGTCGATCATCTCGTTGCCGTCGTGCAGGATATCGCGCGCGAGGAAGGCGCAACCACGATACGGGCTTCGACAAGCGAGGCCGAGCGGCTGCAGTTCTGGGCAGGACGCAAGAACGCTTTTCCAGCGGTGAGCTGCATCGCGCCCGACTATCTTTGCATGGACGGCACGATCCCGCGGGCGCGGCTGCCGGAAGCGCTCGCCGGCATGGATCGGCTCGCCAAGGAGCAGGGGCTGGGCGTCGCCAATGTCTTTCATGCCGGCGACGGCAATCTCCACCCGCTCATTCTCTATGACGCGTCAAAAGAGGGCGACATTGAGCGCGCGGAAAAGCTCGGTTTCGACATCTTGCGCCTGTGCGTCTCGCTCGGCGGCGTTCTCACCGGCGAACATGGCGTCGGCGTCGAGAAGCGCGACCTCATGGGCGAGATGTTCACCGACGTGGATCTCGCGCAGCAGATGCGGCTCAAATGCGCCTTTGACCCGGCCGGCCGGCTCAATCCGGGCAAGGTGTTTCCGACGCTGCATCGTTGCGCTGAACTCGGGATGATGCATGTCTCGGGCGGTAAAATGCCCTTTTCCGACCTGCCGAGATTTTAGCGATGCACTCCGCTTGCGCGACGCTCGAAATCCGCGACGAAGCGGACGCGGTCGACGCCATTTGCGCAGCACATGCGAAGGGCGTCTCCTGCGCGATCGTCGGCGGCGGCTCCAAGTCGGGGCTCGGCCGCTACGCGCCGCAAGCGCAGGCGCTCTCCACAGCCGCGCTGACAGGCGTGACGCTCTATGAGCCCAATGAACTCGTGCTCTCGGCGCGCGCCGCCACTCCCTTGAGTGAGATTGAAGCGTTGCTGGACCAGCACGGACAGCAGCTCGCCTTCGAGCCGATGGACTGTGGACGCCTCTTTGGCGCAGAAGAGGGCGGCGCCACGATCGGCGGCGTCATCGCCGTGAACGCGTCCGGTCCGCGGCGGATCAAGGCGGGCGCGGCGCGCGATCATCTGCTCGGGTTCCGCTGCGTCACCGGTCGCGGCGAGCTGGTGAAATCCGGCGGCCGGGTGATGAAGAACGTCACCGGCTATGACCTGTCGAAGCTCGTCTGCGGCTCCTACGGCACGCTGGCGCTCCTCACCGAGCTGACGCTCAAGGTGCTTCCAAAGCCGCAGACCGAATGCACGCTGCTGGCGATCGGCGCCGATGAGGCGGAGAGCCTCGCGCTCTTGCGCCGCGCCACGGCGACGCCTTGCGAGCCTTCCTCGCTCGCAATGCTGCCGGCAGGCGCCGCATTGGCGCTGGACGCCGATGCGGCCGCCATTCGCCTCGAAGGTCCCGCAATTTCCGTGATGGCGCGCCGCGACGATCTCGTCGGGCGATTGACGAGCGATGGCGTCCGATTCGAGACGCTCGACGAATACGACTCGAAGGCGCTGTGGCGGGGCTTGCGCGACGCCGCGCCCGTCGCCGCCGCGGTCGGACAAATCTGGCGCATTTCCGTTGCGCCCAGCGAAGGTTTCGCGGTCGTCGAGCGCGTCCGCCGCGCGGGCGCGCCCGTGATCGCGTATTTCTACGACTGGGCCGGCGGACTGATCTGGCTGTGCCTCGAGACTTCGCCTGACGCGTATGCGGCCGTCGTGCGCAGCGCGGTGGACGCTGGCGGCGGCCATGCGACGCTGATCCGCGCGAGCGCGGAGGCTCGCGCGAGGGTCGACGTCTTCCATCCGCAACCGGCGGCGCTCGCCGCGCTGACGCGCCGCGTCAAGGAAAGCTTCGATCCGGCGCATATTTTGGAGCGCGGCCGCATGCGCGCGGAGTTTTAAGAGACGATGCAGACGTTCTTTTCGCTGCAAGCGCTCGCCGATCCGGAAATGGCGGAAACGGAGAAGATTCTGCGCGCCTGCGTGCACTGCGGATTCTGCTCGGCGACATGTCCGACCTATCTTCTCACCGGCGACGAACTCGACGGTCCCCGCGGCCGCATCTATCTCATCAAGGAGATGTTCGAGAAGGAGCGCCCGGCTGACGCGCGCACAGCCCTTCATATCGATCGCTGTTTGTCTTGTCTCTCCTGCATGACGACCTGTCCTTCGGGCGTGCATTTCATGCATCTCGTCGATCACGCCCGGGCGCATATCGAGAAAACTTATCGGCGGCCCTTTGTGGAGCGCGCCATGCGCGCGGCGCTCGCTCTTGTCTTGCCTCGTCCTTCTCTCGCGCGACCGCTGTTTCGCGTCGCGGCGGCGATTCGCCCCTTGGCGCGCTTGCTGCCGCGCCGACTCGCGGCGCCGTTCGCGCTCGCGCCATCGCGCCTCCCGCCAGCTGCCAGCGTCGATTCTCCGCAGGTCTTTGCCGCGCAAGGCGCGCGCAAGATGCGCGTTGCTCTACTCAATGGCTGTGTTCAGACGGTCATCGACACGTCGATCAACGAGGCGACGATACGGCTGCTGACGCGCCACGGCGTCGAGGTCATTGTCGCGAAGGGCGCCGGCTGCTGTGGGGCGCTGCCGCATCATCTTGGAAAGGTCGATGACTCGCGACGCTATGCGCGCGCCAACATCGAAGCCTGGACGCGAGAAATCGACTCTAGCGGACTCGATCATATCGTCGTCAACGCCTCTGGCTGTGGAACCAGCGTGAAGGACTATGGCCATATGTTCCGCAATGATCCGGCTCTCGCGGACAAGGCGGCGCACATCTCGGCGATGGCGAAAGACGTGACAGAGGTTCTGCATGAGATCGGCTACGCCCCCTCGGGCAACGCGCCGAAACTTCGGGTCGCCTACCATTCCGCCTGCTCTCTGCAACATGGGCAGAAGATATCGCAAGAGCCGGTCGCGCTGTTGACCGCCGCAGGCTTTGACGTCGTTCCCGTTCCGGAGGGTCACATCTGCTGCGGTTCGGCGGGAACCTATAATGTGCTGCAGCCAGAATTTGCGGAAAAGCTGCGATCGCGAAAAGTCGCAAATATCGAGAGCGCTGCGCCGGACATTGTGGCCGCCGGCAACATCGGCTGCATCGTACAGATCAGGTCGGGAACGTCCGTCCCGGTCGTCCACACAGTGGAATTGCTCGACTGGGCGAGCGGCGGGCCGAAGCGTGACGCGCTCGCTCGGCGAGAAATTGGAAGGGCTGATCGGGTGGAAAGTCGAACTGGTGTCTTCTGAGGGGACAGCCTGTGTCATTCCCGACGCTCGCGAAGCGAGCGATCGGGAATCCAGAGCAAGGCCAAAACTCATGGATTGACTCTGGATTCCCGGTCGGACCTTCGGTCCGCCGGGAATGACACGTCATGTAAACTGATCAAGCGGATCCGTGTAACTCGGGCTACCGCAAAAACCCCACAATGTCCTTCACCGCATTCATATTCTCGCGGGCGATGGCGCGGGCGCGTTCGGCGCCGTCGCGCAGCACGCCGTCGACATAGCTCTCATCCTCGCGGATGCGGCGCATCTTATCGGTGATCGGCGCGAGCTTGGCGACGGCGAGATCGACAAGCGCGCTCTTGAAGGTCGAGAAATTGGCGCCGCCGAATTCGCCCAGCACATCGGCTTTGCTGCGGCCCGAAAGCGCCGCGAAGATGCCAACGAGATTATAGGCCTCGGGGCGCCCTTCGAGGCCCTTTTCCTCGGAAGGCAGCGCATCGGGGTCGGTCTTCGCCTTCTTCACCTTCTGCGCGATCTGGTCGGCGTCGTCGGAGAGATTGATGCGGGAATAATCCGAAGCGTCCGATTTCGACATTTTCTTCGTGCCGTCGCGCAGGCTCATCACGCGCGTCGCCGGCCCCGAGATCAGCGGCTCGGGCAGGGGAAAGAACGCCTCCCCAAAGCCGTTGCGCGCGATCGACTCCGAGAAGTCGTTGTTGAACTTCTGCGCGATATCGCGCGCGAGTTCGAGATGCTGCTTCTGGTCGTCGCCGACCGGCACATGCGTCGCGCGGTAAATCAAAATATCGGCGGCCATCAGCACCGGATAGTCGAGTAGGCCCATCGAGGCGTTTTCGCGATCCTTGCCGGCCTTGTCCTTGAACTGCGTCATGCGGTTGAGCCAGCCGATGCGCGCGACGCAATTCAGCACCCAGGCGAGTTCGGCGTGCTCGGGCACCTGGCTCTGGTTGAAGACGATGTTCTCCTTGGGGTCGATGCCGCAGGCGATGAAGGCGGCGGCGATCTCGCGCGTGTTCGCCTTTAGCGCGATCGGGTCCTGCGGCACCGTGATCGCATGCAGGTCGACGACGCAATACATGCAATCGAAGCTCTTCTGCAGTTCGACGAATTTGACGATCGCGCCGAGATAGTTGCCGAGATGCAGATTGCCGGTGGATTGGACGCCCGAGAAGACGCGCTGAGGAAATGTGGACATGGGATGGGCCAAGGGTTTTGGGTTTGGCCGGTCTTATGGCGAGAAGCGGGCGTTGAGGCAAGCTCGCTGTTGGCGAGACAGAATTTGTCAAATGCCCCAGCCCCTCATCTCACTTCGCCCCGCAAGCGGGGAGAAGGGGCGGGAGGCGTCGCGCTGAAGACCCCTCTCCCCGCTTGCGGGGAGAGTTACGGTGAGGGGCTTGGGCGATGAGCGCCGGCTGAATCGCGTTACAAAATAAACCGGCTCAAATCCCGGTTCTTCGCCAGATCGCCAATATGCTCCTCGACATAGGCGCCGTCGATCACGATACGGTCGCCCGCGCGGTCGGATGCCGAGAAACTGATGTCGTCGAGCACGCGCTCCATGACCGTTTGCAGGCGCCGCGCGCCGATATTCTCGACCGAGGTGTTCACCTGCACGGCGACCTTGGCGATCGCGTCAACGGCGGATGGCGCAAATTCGAGCGTCATGCCTTCCGTGCCCAGCAGCGCGGAATATTGTTTCGTCAGGCAGGCTTCGGTTTCGGTCAATATGCGGCGGAAATCGTCTTCGTTGAGCGAAGCGAGTTCGACGCGGATCGGCAGGCGTCCCTGAAGTTCCGGCAAGAGGTCGGAGGGCTTCGCCACATGGAAGGCGCCGGAGGCGATGAACAGCACATGGTCGGTCTTTACCGTTCCATGTTTCGTCGCGACCGTCGTGCCCTCGATCAGCGGCAGTAGGTCACGCTGCACGCCTTCGCGCGAGACGTCGGCGCCGCCGCGTCCTTCGCGCGCGCAAATCTTGTCCATCTCGTCGATGAAGACAATCCCGTTGTTCTCGACCTCGTGGATCGCCTCGCGGACGCTCGCTTCCTGATCAATCAGCTTGTCGCTCTCTTCGGCGATCAGAGGCCCCTGCGCCTCTTTGACCGAGAGTTTGCGCGGCTTGCCGCGCTGCATCGCCTTGCCGAAAATATCGCCGAGCGAGAACGCGGAGACGCTGGCGCCGGGCATATTCGGCAGTTCGAACATTGGCATCGAGGAGCCCGACTGCGTTAGCTCGACTTCGATTTCCTTATCGTCGAGTTCGCCCGCGCGCAGGCGGCGCCGAAACGTTTCACGCGTGCCGGGCGACGCGGCGGGTCCCACCAGGGCATCGAGCGTGCGCTCTTCGGCGGCTTGCTGCGCGCGCGCCTGCACGTCCTTGCGGCGTCGCTCCTTGACCATCAGGATGGCGACCTCGACCAGATCGCGCACAATCTGTTCGACGTCGCGGCCGACATAGCCGACCTCGGTGAATTTCGTCGCTTCGACTTTGATGAAGGGCGCGTTGGCGAGCCGCGCCAGACGGCGGGCGATCTCGGTCTTGCCGCAGCCTGTCGGGCCGATCATCAGGATGTTCTTGGGCAGCACCTCTTCGCGCATCTGGCCTTCGAGCTGCAGCCGCCGCCAGCGGTTGCGCAGCGCGATCGCGACGGCGCGCTTGGCGTCGCTTTGCCCAACGATATAGCGATCAAGTTCGGAAACGATCTCGCGCGGCGAGAAGTCGGCCATGGTGAGTTCCTTCGGAACGGCAGTCGGCAGTCGGCGTTCGGCAGTATTTTGTGCTCCCGGCTGCCCTAAATCTTCTCCACCACCACATTCTGGTTGGTATAGACGCAAATCTCGGAGGCGATCACCATTGCGCGGCGGGCGATGGTTTCGGCGTCGAGCGATGAATCGAGCAGGGCCCGTCCGGCGGCGAGCGCGTAGTTTCCGCCCGAACCAATGGCGGCCACCGCGCCTTCGTCCGTGCCTTCCGGCTCAAGCACGTCGCCGGAGCCGGTGAGCACGAGGCCGACGCTCTTGTCGGCGACGAGCATCATCGCCTCCAGTCGCCGCAAATAGCGGTCCATGCGCCAGTCCTTGGCGAGTTCGACGCAGGCGCGCATCAATTGTCCGGGATATTGCTCAAGTTTCGATTCAAGCCGTTCGAAGAGCGTGAAGGCGTCGGCGGTCGCGCCGGCGAAACCGGCGATCACATCGCCCTTGCCCAGACGCCGCACTTTCTTGGCGTTGCCCTTCATGATCGTCTGGCCGAGGCTGACCTGGCCGTCGCCGGCGATCACCGTTTCTCCGGCTTTCTTGACGAGGATGATTGTCGTCGCGTGCATGGCCGCAAAGCGGTGTTGTTCGCTATCCATTCGCCGTATCCAGCCTGAGATGTCCAGCCGATGTAAGGTTTGGCGTCGATTTGAGCAAGGGCGGAGCGGCGGCAGGGCAGCCGCGCTTTTCGCCCGTCGGGCTCGGATTCACTGCAAGACTCACTCGCGCGGCGCGCCGGCGAGCGGCGCGGGAAAATCCAGGACCTCGCGCGTATAGGTCTCATGCACCTCGGAGAGAGGGCGTTGATCGCGCGCATAGACCACGGCGGTGTGCTCGAAGAGGTCGTGCGGAATGGAGAGCGCCCCGCTGGCATTTTCCGAGGCCGCCGGGAGGGCCGAGAGCTCCCAGCCTTCGGGCAAGGGCGACCAGCGCATCTTCATTTCGATGGTGCGACGGAACGGCTGCAGCGGCGCGATCGCCTTGCCGAAGGGCGTTTCCGTCATCTCCAGCGCACGGTTCATTTCATCGGAAAGGCGTCCAGGCACGTACCAATTGTCAGCCTCCGAGAGCACGTGATCGCCGCAGGCGAGCTGCACGCGCCGATATTTCACCGGCTCCTCGTCGCTGACGTCGAGCCGCCGGCGGGTCTCCGCGCTCGGCTGCTGCTCAATTCCGGCAACGCGGCGAGCGACGATCTTGGGCTCCGCGGACATCTTGTGATCGGCGCACCATTTCTCGAGCGTCGCCGTCGCGCTGCGGCTTGCGAGCAGGGAGGCGTTGAGCGTTTGCATGAGCGCCAGCGCTTCGATGCGCGACACGAAGCCGTCCCGCCAGGGCTCGCCGGCGGCCGGAAGGGACATCAAAGGCGCCGCGAGGAGCGCCAAACCGAGCCTTAATCGCATGTTTTAAGTCTCCTTGCGCCCGCGCGACGCGGCAGATTCTCGCCACGACTTCGCGGCGCCACCGGCCGAAGTCGCCGCCGCTGCGGCATTTAGCGTCTTCTTGATGCGTTGTCGCGAAGCTACAAGCGCCTGCCGGCGTCGGAGATATTGCCGTGGTCGCGCTTAACCAGTGAATCGACGCGAACAGACGGACCATTCTTTGTTTTGCGTCCGATCTGCCGACAAGCGGCGGTCGTTGGCGCGCATCTCGCTTCTCTTTGACGCCCGAGCGGTTCGGGTGGCGAATCCAGGGCGGAGTTGCTACAAGCTGGCCGCTTGCGGCCGCAGTCGCCGGAAACGCCGGTAGGGCCCAAGAAAAGGTCGGAAATGCGCAGCGCGACGATCGAGCGCAACACCAAGGAAACCAAAATCTCGGTCACCGTCGACCTCGACGGGACCGGCCGCTCGGACATATCGACCGGCGTGGGATTTTTCGATCACATGCTCGACCAGATCGCTCGTCATGCGCCGCTGGATCTTGCCGTGCGCGCTGAGGGCGATCTGCACATCGACGGTCATCACACGGTCGAGGACGTCGGCATCGCCATCGGCCAGGCGGTGGATCGCGCGCTTGCAGACCGCAAGGGCATTTCCCGCTATGGCGACGCGCATGTGCCGCTCGACGAGGCCCTGACCCGAGTCGTCGTGGACGTCTCGGGCCGGCCCTTTCTTGTTTACGAGGTCGGATTTCCGGCGCAGCGGATCGGCGGCTTTGACACCGAGCTGATGCGCGAATTCTTCCAGGCCTTTGCGGTTCACGCCCGCGTCGGGCTGCACATCGAATGTCTGCGCGGCGTCAACAGCCACCATATCGCCGAGAGCGCCTTCAAGGGCTTCGCGCGCGCCTTTGGCAAGGCGGTGGCGATCGATCCGCGCCGCACGCAGGGGGAAGCGCCTTCCACCAAGGGAACGCTCACCGCCTGAAAGAGGCGAGTGACGCCGAGAGGGGAAGGCCGATGGCGATATTCACTGTTCATTTTCCGCCGACCGGGCCGGGCAAGCCTCCGGCGCCCGAAAAGATCGTCTTCCTGCGCGACGGTTTTTCCTGGCCGGCCTTCATTTTCGGCCCGTTCTGGCTCGCCTGGCGGCGGGCCTGGCTCGTCGCCGGCCTGTGGACGCTTCTTCTCGTCGCCCTTGCGCTCATCGCCTGGCAGCTGCGGGTGTCGCGCGACGCGATGTCCTGGCTGACGCTCGGGCTCGCTGTTTGGCTCGGTTTCGAGGGGGAGCGGCTCGTCGGCTGGAATTTGGCGCGTCGCGGCTACGTCGAGCAGGATCTCGTCATTGGCGATAACCTCGACGAGGCGGAGGCGGCCTACTTCCACCGCCATCGCGCTTCTGAGCGGATCGCGAAAGACAATGTCGCTGGGGAGCCTGCTCCTTGACGACCGCGATCATCGACTATGGGTCGGGCAATCTGCATTCCGCCTTGAAAGCCTTTGAGCGCGCCGCCCGCGAGTCACAGGCGCAAGGCGACATTCGCGTCACCAGCGATCCTGGCGTCGTGCGCACCGCCGAGCGCGTCGTTCTGCCGGGCGTCGGCGCTTTCGCCGATTGTCGCCGCGGCCTCATGGCGATCGAGGGTCTTTACGCCGCCCTGCAAGAGGCGGTCATCGACCGTGGCCGGCCGTTCTTAGGGATTTGCGTCGGAATGCAGCTCATGGGCGCGCGCGGCCTCGAACATGGCGAAACGCCGGGCCTCGGCTGGATTCCGGGAGACGTCGCGGCGATCAAGCCTGCGGATCCTTCGCTCAAAATCCCCCATATGGGCTGGAATACGCTGACGCTGAGCCGGGAACATCCGCTCTTTGCCGGCGTGCCGACGGGAGAGAGTGGCTTGCACGCCTATTTCGTGCACTCGTTTCAGCTGACGCCGGCGTCGCCGGGCCACGTCCTGGCGACCACCGACTATGGCGCGCCGCTCACCGCGGCCGTGGCGCGCGACAATCTCGTCGGCGTGCAGTTCCATCCCGAAAAAAGCCAGAGGCTGGGCCTAGCGTTGATCGGCAATTTCCTGAGGTGGCGTCCGTGATTCTGTTCCCCGCAATCGATCTGAAGGAAGGTCAGTGCGTGCGCCTGGCCCAGGGCGATATGGACCGCGCGACCGTGTTCAATGACGACCCGGCGGAGCAAGCGCGCGCCTTCCAGCGAGTCGGGTTCGAATATCTGCATGTCGTCGATCTTGACGGCGCCTTTGCGGGAGCGCCGCGCAACGCCCGGGCGGTCGAATCCATTCTCGCTGCGCTGACGATTCCCGTGCAGCTGGGCGGCGGCATTCGCGACATGCGCACGCTGTCCTCCTGGTTGGAAAAAGGCGTCGCGCGCGTCATCATCGGCACGGCGGCCGTCAAGGACCCGTCTTTCGTGCGCGAGGCGGCGCGCCTTCACCCGGGCCGCGTCGCAGTAGGGGTCGACGCCAAAAATGGTTTTGTCGCCGTTGACGGCTGGGCGCGTGCGACGCGCATGTCGGCGCTCGATCTCGGCAAGAGCTTCGAAGACGCGGGCGTGAGCGCCATCATCTACACCGACATCTCGCGCGACGGCGTTTTGACCGGCCTCAATATCGAGGCGACCCTCGCGCTCGCCGACGCCTTGACGATTCCCGTTATCGCCTCGGGCGGCTTGGCGTCGCTCGCCGACGTGGAGCGGCTGCTGCAGCCCGATTGCCGCAAGCTCGCCGGCGCGATCACCGGACGGGCGCTCTACGACGGGCGGCTCGATCCGGCGCAGGCGTTGGCGATGATCCGCGCGCGTGCGGCGACCGAGAACGCGTGATGCTGAAAGCGCGCGTCATTCCCTGCCTGGACGTGAAAGGAGGACGCGTCGTTAAAGGCGTCAATTTCGTCGATCTACGCGACGCCGGCGATCCGGTCGAATGCGCCATCGCCTATGACGCCGCCGGCGCCGACGAACTCTGCTTTCTCGACATCACTGCAAGCCATGAAGACCGCGGCATTCTGCTGGACGTCGTGCAGCGCACGGCGGAAGCCTGCTTCATGCCGCTGACGGTGGGAGGCGGCGTGCGCACGCTGGACGACATCCGCAATCTGCTGCTCGCCGGCGCCGACAAGGTCTCGATCAACTCCGCCGCCGTGGCCAATCGCGGCTTCGTTCGCGAAGCGTCGGAAAAATTTGGCGCGCAATGCATCGTCGTCGCCATTGACGCCAAGCGCGTTTCCGACGGACGCTGGGAAATCTTCACCCACGGCGGGCGCCGCGCAACGGGGATCGACGCCGTCGACTATGCGCGCGAAGTGACCGCCCTCGGCGCCGGCGAAATCCTGCTGACCTCGATGGATCGCGACGGCACGAAAAGCGGCTTCGACATCGCGCTGACGCGGGCCGTCGCCGACGCGGTGCAGGCGCCGGTCATCGCCTCTGGCGGCGTCGGAACGCTCGATCATCTTGTCGCCGGGGTCAAGGAAGGCCACGCCAGCGCCGTGCTCGCCGCGTCGATCTTCCATTTTGGCGAATATTCGATTCCGCAGGCGAAGCTTCACATGGCGGCGGCGGGGCTGCCGATGCGCCTCGACGGTCTGGAAGCGATGGGATGAGCAAAAAAAATCATCGCGCCGCCGCCGCCACAACCCCCTCCCTATCCCTCCCCCGCTTCGCTTCGCTCGCGGGAGAGGGGACGCTAATGACCGACGCTTGCGCGATGCCGATGAAGCGCGGAATCTGCTCCCTCTCCCGCGAAGCGGGGGAGGGTTGGGGAGGGGGGCTGTCATGAGTTTCACGCTCGACGATCTCGCGGCGCTCATCAAAGCGCGGCGCAACGACAGCGCCTCGACCTCCTATACGAAGACCCTGCTCGACGCAGGAATGCCGCGCATCGCCAAGAAATTCGGCGAAGAGGCGGTCGAAACGGTGATCGCGGCGATGGAGGGCGACCGAAGCGCGCTCGTTAACGAGGCTGCGGACACATTCTATCATCTTCTGGTCATGCTCGAAGCGCGGAATATTTCGCTGGGCGACGTGTTGCGCGAATTGGAGCGGCGCACGAAACAATCCGGGCTTGCGGAGAAAGCCGCGCGCGGAGCAAAGGAATGACGGTGGCGGAGCTCGTCCCCAACAACGAGGCTCTTTCCCCCTACCGGCATTTCACGCGCGCCGAATGGGCGTCGCTGCGCGCCGATACGCCGCTGACGCTGACGCTCGATGATCTCGTCCGGCTGAAATCGCTCAACGATCCGATCTCGCTCGAAGAGGTCATTGAGATCTATTTGCCGCTCTCGCGCCTGCTCGCGCTCTATGTTGCGGCGACGCAGGGCCTCTTCAAGGCGACGCAGCGCTTTCTCGGCGCCGAGGACGGCAAGGTTCCCTACATCATTGGCGTCGCGGGCTCCGTCGCCGTGGGAAAATCCACGACGGCGCGCGTGCTGCGCGCGCTGTTGTCGCGCTGGCCGAATACGCCGAAAGTGGAGCTCATCACCACCGACGGCTTTCTTTTGCCCAACAGAATCCTTGAAGCCGAAAAGCTCATGGACAAGAAGGGCTTTCCGGAAAGCTACGACAACAAATCGCTGCTGCGATTTCTCTCCGACGTGAAGGCGGGACGGCGCAACGTCTGCGCGCCGGTCTATTCACATATGACCTATGATGTCGTCGAGGGCGAAGCGAGCTGCGTCGATCGGCCCGACATTCTCATCGTCGAAGGCGTCAACGTTCTGCTTGCGCCGCGCATGCGCGACGGCCGCGAAATTCCTTTCGTCTCCGACTTCTTCGATTTCTCGGTCTATCTCGATGCGTCCGAAGACGTGCTGGAGCGATGGTATGTGGAGCGCTTTCGGCGGCTTCAGCAGACCGCGTTCCGCGATCCGAAATCCTACTTCCGCGTCTATGCCGATCTCGACGAAGAGGAGACGACGCGCGTCGCGAAAGACATTTGGACGCGCATCAACCTTGAGAATCTGCGCCAGAACATCGCCCCGACGCGCCCGCGCGCGAGTTTGATCCTCACCAAGGACGCCGATCACAGGATCGAGGAAGTGGCGCTGCGCAAATTATGAGCTTCACTTCAGCGGCGACGCGGAGTTCGCTTGCGCAAGGCGCGGCTTATAGGGGGAGCGCATGACAACGGCTCTGGAAACGCTCGTCGTTCTCCTCGCGGTGGTGGCGGCCGTCGCATTCGTCGCCTCGCGCCTCGGCCTCGCTTCGCCCATCCTGCTCGTCGCGGCGGGCGTGGCGATCGCGTTTGCGCCGGGCGTGCCGCCGCTCGTGCTCGAGCCCGAATTCATCTTGCTTCTCGTGCTGCCGCCGGTGATCTACATTTCGGCGATCAACATGAGCTGGCGGGAATTCCAGTTCAATCTGCAGCCGATCCTTGTGCTGGCGATCGGCTGCGTCGTCTTCACCACCATCGCCGTTTCTGCGGCGACGAACTGGTTGCTCGGCTGGCCATGGGCGGTCGGCTTCGTGCTTGGCGCGATCGTCTCGCCGCCCGACGCCCTCGCGCCGCTCGCCATCGCGCGCCGCATGCGGCTACCCCGGCGCATCCGCGTCATTCTGGAGGGAGAAGGCCTCGCCAATGACGCGACGGCCCTGGTTCTCTATCGTTTCGCGGTGGCGGCGGTCAGCGTTGGCTCCTTTTCGCTGGCGCAAGCGGGCGAAACCTTCACGATCATCATCGTTTCGGAGATTGTGTGGGGCGTCGGCGTCGGCTGGACGATGTTGCGGCTGCGCCGCTTCATGCGCGATCCGCGCATCGAAATCACGCTGTCGCTGATCACGCCGTTCCTCGCCTACTGGCCGCCAGAACATCTTGGCGGCTCGGGCGTCATCGCGACCGTCGCGACGGGCCTCTATATCAGCTGGAACGGACCCCGGCTGATCAGCGCCGCGACGCGTCTGCAGGGCGTGTTCTTCTGGGACTTCTTCATCTATCTGATCGAAGGCCTCGTCTTTCTCTTCACCGGCCTGCAGGCGCAGGCGCTTTTCGCACGCATCCAGAACCACTCGCTTTACGATCTGGCGGCGTCGTCGGCGCTCGTTTCGCTCGTCGTGATCGTGGCGCGCTTCGTCTGGATTTTTCCGCACGCCTATCTGCCGCGATGGTTCGTCCCACGCGCGCGACGCCAGCCGGCGCCGCCCTGGCAAGGGCTCTTCATCATTTCATTCACCGGCGTGCGCGGGATCGTCTCGCTCGCCGCAGCTCTAGCGATCCCGATCACGACGGCGCGCGGCGAGCCCTTTCCCTATCGCGACTCCATTTTCTTCCTCGCCTTCTGCGTCGTGATGGTCACGCTCGTCTTCCAGGGCGCGATGTTGCCCTGGGTCATTCGCAAGCTCGGGGTCTCCAAAGCCGGGATGGAGGAGCGTCTGCTCGATCGCGCTGAGGAAATTCAGGCGCGCCGCTCCGCCGTAGAGGCTTCCACCGTCAGATTGGCGGCATTAGTCGCCGAGCAGGACGTGCCGGAAGAAGCGACGCTGTCGTTTCAAGCCCAACAGGATTATTTCCTGTCGCGCATCCGCATGAAATGCGACATCGAGGAAGAGCGCCGCGCGCTGATCGAGCTGCATGACGAGATTGAATTGGAGCTCATCGCCGCGGAGCGCGACGCGATCAACAACATGCTGCGCGAGGGCGCGCTCAAGGACGAGGCCCGCCGCCGCATTGAGCGCGAACTCGATCTGCGCGAGGCGGATGTGCTGAACCGCCGGCGCGAGCGGCCCTGGTAGGGCGGTTCGCGCCAAGCGTCGATTAGGAAATTGCTACGCGTTCCCCACCGTTCGCAGCAGCGGCGCAGCGCGTCCATGCGTTGACTTGCCGTCGATGATCAGGCCCGAAGCGTCCGCCGAAACTTCGACGCTCGCGCCGTCGATGATCTCGCCCGCAAGCAGCCGCTCGGCAAGCGTGTCCTGCAGCTCCTTCTGCATGACGCGCTTCAAGGGCCGCGCGCCATAGGTCGCGTCGTAGCCCTTCGCCGCCAGCCAGTCGCGCGCCTTGGCGTCGAGGCGCAGCGTGATCTTGCGATCTTCAAGCAGCGTCTGCAGCCGCTTGACCTGAATGTCGACGATCGCGCCCATATCCTCGCGCCGCAGGCGGTTGAACAGGATGATCTCGTCGATCCGGTTCAGGAACTCCGGCCTGAAATGCGCCCGCACGACCTGCATGACTTCGCTGTGCACGGCGGAGGAATCCTCGCCTTCCTTTTGCATGACGAGGAATTCCGAGCCGAGATTCGACGTCATGATGATCAGCGTGTTCTTGAAATCCACCGTGCGGCCCTGGCCGTCGGTCAGGCGGCCGTCGTCGAGCACCTGCAGAAGCACGTTGAAGACGTCAGGATGCGCCTTCTCGATCTCGTCGAAGAGCACGACCTGATACGGCCTGCGGCGAACGGCTTCGGTCAGCGCGCCGCCTTCCTCATAGCCGACATAGCCGGGCGGCGCGCCGATGAGCCGCGCGACCGAATGCTTTTCCATATATTCCGACATGTCGAGCCGCACCATCGCTGTCTCGTCGTCGAACAGAAACGCCGCGAGCGCCTTGGTCAGCTCGGTCTTGCCGACGCCGGTCGGGCCAAGGAAGATGAAGCTGCCGATCGGGCGATTGGGGTCCTGCAGTCCGGCGCGCGCGCGGCGCACCGCGGTCGACACGGCGACCACCGCGTCATGCTGCCCGACGACCCGCTTCGCGATCTCGTCCTCCATGTGCAGCAATTTCTCGCGTTCGCCTTCGAGCATTTTGTCGACGGGCACGCCAGTCCAGCGCGAGACGACCTGCGCCACGTCATTGGCGGTGACCTCCTCGTCGACGAGCGTGTCGGCTTCGGTTTCCGTCTCGCCCAGTTTCTTTTCGAGATCGGGAATGACGCCGTAGGTGAGTTCGCCGGCGCGCTGATACTCGCCGCGCCGCTGCGCCTGCGCGAGCTCGTTGCGCGCCGTTTCAAGCTGCTCCTTGAGCTTCTGCGCCGCGCCGAGCTTGTCCTTCTCGGCGCGCCAGCGTGCGGTGAGCGCCCCGGATTTCTCTTCGAGGTCGGCAAGCTCGCCTTCGAGCTTCGACAAGCGATCCTTTGACGCCGTGTCCGTTTCCTTCTTGAGCGCTTCCTGCTCGATCTTCAGCTGGATGATGCGCCGGTCGAGTTCGTCGAGCTCCTCGGGCTTGGAGTCGATCTGCATACGCAGGCGCGACGACGCCTCGTCGATGAGGTCGATCGCCTTGTCCGGCAGGAAGCGGTCAGAGATGTAACGGTTCGACAAAGTCGCCGCGGCGACGATCGCGCTATCGGTGATGCGCACGCCGTGATGGAGTTCGTATTTCTCCTTCAGGCCGCGCAGGATCGAGATCGTATCCTCGACGGTCGGCTCGTCGACGAAGACCGGCTGGAAGCGCCGGGCGAGCGCCGCGTCCTTTTCGACATGTTTGCGATATTCATTGAGCGTCGTCGCGCCGACGCAATGCAATTCGCCGCGCGCCAGCGCCGGTTTGAGCAGATTGGAGGCGTCCATCGCGCCATCCGCCTTGCCGGCGCCGACGAGCGTGTGCATCTCGTCGATGAACAGGATGACATTGCCTTCGGCGGCGGTGACTTCGTTCAGCACCGCCTTCAGCCGTTCCTCGAATTCGCCGCGATATTTCGCGCCGGCGATCAGCGCGCCCATGTCGAGCGCGAGCAGCTTCTTGTCCTCAAGCGATTCCGGCACGTCGCCATTGACGATGCGCAAAGCGAGACCCTCGACGATCGCGGTCTTGCCGACGCCGGGTTCGCCGATGAGCACCGGATTGTTCTTGGTGCGGCGCGACAGCACCTGAATAGCGCGGCGGATCTCCTCGTCGCGGCCGATCACAGGATCGAGCTTGCCCTCGCGCGCCGCTTCGGTGAGGTCGCGGGCGTATTTCTTCAGCGCGTCATAGGCGTTCTCGGCGGAGGCCGAGTCCGCCGTGCGGCCCTTGCGCAGATCTTCGATCGCGGCGTTGAGCGTCTGCGGCGTCACGCCGGCGGCGGCAAGAATTTTCGCGGCCTCGGAGTCCTTCTCCATCGCCAGCGCCAACAGCAGCCGCTCGACGGTGACGTAAGAATCGCCCGCCTTCTGGGCGATCTTCTCGGCGTTGTCGAAGAGGCGCGCGGTCGCCGGCGCGAGATAGAGCTGGCCGGCGCCGGCGCCCATCACTTTGGGCAGTTTGGCGAGCGCGGCTTCGGTTTTCGCCAGCGCCTCGCGCGAGCGCCCGCCCGCGCGGTCGATCAGCCCGGCGGACAGGCCCTGGTCGTCATCGAGCAGGACTTTCAGTATGTGCTCGGGCGTAAACTGCTGGTGGCCTTCGCGCGTCGCCATCGACTGCGCCGACTGAACAAATCCGCGCGCGCGTTCGGTGTATTTCTCAAAGTTCATTTATAGCCCCTCTGACCATGAGGCGGCCCTTTGCTTTTAAGCGGCGCGCCTCGCGTCCAAAATTTTCTCTTTCAAGGCCCCTTGCGGCTGCCCTCGTGGTCGATATGGGAAGGGCTGCACGGGGTTAAAGGGGGTGCGGCGCGAAAGCGCGGACTCGACCGCGCCGGGCGCATCGGAATACTTCGGCTAATCGCTTCGGCGACCTCGGGGCGCAGCTGGCCAGAGACCGCGCCATCCCCATTAGAGCGCGAGCGCCACAAGCGACAGCATCATCGCATAGACCAAGCGGCGGGGCTCACGTGAGTGAACCATACCGCCACGGCGCCGAGAACGCCGCTCTCCTTGCGAACGGCCGGGTCTATTTTCCTTGACGGCTGACCGGGTGTAGGCAATCCGCCTCGACTTGTCACCGAACAGGGACGTCCATGCGACTCGCCTCTCTCTACCGCTATCCCGTCAAAGGCCTCTCGCCCGAGCCGCTGGACGCCGCCGAACTTCAAGCAGACGGCTATTTTCCGGGAGATCGGCTGTTTGCGCTGGAAAACGGCCCTTCGGGCTTCGATCCTGCGGCCCCGGAGCACCAGCCCAAGATCAAATTCCTGATGCTGATGAGGAACGGCGCGCTCGCGGGTCTTGCGACGCGTTACGACGAGGCGACAGGCGTATTGACGATCGCCAGGGGAGGACGAGAGGTCGCGCGAGGAGATTTGCGGTCCGCCGAAGGGCGCGGCGCCATCGAGGCCTTCCTGACCGGCTTTCTTGGACCTGAAATCCGTGGTCCCGTGCGGCTGCTGGCTGCGCCTGACGGCTTTCGCTTCACGGATTCGAAGTCGGGATTTGTCTCACTGGTCAATCTGGCGAGCGTCGCCGCGATTGCGCAGGCGCAGGGGGCCGCTCTCGATCCGCTGCGGTTTCGCGCCAATCTCTACGTCGCAGACATGGGCGCATGGGCCGAAGTGGCGCTCCCGGGGCGAACCCTGTCGATCGGCGGCGCGCGGCTCGAGGTGCTCAAAATGACCGATCGCTGCGCGGCCACAGGCGTCGAGCCGGGCACGGGGCGCCGCGACATGGATATCGTCCAGACGCTGCGGCAGAACTTCGGCCACATCGATTGCGGAGTCTATGCGCGGGTGATCGACGGCGGCCGGATCAAGGCCGGCGACGCGATCAGCGTCCTCGACTGAGGCGCTAAAACCGATCCGGCTCGAGCGGAAGTTCGCCCACCTGCGGCGCGTCGTCGTCGCGTGCGCCGCCGGCGACGTCATCCATCGGCGGGCGCGGGCGCCGGCGCCGGCGTGAACTCAGATGATAATTGACTCCGCCCTCATGTTCACGCGGCGCGTTCTCGCGCTCGAGAACGGGTTCCGCTCCCGCGCCCTCGCTCGGAGCGGCGGCGGCCCGCGCCACTGGAGCGGTGATGAATGAGGGAAGCGCCGTGCCTGCTTCGCTCTCGGCCGCGCTGGCCTCGGGGCGCGGCTGGAAGCGGCGGTCGCGGCCGCGCTCATATCCCTGATGACGAGGGCGGTCGCCGCCTTCGGCGTTGCGGTCTCGGTTAAACGGGGGTCGTTCGTGCCGCTGCGGGCGTTCCGGACGCTCCGCGCGCTCGCCGGCCCGCATCTCGCCGATCGGGCGCTCCTCAAAGGGCTGGGGCTGGGGCTGCGGCTGCGCAAAATGCGGTTGCGGCTGCGGCTGCGGCGTGAACGGCGGCGGCGGCTGGAAGGCCGGCGGCGGCAGCCGTTCGGCCAGCGGCGCGAAACGGTCCGGAAGCGGGGCGAAATCGTCATCATCCTCGGAGGTGTCGATTTCCGCTTCCAGCTGCGGGCGCCCATAGCCGTTGACTTGCTGCTGCTGCTGCGCGGCGGCGATCAGCCGGAAATAGTGCTCCGCATGCTGCAGCAGGCTCTCGGCCATGATCGTGTCGCCGGAAGACTGCGCGTCGCGCGCGAGCTGAAGATATTTTTCGGCGACATGCTGAGCCGTGCCGCGGATCTTCACGTCGGGGCCATTCGACTCATAGGATCGTGTAAGCGGATTGGGCCCTTTGCGGTTGCTCCGTCCGCGCATTCTCTTGTTTTGCCCTGGTCTCATCAAACTCCCCGAAATCTTGCTGCGCTCGGCCCCGCCTGCGCGGCGTTCCCAACAACGTCGCCGCTAAATTTCTTCGGCCGGCGCATGCGCCAACGGACAGGCGACAGCAATCCGTTTCGGACCTCAAGCTTCGATAACGCTGTGCGCGAGTCGATTTTCCTCAAGTCGGCGCCAATCGGCGGCCCCACGTAGCTCTGCGCCAATTCCCCTCAGCGCAACTGCTTGACGTCCAACGCGATTGCATGCCTGCCTGCCGGATCGCAACGCCTCCGACAATCGAAGGGGTCTTCACTCCGGCGCTTTCATGTCGATTTCGACGTTGCTCCTGGCCGGTCGTTTCGGGCTTCCGTTCGCGAAGCGGAGCCAAAGCGTTCGAGTTCTCTCTCGAAGTCGGCGATCGGCTGGACTTGGGATGACTATAGTGGAGGGGGTGGCCGCCAACAAGGCCGAGCGCGGCGAGACGGGCCAAAAAAGCGGTTACTGTCGCCAATATGTCACGGCCTTGGCGGGCCAAGCCGCGCCGCGACAACCCTTTCGTGGCCCCCAAAGTCGCGCGCCACACGCTCGATTTTGAAGCCCTCGGCCTCCAACAGCGCGGCGACGCTGCCAGCTTGATCGAAGCCGACCTCGAACAGCACGACCGTGTCCTCGCCAATGAGCCGCCGCAAGTCGCCGATGATCTCCCGATACCGCGCGAGCCCGTCGGAGCCGCCGTCGAGCGCCAGCGCCGGATCGTGGAGCCGCACCTCGGGATCGAGTCCTGCGATGTCCTCCGTGCGCACATAGGGAGGATTTGACACAATGAGGTCGAAACGCGCCTGGAGCGCCTCCGCCCAGCGGCCGCGCACAACCGCCGCGCGGTCTGACAGGCCGCAACGGGCGAGATTTGCGGCGGTCGCCGCGCAGGCGTCCTGCGAGAGATCGACGGCGACGGCGCGCGCCGCCGGAAGCTCGCTGAGAAGCGCGCAGGCGATAGCGCCCGAGCCGGCGCCGAGATCGAGAATCGAGAGCGGCGCGTCGCGCCTTTCCGAAACGAAGCGCAACGCCGTCTCGACCAGCGTTTCCGTGTCGGGCCGTGGATCGAGCACCGACGGCGCGACGGCGAGGTCGAGCGTCCAGAATCCGCGCTCTCCAAGAATGCGCGACACCGGCTCACGGGCGGCCCGTCGCGCCGCGTAGCGGGAGAGGGCGCGCGCCTCCTCCTGAGAAAGCGGCGCGCGCGGCGTCATGGCGAGTTCGAGCCGCGTCAGCCCTGTGGCGGCGCGCAGTAGAGCGCGTGCGTCCTCCTGCGCGTCGTCGACCCCGCGGGCGTCGAGATAATCCGCAACGGTCGCGATCGCCTGGGCGCGCGTCAGCGGATCGCTCGTTGCGGCCTTCTTCGCCCCCAGACTCATCTCTACCCCCGGCTGGCGAGAAGCGCCGTCAGCCTTTTTGCGAAAGCCGCTGCGTCGATCGGATGCTCGCCATCGGCGACGCGGGCGAGATCGAGCAGGAGGAGCTGGTCGTCGCGCGCCGCTTCACGTCCTTTTGCGCGCAAGGCGGTCGCCAGCGCGACGATCGCCTCATGCCTCGGGTTGATCTCCAAAACCGGCTTTCCGAAGGCCGCCTGCTGACCATGTTCGGCCAGAAGGCGGGACAATTGGCGGTCAAACCCTGTATCGGGCGCCACCAGGCAAACGGCGCTGTCGGTCAGCCGCGTCGAGGCGCGCACGTCGTCGACATGATCCGCAAGCGTCTCCTTGAGGGCCGCAAGCAGGTCGGCGACGTCGGCCGGCGCCGCCGCCTCCGTCTTGGCGTCCTCGACGAGCGCGATCGAATCGATGTCGGCCTGGCCCTGCGTGACGGATTTGAACGGCTTGCCCTCGTAGCCAAGCGCGCTCGTCACCCAGAAAGCGTCGACGGCGTCGTCGAGAAGCAGCACCTCGACGCCTCTCGCCTTGAAGCCTTCGAGCTGCGGGCTGGCGCGCAGCCGCTTCATGTCGTCGCCGACAAGATAATAGATCGCGGTCTGGTTTTCCCTCAGATCGGCGACGTATTCCTTGAGCGTGCGGGTCCGTTCCTCGGACTTCGTCGAGGCGAACCGCGCAATTTCGAACAGCGCGTCGCGGCGGCTTGGGTCTTCATGCAGCCCTTCCTTGAGCACGGAGCCGAAGTTCTTCCACACGTCCGCGAATTTTTCCGGCTCGGCGTCGGCGAGCTTCTTGAGTTCCTGCAAGATGCGCGTTGCGATGGCCTTGCCGATCGCGCCGGCGACCGGGCTTTTCTGCACCATCTCGCGTGAGACATTGAGCGGAATGTCGGCGCTGTCGACGACGATGCGCATGAACCGCAGCCAGGCGGGCAGCAGCTCCATGTCGCGCGAGATCAGCACGCGCCGCACATACAGCTTGGATTTGCTCTTTCGCGCCGGGTCGAAGAGATCGAAGGGCCGCGTCCCAGGAACAAAGGCGAGCACCGTATATTCGGTGCGTCCTTCGGCGCGCCAATGCGCGATCAGCGCGGGCTCGTCGAGCTGCCCGGACAATTGCCGGTAGAAGTCGACATATTGCTCATGCGTGATTTCGGACTTGGGCTTCGTCCACAGGGCGACGCCTTCGGCGATTCGCCGGGGCTCTTCGCCCGGCGCCGCGATGAGATCGATCGGCGCGGCGATCGCGCCCGAGTGCTCGCGCACGACGCTTTCAACGCGCCAGCCGTCGAGAAATTCATCGCTCTCGGCGTTGAGATGCAGCGTGACGCGGGCGCCGACGGCGGGCGCTTCTTCGAGCGGCAGCGCCGCGATCTGATAGGAGCCCTTGCCGTCTGAACTCCACAGCCAGGCCTGATCCTGGCCGGCGCGCCGCGTCGCGACCTCGACGCGGTCGGCGACCATGAAGGCGGCGTAGAAGCCGACGCCGAACTGGCCGATGAAGCCGGCGTCCTTCTCCTTGCCGAGTTTGTCGAGAAAGGCGCGCGTTCCCGAATTGGCGATGGTGCCGAGGGCGCTGATCAACTCCTCGCGCGACATGCCGACGCCATTATCGGCCACGGTCAGCGTGCGCTTCTCCTTATCGAGTGAGATCGTCACCAGCGGCGCGGCGGCTTGCGCGGCGAGTTTTTCGTCGGAAAGCGCCTCGTAGCGCAGCTTTTCGCAGGCGTCGGCGGCGTTCGAGACGAGTTCGCGCAGAAAGACGTCGCGCTCCGAATAGACGGAGTGCGTCATCAGCTCGAGCAGCCGCGCGACGTCGGCCTCAAAACCGAAATTGGCGGCGGTTTGCGGATCGGCGGCGGGAGCCGCGGCGGCGACGGATGCGGCGTCGTCGGTCATGTTCTCTCCGATGAAAAGAAAAAGAGAATGCGCGTCGCGGTCGACGCGACGGCGGCTCTTGAGTTCGTCATTGTTGCGGAATTTGCAAGAGCCTTGGCGGCCCGCCGCCGCGGGGCCGATAAAGGCGGATATGGCGGCCCGCTAAAGCTAGACGAGCCGGCGCGGGAGCGAAACTCCCGGCCGGCCCGACCATCGCCACGACCTCTATATCTCGGAACCACACGCTTCGGGGGGCTGGGGGGCTGACGAAACCGAAAACGCGCGGCCCCGAGCTGTCGAGGCAATGAACTTCATTTTGGGCGGCGCGTTTGGCTGGCAAGGGGCGCCAAGTCGGCGAAAGTATGATTATTACAAGCCAAGTCTTATCCCACGGAGCGGATGCAAAGATTCTCGTCGTAATCCGGTCATTAAGTCTTGCCGGGCGCATCCGTGCGGGCCAACATGGCGAAAAGGACCGAGGAGAGCGCACGCATGGCGGAGTCGGAGACGACGGAGCCCAGCCGGGGCCGACCCGCGCTCGTCGTCGTGAACGGCGCTTCGCCGGACGCGGCGTCGGGAGTTCGGGGAGACAAGCGCGGCGTGGCGGTTTCGTTCAGCCGCCCGGAACTCAACGTGCTCTTCAATCTTTATGGAGCGAAAGTCGCGCAAGGCGAATGGCGCGACTATGCGATCGACTTCACGCCGGCGAAGGCTGTGTTCTCCATTTTTCGGCGCGCAAGCGAGGCGCCGCTGTATCGAATCGAGAAGAACCCGGCGCTGGCGCGTCGGCAGGGCGCCTATGCCGTGATCGCCGCGACGGGGCTCGTGCTTCGGCGCGGACATGATCTCGCGCGCGTCGTGCGCGTTTTGGACCGCGCCTTAAAGCTCGTCGGCGCCGAATAGGCGCACAAGCATCTCGCAAAGGCGTCGCGCAAGATCAGAATCGATCGGCGCGATAAGGCGCGGGATCGATGAAGGGCTTTTCGCCCGTCATCATATCGGCGAGGAGCCGGCCGGAAACCGGCCCAAGCGTCAGCCCATGATGCGCGTGGCCGAAATCGAACCATAGTCCGCGATGACTCGGCGCCGGACCCACGATCGGCAGCATGTCCGGCAGGCAGGGCCGCGCGCCGCGCCAAGGTTCGGGGTCGAGCCGTTCGGCGAGCGGAAACAATCGGCGCGCCGTCGGTTCGCAAAACTCGATCTGCACCGGCGTCGGCGGCGCGTCGCGGCGGGCGAATTCGGCGCCGCTCGTCAGCCGGACGCCGCGCCGCATCGGCGCCAGGAGATAGCCGACGTCGGCGTCGAGAATTGGATGATTGAGCTTTGCGCCGTCCTTCGCGGCGTAATGCATGTGGTAGCCGCGCTTCCAGCCGAGCGGAATGCGATAGCCGAGCGGTCCGTAGATGAAGTCCGACCAGGGGCCGAGCGCCACAACCGCGGCGCCGGCGACGAGCGGCCCTTGCGCGGCCTCGACGCGCCAGCGCCCGTCCGGCTCTTGTGAAAGGCTGCGAGCGTCGCCTGAGAGCAGATGGCCGCCACGTGAGACGAACAGATCTGCATAGGCTTTCGACAGAGCGGCGGGATCGATGATCGCGGCGGTGTCGCGATAATGGACGCCGCCGGCGATTGGCGCGAGATCAGGCTCCAGCGCCGCAACGCCTGCCGAATCGAGCGTATCAATATGCAAGCCATAGGCGCGCAGCCGCTCGGCGTCGGCGAGGCCGGCGGCGAGAGTCTCCTCGCTGCGATGCAGCTTGATCCAGCCGGTCCTGCGCAACAGCTCGCCGGCGCCTGCCTGCTGGATCAGCGCCTCATGCTCGCTCAGGCTGTGTTCGATCAGCGGGCGCCGCGCTTCGATATTTCGCCGCACCCGCTCCGGCGCGCTCTCGCGCCAATAGCGCAGGAGCCATGGCCCTACCGCCGGCAGCGCCGAGACGTGGTAATGCGCTTCAGGGAGAAGGTTCAGCGCATATTTGATAAGTTTCGCCGGATCGCGCGGGAACAGATAGGGGATGAGCGAAGAGCGTTCGATCAAGCCGGCGTTGCCGAAGCTCGTCTCCTGACCCACGGCGCCGGCGCGATCGATGAGCGCGACGTCGCGGCCGCGCGCCTGCAGATGCAGCGCGGCGCTGACGCCGACGATCCCCGCGCCAAGAACGACGACATCCGTAGACTGCATGAATCCTCCCACCTGATCAGCCCATATATGGACTTTGATGCAACGCGCATGCTAGGCGCCTCTCTCTTCCTCAAATTTTCAAGGCGCGCCGGATGATCCCCCGCTATTCCAGACCCGAGATGACCGTGATTTGGGAGCCGCAGACGCGGTTTCGCATCTGGTTCGAGATCGAGGCCTACGCCTGCGACGCGCTCGCCGAGATCGGCGTCATCCCCCGGGAGAGCGCCAAGGCGATCTGGGACAAAGCGGATTTTGTCACCTTCGACGTCGCGCGAATCGACGAGATCGAGCGGGTGACGAAGCATGACGTGATCGCCTTTTTGACCCATCTCGCTGAATTCATCGGCGCCGAGTCGCGCTTTGTGCATCAGGGCATGACGTCTTCCGACGTGCTCGACACCTGTCTTGCCGTGCAATTGTCGCGCGCGGCGGATCTCTTGATCGCCGACGTCGACGCGTTGCTCGCAGCGCTGAAGAAGCGCGCCTTCGAGCATAAATACACGCCGACGATCGGCCGCTCGCACGGCATTCACGCCGAGCCGACGACCTTCGGCCTGAAACTGGCCCAGGCTTACGCCGAATTCACCCGCGCGCGCGAACGGCTCGTCGAAGCGCGCAGGGAAATTTCGACCTGCGCGATTTCAGGCGCCGTCGGCACTTTCGCCAATATTGATCCGCGCGTCGAAGACTATGTGGCGCATAAGATGGGACTGACCGTCGAACCGATCTCGACGCAGGTCATTCCGCGGGATCGCCACGCAGCTTATTTTGCGACGCTCGCCGTCGTGGCGTCGTCGGTCGAACGGCTCGCCATCGAAATCCGGCATCTCCAGCGCACCGAAGTGCTCGAGGCGGAGGAATATTTTTCCGCCGGGCAGAAGGGCTCTTCCGCCATGCCGCATAAGCGCAACCCGGTGCTGACCGAGAATCTGACCGGACTCGCGCGCCTCGTTCGCGGCATGGCGATTCCGGCGATGGAGAATGTCGCGCTCTGGCACGAACGCGATATTTCACATTCTTCCGTCGAGCGCATGATTGGCCCCGACGCCACGGTCACTTTGGACTTTGCATTGGCGCGATTGACGAGCGTGATCGAACATCTCGTCGTCTATCCGGAAAACATGCGCAAGAATCTAGAGAAGCTCGGCGGCCTCATTCACTCGCAGCGCGTGCTTCTGGCGCTCACGCAAAAAGGCGTCTCGCGCGAAGACGCCTATGCGATGGTGCAACGGAACGCCATGCCGGTCTGGCGCGGCGAGGGGGATTTCCGCAGCCTGCTCGGGCAGGACAAGGACGTGAGCGCGAAGCTGTCGCCGGCGGAATTGGATGCGCTCTTTGACCTCTCGTACCACTTCAAGCATGTGGATACGATTTTCGCGCGGGTCTTTGGGGAGGCTTAGGGCCGCCGATAATCTCCACATATCCAAGCTGCAATTCTCTCGCGAAGGCGACCAGCGCGGCGGTGAAGAGCGCCATCGCCACGGCGAACAACAACCCCGCGCCATACTCATGGCGCACATGAAGGTAAGCCGCCGCGAAGCTGACGATGACGAGAACGCACGTCACGATGCAACTCGCCACGCCCCAGTACATGGCGTAATGCATCAGCATGCCGCGCTTTCTGAGGATTGGCAGTTCAGCTTGCAGATGGGCGTATTCCGCGCTGCTGGCGTCGGTCTGGGCGATCATTCTGGAACGATCGACGATGCGCTCCAGTCTTGAGACGAGGACGGCCAGGAGCTGCGCCTCGGCTGCGAGCAGAAAGGCGGGGCCGGTGACCTGCGAGATCACATTGGAAAGCTGTTCGATCGAAGGCGTGTTGATGAGCATGAGGGGTCTCGGAGCATGAGGTCTCGCACGAGGATACAGCGCAATTCCGATGAGGCGCGCCCGCCAGTCAAGCGTTACCGTGACGGCCAGCGCCATTTTGGCGATTCATGCTCAGGCGCGAGCGTCTCGCCAAGGCGCTTCTCCAGCGCGATTTCGACGCAGCAATCGTCCTTTGTTAATTCCGAGACCAGCTTTGTCGAGTGCGACACGACGAAAAGCTGCCTCTCGTTCGAGACCTTGCGCATCAGTCGCGCCAGCGCGCCGATGAGATTGGGATGGAGGCTCGCTTCAGGCTCGTTGAACACCATCAGCGGCGGCGGACGCGGCGTCAGCAAAGCGGCGACGAGCAGCAGATAGCGCAGCGTGCCTTCTGAGAGCTCCGCCGCGCGCAGCGGCCGAAGCAAACCGTGCTGGCGCATTGACGTCTCGACGTAACCGTCGGATGTCGAAATATCGATCCTGCTCGAAGGAAAGGCGTCGTCGATCGTCTCTCCAAGGCCGTCCGCGTCGCCAACTTCCAGAATGGTTGCGAGCGCCGCCGCGAGGTCTGCGCCGTCATCGGCGAGGGCGGGGGTGAAGGTGCCGATCTGCGGCCGTCTCGCCGGCGCCTCGCGGTCGGCGCGTAAATTGTCATAGAAGCGCCAGCTCCGCACCGTTTCACGCAAGATTGAGAGATCATAGGCTTCGCGCAGGTCAGCGCAGTGCGTCATCATGCTGTCGACTCCGGCGAGTGAAGCCGCAGCCTGCCGCCATTCGCCATTTTCCCCGCGAATGCGCGCGCTCGGTCCCCGTCGTTCGGCGAAAAGATTGGCGCGGTCGAGATGTTCTCCGGTCCATTGCGCCTCGAGCTTGATCTGCGGATCCAGGGGAAAGGTCTCCGTTTTTTGAGAAGTTGGGCCGAGGTCGATCGCGTAGCCATAAGTCTTGGAAGCGAAGCCGAGCTTCAGCGCTTTCCGAGACCGGAGCGCCAACGGCTCGATCGGAATTTCCCCCGCTTTCATCGCGCGGGAGAATTTCTCGGGTCCAGCCCAAAGCGTCGAATTTAGTCCGCCTTCCCGGGCAAGGGACTGGATGATGCGCCCCTGCGCAACATCGGCGAGAAGGCGCAGCGCGCGATAAAGACTGGACTTGCCGGCGCCATTGGCGCCAGTCACGACGGTGAGTTGTCCCGGAGCAAGGACCAGATCGCGAATGGATCGATAGCCGGAAATTGCGAGCCGCGTGATCACCGAGCCTCCCTTGGCGCTAATATCCGATGGACGAGCGTGTAGGGGCAATGGCCGCCCTTCCAATAGGGAGCGCAAAGCCTTAAAGAGCGGGCATGATCTGGCTTATATTCGCCTTGCTGACCGGCGCCGCGGTGATGGCGGTGCTGGCGCCGCTCGCCATGCGGAATGGGGCGCAGGATGAAAGCGCCGCCGACGTCGCCTTTTTCGAGGAGCAGATCGCCGAAATCGAGCGCGAGCGCGAGGAAGGGCGTCTCGACGCGCCGGACGCTGACGCCGCGAAGACCGAGGCGGCGCGCCGGCTGTTGCGCGCGGAAGCCGCGCCAAAGGCGAGGATCGTCTCCTCGCGCAAACTCGCGCTCGCCGCGGCGCTCGCGGCCATCGTGATCATCCCCGCCGTCGCGCTGACGCTGTATGCGCGGCTCGGCCATTCCGACATGCCCGACATGCCGCTGACGGCGCGGCTCGATTCCGCGCCGGACCGCAATGATCTTTCCGGCGCCGTCGCGCGCATCGAGCAGCATTTGCGCGAGCATCCCGAAGATGGCCGCGGCTTCGAAGTCATTGCGCCATATTTGCTGCGCACCGGCCGCGGCGAAGACGCCGTCCACGCCTATTCGGAAGCGCTGCGACTTTTGGGCGCAACCGCGGCGCGGCATGCGGCGCTTGGAGAAGCGCGCGTCGTCCTCGCTCAAGGCGTGGTGACGCCGCAAGCCAAGAAGGATTTCGAGGCGGCGCTCGCGCTCGATCCATCAGCGCCAGAGGCGCAGTATTACCTCGGCGTGGCGGCCGCGCAGGCCGGCGAGAAGGACAAGGCGATCGCCATCTTTTCCAAGATGGCTGCTGACGCGCCGGCCGACGCCGCTTATCTGAAGGCTGTGAACGCCCAGCTCGCCATTCTGCGCGGCGAGGCGAATCCGCCGGTCGTCGCGCGCGGGCCGTCGAGCGAGCAGGGTAAAGCGATCGCGGCGATGCCCGCCGATCAGCGCCAGGAGATGATCCGCGGCATGGTGGATCGCTTGGCCTCGCGGCTCGAATCGAAGGGCGACGACGTCGAGGGATGGCTAAAACTCATTCGCGCCTATAGCGTCCTCGCCGAGACCGAAAAGGCCAAAAAGGCCGTGACCGAGGCGCGCAAGGCGCTCGCCAGCAAGCAAGATGACGTCGCCCGCATCGAGGCGCTGGCGAAGGAGCTGAATATCGGAGGCTAGACGTTTCGCCTCTTCGCGAGAGCGGCCTGACGCGGCCGCAATGGAGCGCTCTGAATAATGACGCGTAAGGGAAAGCGGCTGACGTTGATTGCTGGCGCGATGGCGATTCTTGGCCTCGCCGCCGGGCTAATGCTGTTCGCGCTGCGCGACAATATCGTGTTCTTCTACACGCCGTCGGAGCTTGCGAAGAAGCAAACGGCCTCCGGCGCGCGGCTGCGCATCGGCGGGCTGGTGAAGGAAGGCACGGTCGTTCGAAACGGACAGGACGTGAACTTCACTGTCACGGATAAAACCAGCGATCTTGCCGTGTCCTACACAGGCTTGCTGCCGGATCTCTTCCGCGAAGGGCAGGGGGTCGTCGTCGACGGGGTGCTGCAGCCCTCCGGCGCTTTTCGCGCCGACAGCGTGCTCGCCAAGCACGACGAACGCTACATGCCGCGCGACGTCGCCGACGCCTTGAAGAAGCAGGGCGTCTGGCAGGGAGAGTCGAAGTGAGCTTATGCGCGTTTCTTCCC
>NZ_JAMRYX010000028.1 GCF_024448135.1 Methylocystis suflitae
AGGAACAAACGAACAGTTCGCTCATCGAGCGAATCTGCTCGCGAAATGTCTTTCAAAGCTATTCGCCTACGCCACAGCGTCGGGAAGCCCAGATGCGGGAACAGCCTGCGTGGAAACGAAATTCTCTGCGCATTTGCGCGAAGTCCTATCGCCTCGGCAAGAAAAGCCTGGGCACTAAAAAGTGCGACGAGGTCGAACAATACGCGATAGTCTAGACCAGAGCCTAGAGGGTGAGGATCGGCGAAAAAAAATAACCCTAGAATAGGTCCGACGGCGAATATCAACCAAAAAATGCAAATCTTCCAGGATCTGACGGCCCCACGCCAAGCGTCCAACATATGAATATTCCTACTACTACTAAACCGCGTCTGTTGTTAATCGGGCGAGAGGACATTGACGTTGCGCCCACCGTGTAGCGTTAGCTTTGGCCTCATTTAGAGCTTATTTTCGAAAACTCCTAGCCTTCCTCCTTCGCGCCGTCAATGCCCAGCCGCTCGTCCGCAGGGCTCCGAATCCGGGTAACGGAGAATGGCTCCTGGCGCAGTTGCGAGGTAGCTCTGGCTCCAGTCGGTGATTTTTCTGCGCAGTTTGATGCTGGTTCGCCTTGGTTTCTTCGCGTTGCGCTGCGGCTTCCTCGGTGGTGGCCTCTCGGGCTCGGCGCTCCTGACCAGATTGATCGCGAAGTGCCTCTGACGACGCCCATGTTTTTCTCGCCGTGGCCCTTGTGCAGGCGGGACTGGTCGTCGGTGAAGACGACGTCGAGCACCCAATAAAGCTGGTTTTCGATGGACCAGTGGCCGCGAACGGCCTCTTGCGGCCTTCGTCGAGAGCGCCGCCGAGGAGATGTAATAGCGCGTCTCGAAGCGGCAGCGGCCGCAAAGCTCGGCGCGCGATAGGATGATCGTCGCGGCGTGCGGCAGACGCAGCCCCCTGAGAAAACGGCGCGCGCCGACATCGCGGATCTCGATGCGGCGGTTGGCCCTTGTCCTGCTCGACATCGATCTCAATCTTGCCCGGTGCGGCGAAAGCGCTCTCGACTTCGGCGCGCAAGCTCGGCTGGTTGGCCTTGACCGCGAGCAGACAGTCGGCGACCGCGTCCTTATCTTCTGCGCAATCCTGGCGTTAGTGGCGATCGCGTCGATGGAGACGAGGCGCCTTTGAAGCCCGTCGTTTTCGGCGAGCCGGCTTTCCCTCCACCGCCGAGCACGAGGCGGCTCGTCGTGGCGAAGGCGGAGACGAGATGCAGCGGTGCCTTGTCTTCGGTGCGAATCACGCCTTCGCCAATCCGTTAACAGGCGTTAACCA
>NZ_JAMRYX010000029.1 GCF_024448135.1 Methylocystis suflitae
AGGACCAGTCCGCAAATGAGCGGTGTAGAGCGCGGCACGCCATCGAGGCGAGTCAAAACGAACAGGAAAAGGCTGCTGGAAGCGACCGTCGCTGCGACAGCGGCACAAACGGCGAAAGCGTCGTGAACGGAAAACAGATGGTTCATTCCATCGCTAATACGGAACACTAAGAAGGCGGGGATCGCACATATGATTGTGACAAGCACATATAGATAGCTCGCAGGAATGCCTTCCGTTAAATCGCGAGCGACGAGAAAGTTCGGATCGCGCAGCGCCAAAGCGATGATCGGGGCTGTAATCGCCCAGAAAACATCGAGTGGCGCCAGTTTCGAAAAGCCTGCCTTTGACGTCGGAACGTGCATGCGCATGATAAGATTTCCGTCAAATATGTAAACTTCTCGGCCGTTTAATATGCATGAATT
>NZ_JAMRYX010000030.1 GCF_024448135.1 Methylocystis suflitae
AGGTTCGGGTCCAGCCGCTACGGGTTTGACAACCCGTAAGCCCGCGCCATCAGCACGATCGGATGGCCGACGCGTTCCGGCTTCGGCGTCTCGCCGCCGAGCGTCTCGATCTCCTGTTCGATATGCAGTCCGGCAAGGGGGCATTCGGAAACGACGTGCTTCTTGTCGGCGTTCTGCAACTGCCGCGCGGCGGGCTTGCCCACCTTCATCGCCGTTTCGAAATTGCCCTTCTTGTAGCCCCAAGCGCCGCCATGACCCGAGCAGCGCTCGACCACGGCGACATCGGCTTGTGGGATCAGCGCAAGCAGCTCGGCGCCTTTCTGGCCGATATTCTGGGCGCGCGAATGACAGGAGACATGGAAGGCGACGCCGCCATCGAGTGGCGCCATACCTTCGGCCAGCCCCTCTTTGCGCGCGATGTCGACGACATATTCGGAAAGGTCGAAGGTTGCGCCAGCCAGACGCTTGACGCTTTCGTCCTCCGGCAAAATCAGCGGCCACTCGAATTTCAGCATCAGCGCGCAGGACGGCACCGGCGCGACAATGTCGTAGCCCTCGTTGATGTAGGGCGCGAAGGCCGCGGCGACCTTGCGCGCCGCCTCCGCCACTTCGTCGAGCATCCCCTGTTCGAGCTTCGGCATGCCGCAGCAGGCCGGGTGCACGACTTTGGTCTCGACGCCGTTTCTCGCGAGCACGCCAAGCGCCGACATGCCGATCGACGTATCGTTATAGTCGCCGTAGCAGGTGGCGTAGAGCACGGCCTTGCGCGCCTTTGCCGGCGCCGAGTCGTCGCGCGCGGGCGGATTTGCGGCGGCCTGCGATTCAAGGGTCTTGCTGGCGTATTTGGGCAGCTCGGCGTTGCGATCGATACCCGCGACTTTCTCTTCGAGGCCGCGCATCGTTGTGTTGTCGCGGCGCGTTGCCCAATTGGCCGCGCCTGAGATCAGCGTGGCCCATTTGCCGTAGCGGTCAGTGTCGGCAAGCGCGCGATCGACGGCGGGCACGCCCTTCTTCTTCGCTTCGACCGCGCGGTAGCGCAGGATCAGATGCGGAAAGTCGATGTTGAATTCATGCGGCGGCACATAGGGGCACTTCGACATGAAGCACATGTCGCAAAGGGTGCAGGCGTCGACGACCTGTTTGAAATCCGCGCTCGCGACCGTGTCGAGCTCGCCGCTTTTCGATTCGTCGATGAGATCGAAGAGCCGCGGGAAAGAGTCGCACAGATTGAAACAGCGCCGGCACGTATGACAAATATCGAAGACCCGCCGCATTTCCGCGTCGAGCTTCGCATCGTCATAGAAATCGTCGCTCCGCCAATCCAGCGGATGCCGGATCGGAGCCTCGAGACTGCCTTCTCGCATGATGGTCCTGTGGTGGGAACGCCGGACACCCCTCTCCCGCTTGCGGGAGAGGGTGGCTTGCGAAGCAAGCCGGGTGAGGGCGGCCCTCATCCGACCCTTGCTTCGCAAGGGCCACCTTCTCCCGCTCCGCGGGAGAAGGACTCAACACGCCCTTACTTCAGCTCGTCCAGGGCGCGCTGGAAGCGGCCGGCATGTGAACGCTCAGCCTTGGCGAGCGTCTCGAACCAGTCGGCGATCTCCTCGAAGCCCTCATCGCGGGCCGAGCGCGCCATGCCCGGATACATGTCCGTGTATTCGTGGGTTTCCCCGGCGACGGCAGCCTTGAGGTTATCGGCGGTCTTGCCGATGGGCAGGCCGGTCGCAGGATCGCCGACCGACTCGAGAAATTCGAGATGGCCGTGCGCGTGGCCCGTCTCGCCTTCGGCGGTAGAGCGGAACACGGTGGCCACGTCATTGTAGCCCTCGACGTCGGCCTTTTGAGCGAAATAGAGATAACGGCGATTCGCCTGCGATTCGCCCGCAAAGGCGGCCTTCAAATTTTCTTCGGTCTTGCTGCCCTTGAGCATAGCCATTTTCTTGCCTCCGAGTATTCGAGTCGGCGCGGCCGTCAGGCCGCGACACAGGAATTAGAATAATTCAAAACTAGCTTCTGTCCAACCAAAATCCCGCGCGGCGACGCGGGGATTCGTCGCAGGCGCCGTGGAAGCGTTCGCGCGCGGTGGGCTCTATTTGACGCCGACCACCATGGAATCCGGCCCCGTCAGATGCTCAACTCGGGAGCTGGAGAACCCGGCTTCCTTCATCCAGCCCTCGCAGTCGGCCCCGGTAAAGTCGAAGCCGCCGTCAGTCTCGATCAGCATATTGAGGCTCATCAGCAGGCCGAAAGCGTTCTCGCGACGATCATTATCGATCATGGCTTCATAGACGATGAGCGCGCCGCCTTGTGGGAGGGCGTCATAGGCCTTCCTCAACAGCAGCCGCTTTTGCTCAAGATCCCAGTCATGAAGTATGTGCCCCATGATGATAACGTCGGCCTGGGGCAGATCGTCCTTGAAAAAGTCCCCGGGATAGAACCGCAGTCGGTCCGCGAGCCCATTGGCGGCGACAAATTCCTCGAATATCGGTCCGACTTGGGGAAGGTCGAAGCCGCCGCCCGCAAGATGCGGATGCGCCCGCGCGATTGTGACGGGGACCATGCCCTGCGCGGCGCCGACGTCGATGAAGGTCCGATAGTCCCGCCAGGAGAATTTGTCGGCGATCGCCTGGGCGGCTCCGGCGCTCACGCCGCTCATCGCGGAGAGGAAGCCCTGCAGACGTTGCGGATCGGCGTAGAGGGCCGCGAAAAGATCGCTGGCGTCCTGATCTTCGCTCTGTCGGCGACCCGTTTTCAGCGCCTCCGACAGGCGCCCCCAGCTCTCATAGAGACGCGCATTGGCCATCTCCAGCAGCCCGCCGACATAGCTCGGCCGACCGCGCACAAGGAAAAATTCCGTCTCGGGCGTATTGGCGTAACGCCCGTTGGCGTCGCGCTCCAACACTTTCATCGCTACGAGCGCGTCGAAAAAATCGCGCGCGGAGCGCTTGTGCAACCCGAGCTTCGGCGTCAGCGTCGAGAGGTCGGCGGGGCCGTCGGCGAGAGCGTCGAAGACGCCGAGCTCCACTGCCGAGAGCAGCGTCTTGGCGTTCCAGAACGACATGCCGAGAGCGAGAAGTTTTTCAGGGGAAGGCTTGAGCATGGCGCCACAATCTCGTGAGCGGCGTCATGACACAAGAGTTGCTCAGCCCTTGTGACGTCCTTCGAATGGGTTCTCCCCCGACTTTTTCGAAATCCTGATTGGCACGCCGGGAAGGTCGAAGGTCTTGCGCAGACCGTTGATCAGGAAGCGCTCGTAACTCGTCGGCAGCTCGTCGAGCTGATTGCCGAAGAGCACGAAATGCGGCGGCCGCGATTTGGCTTGCGTCATGTAGCGTATCTTGATGCGCCGCCCGGAAACCGCTGGCGGCGGCGTCTCCTCGATTTGCGTCAGCAGCCATCGATTGAGCCGCCCGGTGCCGATGCGCTTGTTCCAAATTTCGTGAACCGAGACGATCGCTTGCATGAGCTTGTCCAGCCCCTGCCCCGTCGCGCCTGACACCGGAACCACCGGACAGCCGCGCAGCTGCGCCAGCAGGCGTTCTGCGTCTTCGCGCAGCTTGATGAGCGTAGCGCCGCGGTCCTCGACGAGGTCCCATTTACCGAGCGCGATGACGACGGCGCGTCCCTCGCGGGCCGCGAGGTCGGCGATCGAGAGATCCTGCTTCTCGAAGGGAATCGTCGAATCGACGAGCAGCACGACGACTTCCGAGAACCGCACGGCGCGCAGCGCGTCGGCGGCCGACAGCTTTTCCAGTTTGTCGACGACGCGGGCGCGCTTGCGCAGACCGGCCGTGTCGAAGAGCTTCATCTTCCGGTCACGCCATACGAAATCGACAGAGATCGAATCGCGCGTGATTCCCGCTTCGGGTCCCGTCAGCAGGCGGTCCTCGCCAAGAATGCGGTTGATGAGCGTCGATTTTCCGGCGTTGGGCCGCCCAACGACCGCGATGCGCAGCGGCTTCGTTACATCGAGGTCGCTGCCGTCCTCCTCGTCGTTTCGGAGATGTTCTTCAATGGCGACGTCGTCTTCGAAAGGCTCGGCGGTCTCCTCGGGCAGAGCCTCGCGCAGCGCGTCATAGAGCGCGCCCATGCCTTCGCCATGCTCGGCGGAAAACGGCACTGGATCGCCAAGACCCAGCGAAAAGGCGTCGTAGACGCCTGGCTCGCCGGCCTTTCCTTCCGCTTTATTGGCGATCAGGATAACCGGCTTGCCGGCGCGACGGACGAGATCGGCGAAATATTTGTCGTCGGGCGTGACGCCGGCGCGCGCGTCGATGAGAAAGAGAATTGCGTCGGCGGCGAGGATCGCGCTCTCGGTCTGGGCGCGCATCCGCCCTTCCAACGTCGGGCCCGGGCCTTCCTCCAACCCGGCCGTGTCGACGATGGTGAAGCGTAGATCGGCGAGCTTGGCGTCGCCCTCCCGGCGATCGCGGGTGACGCCGGGGCGATCGTCGACAAGCGCCAACTTCTTGCCGGTCAGCCGGTTGAACAGCGTCGATTTGCCGACGTTCGGCCGGCCGATGATCGCGAGCGAAAAGGACATGACTCGTTTCTCGCTGCGCTGCCGCGTCCCTACGCCAACTATTTCGAGGGCTTCACCTCGAACGGCGCCTCGCCGGACGACGCAGCGCCTTCCTGTTCCGGCTCGATCACCGGCGTCACCGAGACATTGCCGCTTGGGGCTCCTCCGGCCGCGGCCGCCGGCGCCGCCGCCGGCTTGGGTCCGCGTTTCGCGTGCAGCAACCCCTGATAGGCCGCGGCCCGCTGGCGCATGGATTGCGGCGCGTCGCGATCGCTGAGCAGAATGTTGAAGTCCCTCTCGGCCTCTTCGAAATCGTCATTGGCCAGCGCGTCGAGACCATTCCATTCTTGCGCCGAGAAGCGGAAAGCGCCGTTCGACGTCATCATGGGTCCGAGCGCGCGTTCCATTTTCTGGCGGTCTCCGCTCTCGATGATGATCAGCGCGGCGCGCAGCAAAGCGACTTCCTGATTCAGTTTGTCGACATTCTTGTCCTCGGCGATCGCCTCCAATTCCTGGAGCGCGCGCGCCCTGTCCTCGCGCAGTTCCGCAGCCCGTATGCGCGCGAGCGTCGCATAGCCTTTGGGACCGTCTTTGGCGAGCGCGTCGAAAGCGGCCGCCGCGTCCTGCGCCTTGCCCTCGTTGGCGAGCGCGACGGCGGCTTCAAAACGGGCGTTAGCGGCTTCCGCCATTTTCTGACGGTTGGTCTGGTAATAGCTCCACGCGCCGGTGGCGGCGATGATCAACACGGCGAAGATCAGGATCGGCGTGTGATAGCGCCGCCAAAGCTCCGCCGCCTTGTCGCGCCGGACGTCTTCATCGACCTCATGGAAAATATCGGACATGTGCTCCAGACCCTTGACTCCGCCCGAAAAAACCGAGCTGACCGCAGCCGTTAGCACAGGCGGCGGCCAAATGCGAGCGAAGCCGGCTAATCCGCTTACTTCTTGGCGCCGCTCGCCCGCCACACGACGTCGCCGACGTCATCGGCCACCAGCAGTCCGCCGCGCTTATCGATGATGACGCCGACCGGCCTGCCCTGCGCTTCGCCGCGCTCGTTCAGAAAGCCGGTCAGCACCTCTTTCGGGGCGCCGACCGGCGCGCCATTCTCGAACTTTACGAAAATGACTCGATAGCCCACGCGGGGACTGCGATTCCACGATCCGTGCTGGCCAATGATGACGCCGTTCTGGAACAGCCCGAGGTCCGCGTCGCCGACAAAGGTGAATCCGAGCGACGCGGTATGCGAGCCGAGCGCGTAATCCGGCCGGATCGCCTGTTTGACGAGTTCCGGATCTTGCGGCTGCACGCGTTCGTCAACATGCTGTCCGTAGTAGCTGTAGGGCCAGCCGTAAAAGGCGCCCTCCTGGACCTTCGTCATGTAGTCGGGCACGAGATTGTCGCCAATCTCGTCGCGTTCATTCACCGCGACCCAGAGGTCGCCTGTCGCGGGATTCCAATCCATCCCGACGGGATTGCGCAGTCCCGAAGCGAAAACCCGCGTGTCGCCGGTCGCCGGATCGATCTCCAGAATGTCGGCGCGGTTATGTTCTTCCTCCATGCCATTCTCGGCGGCATTGGAGTTGGACCCGACGCCGACATAGAGACGCGAACCCACAGGATCCGCGACAAGGCTCTTCGTCCAGTGAAGATTGCGTCCCGCGGGCAGATCCGCGACCTTTTCGGGCGCCGCTTCGATGCGCGTATCGCCTTCCTTATATGGAAAACGCACAAGCGAATCGGCGTTGGCGACATAAAGCTGATCGCCCACCAGCGCCATGCCGAAGGGCGAATTCAGATTCTCCAGAAAGACCTCCTTCGTCTCGGCAACGCCATCGCCGTCTGCGTCGCGTAGCAGCGTGATGCGGTTGGAGCTTGGCTTATCGGACCCGGCCTGGCGCATGTAGAGGCTCATGAAGAATCCGCGAACGCCGCCGCCTTCGTTGTCGGATTTCGCCGGCGCATCGGTTTCCGCGACAAGAATGTCGCCGTTTGGCAATTCGTACAGCCAGCGCGGATGATCGAGCCCCGTCGCAAAAGCTTCAACGCCCAGCCCCTCGGCGGGCGTGGGCTTTTGAGCGCTTGGCCAGCCCACGGCGCGCGCGATATTCACGTAAGGAAAGGCGCCGGTCGGATGCGGCTCGGGCAGCGTCGGATTGGGTCCGTAGCCAGCGCTCTCCGGCATTTCGGGGCCGCGATCGCAGGCCGCGAGCGCGATTGCGGTCAGCGCGATTAGAAATCTCCCGAAAAAATTCGCCGCCATGGCGCCTCCTCCCCAAACGAATCACAGCAAATAAGAGAAGCCGCAGCTTCAACCATCGACAGCCGGCGACGAAGACAAATATGGTGTCGACGACGCCGGTAAGATGGCGCGACGGGGGTAAGTCTCAAGCCCTCGCCAGTCCATACTAGGCTGGAATGCAAATGAGTCGAAAGACCGGACGCGTCTATGTCGGCGTCGGCGGCTGGAATTACGCCCCTTGGCGCGAATCCTTTTATCCCCCTGACCTCGCGCATAAGCGCGAACTCGAATATGCCAGCCGTAAGCTCACCTCCATTGAAATCAACGCCACATATTATCGCACGCAGAGCGCCGCGAGCTTCGCCAAATGGCGCGATGAAACGCCCGAAGGTTTCATCTTCAGCGTCAAGGCGCCGCGCTTCGCGGTGATGCGAAAGACGCCACAGGAGGCGGGAGAGTCGATCGACCGCTTTTTCGCAAGCGGCGTGATCGAGCTTGGGGACAAACTCGGACCCATTTTGTGGCAGTTCCTGCCGACCAAGAAATTCGACGCGGCGTTTTTCGACGCCTTTCTTTCCCTGCTGCCAAAGAACATCGGCGACCGACCGCTGATACACGCGATTGAGCCGCGCCATGAGAGCTTCAAGACGGCTGAATTCGTCGCGCTGGCGCGCCAGCATGGCGTCGCCATCGTCATCGCCGGCGATTCAAAATATCCGCTTATCGCCGATCTAACCGCGCCCTTCGTCTATGCGCGCATCATGGGAACGCGTGAGGCGGAGCCGCAGGGCTATGACGCCGCCGCCCTCGATGGATGGGCGAAGCGGGCGCGGCGTTGGGCGGAAGGCAGCGCGCCTGAGGACCTGCCCTCTCTGACGCAGGCGAAGCCGAAGAAGATGTCGCGAGACGTGTTTCTCTACGTGATCAGCGGCGCTAAGGAACGCAATCCGGCCGCCGCCATGGCGCTGATCGAGCGACTCTCCCGCTAGACCAAGTTCCGAATTAAAGGTCGATATCCGCCCATATCGCCGCATGATCCGACGCTGCGTCCTCCTTGCGGGCGACTTCCGGATAGGCCTCCCAGCGTTTGGCCCGCGCGCCGGGCCACATGCCTTTGCGAAACACGCCGCCGCTCGTGACCCTGTCGAACAGCGCCGGCGACAGCAGAATGAAGTCGATCTTGTTGTCCGCGGCGCAACTGCCGTAAGTGCCTGGGAAACCGCCGTCGTCAAATTTCGGATGCAAAAAGATGTCCTTCAGATCCGTCCCTTCGATGAGAGGACTCAAAGGTTCGCTGTCCGGCGTGTCGTTGAAGTCGCCCATCACGACGATGTTCTTGATCCCCATGGCAACGCGTTCGTCGTAGATTTCAGCAACGCGTTTCGCCTGCGCGCGACGTTTGGCGCTGGATGATTGCTGCGAGCCGAAACCCTTGCTCTTGAAGTGATTGAGCATCACCAGGAGGCGCGCGCCGGACGGCGCCGTCACCTCGAACTCGGCGCAGTCACGCGAAAAGATCGGGTTGCGCTCGTCTAGCATCTCGTCGACATGGCTGCGCAGCACGCCGATCGGAAACCCCTGCCGCGTCAATAGGCCGACGTCGATGCCGCGCGTATCGTTGCCGTCGATCACCATCGCATGGTGGAATGTCTCGCCGCCAAGCGCTGCGACGACGTCGGCGTTGAAATCCCGCAATACTGGCCGGCTCTCGACTTCGACGACGCCGAGGACGTCAGCCTCGACATCTCTCATCACCCGCGCCGTATTCCTCATCGCCTGTTCGTCGACGGGCTCGTCGCGTAGTTCCAGCGAGCCGACCCAATCGGCGCGCCCACTCGCGACGACCTGAACGCCGCCCGACTTGGGGCGTTTGATCAGTCCGCCTCTGTTACGCCGGAGAATGACGAAATCGTCGACGTCGGATTTTTCCAAATCAAGTTCAATGACAAGTTTCGCCATGCGCGTCTTGTCGGCGGCGCTGTACGAAGGCTGCGCCAACAGCGCGTTCAGTTCCGCGAACCGTTCGAGAATAGGTTTGCCTTGCGAAAGGCTCTTGAGATTCATTGCGCGTGCGCGGTCGAAAAGATTCTCGACGTTGTATGAGGCGAGTCTCATGAAATCCCCCAAGCGCAAAAAACAACAGAATGCGCTGAAGGCTAAAGCTCGACGCGCGCCGTGACAAGCGCATGACGGGCGACGCAAGCCTTCGAACTCGGGTTAATTGCAGCTCACTTTCCGCCGTCATGCCCGCGCTTGTCGCGGGCATCCACGCCGGGACATTGCGAAACGCATCACGCGGAGACGGCATGTTCGGCTCATGTCCTGACATTTGCCTCGTGTCATCGCGTGGATGGCCGCGACAAGCGCGGCCATGACGCGGTGAAATGACGCCTCGTTAACCTGGACTCGGAGCCCTGACGGGCGACGTCCTACGCTGCGGCCGAACTCGGCTTTTCGCCTGCGCCTTCCGACGACGGAGGACGCGCTTGCTTGAGCGCAAGCTTCGTCGCGACCGCGGCGCCGACAAGCCCCAACGCGCTCAACACGGCGGTCGCCTGAAAACCGGCGCAGAAGGCGTCGCGCGCGGCGGAAAGCGTCCGCTCGGCCTGCTCCGGGGGCAAGAATTTGACCGCATCCGCCGCGCCGCCGAGCGTCGCTCCGGCCGCCCGCGCGACGTCCGGCGGAAGCCCCGCGACGACGCCGGCCATTTTCGCTCGGTAGATCAGCGTGCCGAGACTGCCGAGCGCGGCGATGCCGAGCGCGCCGCCAAGTTCAATCGCCGTTTCCGACAAGGCTGACGCCGCGCCGGCGCGCTCGGGCGGCGCCGATGTGACGATGATTTCCGTCGTCAGCGCAATCACCGGCGTGAAGCCGACGAGAAGCAGAGACGATAGAAGCACCCCGTAGAATCCGTCGGCAAGCGCGAGGCCGATAAATCCAACAGCAGCGACGATGAGTCCGCCGGCGAGAAGATTGACGGGGGTGATGCGGCGCGTGAGCGCGGGCGTGGCGAAGGAGCCTATCATGAAGACGATCGCCGACGGCGTTGACCACAACCCCGCGTCGAGCGGCGTCAAACCAGCAACGAGCTGAAAATACTGTGCAAGCAGAATGAACGACCCAAACATGAAGAAGACGCCGAGCATGTTGATGCACAGCGCGGCATTCAGCGACCGCGAGCGAAACAGCGCGAGATCGATCAAGGGATCTTCGAGCCGCGCCTGTCGGCGCAGGAACAGGAGCGCGAGCGCGACGCCTGCGGCCATCGATCCGATCGAGTCGACGCCAAATCCCGCCTCCGCGGCGCGCTTCAATCCGTAAATGAAGGACAGCACCGCCGCGAGTGAGAGAAGCGCGCTGGCGAGATCCAATCGGCCCGCCTCGGGATCGCGATATTCCGGCAGAAGCATCGGCCCGAGAACAAGCAGAAGGACCATCACCGGGACGCCCGCGAGAAAGACCGAGCCCCAGCCAAACGATTGGATGAGCGCGCCGCCGACGAGCGGCCCGATAATGGCGCCGGCGGAAAAGCTCGAAATCCACATGCTGACCGCAAAAGTGCGTTCCGACGGATCGCGGAACATGTTGGCGAGCAGCGACAGCGTCGACGGCGCGAGGGTCGCTCCGGCGATTCCGAGCGCGGCGCGCGCAAAAATCAGCATCTGCGCCGATTTCGAGAAAGCCGCCATGATCGATACGGCGCCGAACGCCGCGGCGCCCAGCAGCAGCACCTTGCGCCGGCCGATGCGATCGCCGAGCCCGCCCATGATCATCAGGAAACCGGAGACCATGAAGCCGTAGATGTCGATGATCCACAGCAGTTGCGACGCGCTCGGCCGCAGCTCCGCCGTCAGCGCCGGAATGGCGAGATTGAGCACCGTGAAGTCCATCGCATAGACCAGGCAGGGCAGAGCGAGGACGGCAAGCCCGATCCACTCCCGGCGGGTCGCTTTGAGCGCAGGATCCGATCCGTTGGGTGTGGCGCTGTGCAAGGAGGTCGCTCCATCAGCCATCGCGGGCGTGAGCGCGCAGCGTTTATCGTTTTTGCAGGGCGACATCAATAAACGCCCCTGCCCTGCGTGGCAGTGAGCTTTCAAAGCACGATCGAGTCTGAGGATTGCGACGACGCGCTTGACATCGGCGCGAGGCAATGTCATATGACATGACATGTCGTCACATGAACTGACATCGCTACGCGAGGCGCACAAGGATCACACGCGAATGCGCATTCTCGACGCCGCGATCGACGAGATGCGCGAGGGAAAGCTGGACGCGCTCACGATCGCCAAAGTTGCTGAGCGCGCGAAGGTGACCGAACGAACCATCTACCGTCACTTCCAGACCCGGGAGGATCTCTTGAACGCGGTCTGGCCGCGCATGCAGGCGCGCGTGGGCAGTTCGGGATTTCCGCAGACAGCTGATGAATTGATCGCCACGCCGCTGCGGCTATTCCCTCGATTTGATGAAGAAGAAGGATTGATCAGAGCGTCGATCTCATCCGAAACCGGACGCGAAGTGCGCTTAAGCTCGAACGCGCAGCGTCAGGCGGCAATGCTCGCCTGCGTCGCCGACGCGCTACCCGAGATGGACGACGCCGCCAAACGCCGGCGGGCCGCGATCGTCCAGCTGATTGACAGCGCCTACGCCTGGTCGGTCCTTAGGGATTTCTGGGGATTGGACGGCGCCGAGGCCGGCCGCGCGGCGTCCGAGGCGATCGCCATCCTGCTCGGTCGCCGCTCGGCTGCGGACGAACGCGATTTTTCACCCGAACGCAATTTTTTACATGGAGAAGAGAAATGACCTGCATCGCCCACGCTTCCATCCCGGCGGACAATCCGGAGGTCGTCGCCAGAGTGCTTGCTGAGATCATGCAGGGCGAAGCGATGCCCTTCCCTCCGGCAGGGCCGAGTTCCTGGATGGCTTGGTCGGGCGACGGCGAAGTCGAGCTTGAGATCGCGCCGCGCGGCCAAGTGCTGGCATACGGCCCTGACGAAGGCTATTGGACCCCGCAAAATCAAGGAACGCGTCTTTCCGAAGCGCATCTTGCCATTTGCGTGGCTCGGCCGGCGGAGGAGATCGTCGCCATCGCGACACGGGCCGGCTGGCCGGCGCGGGCTTGCGACCGCGGCGGCGGATTGTTCCAGCTTTCGGAAGTGTGGGTCGAAGGCGCATTCATGCTGGAATTCCTGGACCCGGCGCAGACCGCGCGCTATCGCGAGGTGGTGACGCCGGAGAACTGGAAACGCTTCCTGCAGTCGATGCAGAGCGCGGAAGCGACCGCAGGCTGATCCGCGCTGACGTCGCGTCCGTGGCGACCTCAAAATATCGCGCATAAGCATGATATACAGAGGCGCTGTTCCGAGGACTTCATGAGCCTATCCGATCTATCCGCTGCGCCCACGATGACGCTTAAGCCTTCTCTTGCCGGCATGACCCGCGCCGAAATCGCCGACGCCTTGCGGACGCTCGGCCTGCCGGAGCGCGAGATCCGCATGCGCGCGTCGCAGATCTGGCATTGGGTCTATTTCCGCGGCGCGCGCGACTTTAACGAGATGCTGAATGTCTCCAAGGCGATGCGGGCCCAGCTCGCGGACGCCTTCGCGCTGCGGCTGCCGGAGATCGTCGAAGAGCAGATTTCCGTCGACGGCACGCGCAAATGGCTGCTGCGGCTGCAACCCGTCGACGCCTTCGACAAGGGCGCCGAAGTCGAATGCGTCTATATCCCGGAAAGCGACCGCGGCACGCTGTGCGTCTCATCGCAGGTCGGCTGCACTTTAAATTGCAGCTTCTGCCACACGGGCACGCAGCGGCTCGTGCGCAATCTGACGACCGCCGAGATTGTCGGGCAATTGCTCGTCGCCCGGCAGCGGCTCGGCGATTTTCCCGATCGCGAACGGCCGACGGACGGGCTGGTGCCAGCGGGCGAAGGCGTGCGCGCCGTCTCCAACATCGTCTTCATGGGCATGGGCGAGCCGCTCTACAATCTCGACAATGTCATGGCGGCGGTCGACGTCATGGCCGACGGCGACGGGCTGGCGCTGTCGAAGCGGCGCATCACTGTCTCCACCTCCGGCGTCGTGCCGCAGATTGAGCGTCTGGGCGCCGAATGCGGTCCGGCGCTGGCGATCTCGCTGCACGCGGTGCGCGACGAGCTGCGCAACGCGCTTGTGCCGCTCAACAAGAAATATCCGATCAAAGAGCTGCTGCAGGCCTGCCGCGACTATCCCGGCGCGTCGAACGCAAGGCGGATCACCTTCGAATATGTCATGCTGAAGGGCGTGAACGACTCGCCCGCCGAAGCAAAGGAGCTGGTGCGACTCCTGAAAGGCGTGCCGGCCAAGATCAATTTGATCCCCTTCAATCCCTGGCCGGGCGCGCCCTATGAATGTTCGGACTGGGAGACGATCGAGCGCTTCTCCGACATCGTCTTTAACGCCGGCTACGCCAGCCCGGTGCGCACGCCGCGCGGGCGCGACATTCTCGCTGCCTGCGGACAGCTGAAGAGCGAGACGGAAAAACTCCGGGCGAGCGCCAGGATGGCGGCGGGCTAAAAAACAAACCTGCCGACCCGATTGATCGCGAGCGGAAACTTCGCAAGGGCGGAATGGCTCTGCGACTTTCTGCCCCGACGCAGAGCGCTACTTGGATTGGCGACAAACCTTTGGCCGCGGCGTCGGCGTAAATGGCCCATCTCGTCCTTCTGGGTGATTCGACATTCGACAACGGCGCCTATACGGGCGGCGGGCCTGCGGTCATTGCTCAGGTGAGGACACGGATGCCTGTCGGCTGGCGCGCCACGCTCGCCGCCGTGGACGGTTCGACAATCGCGAGCGTCGCGACGCAGCTCGCAAGACTTCCTGCCGATGCGGATCGTCTCGTCCTCAGCATCGGAGGCAATGACGTCCTGCGTCATGCGGATTTACTCGAACGGCCGGTGTCGCGCAGCGCACAGGCGGTGGCGATGATCGGTCACGCCGCGCGCGGTTTTGAAGCCGCCTACAGGGCGATGCTGCCGCCTTTTCTGCAGCTCGATCGGCGAATGGCGATATGCACGATCTACTCCGGCAATTTCTCCGACGCCGATTTTCAGCGCGTCGCAAGCGTGGCGCTCTCGCCCTTCAATGACGCGATCATCCGTATCGGCGTCGAGCATGGCCTGACAATCATCGACCTGCGCCTTGTCTGCAACGAGCCGGCCGATTACGCCAACCCGATCGAGCCCTCCTCGATCGGCGGCGCCAAAATCGCCGGCGCGATCATCCGAGCCGTGACGGAGGACGGAACATGGTCGCGCAGCGCGCGGATTATTGGATGAGCGCCAACTGGGCGGCGAACTATGGTCGAATGCGACGCGCGCCCACGACAGCCAACCACGCCAGCGCGACCGAGATGGCGACATTCCAATTTGCCAGCGTCAGGCCGAATATCCATAAATTCGGCTCGTCACAGCGCACGACTTTCACCGACTGAAGTTGCTTCATGAAATCAGTGACCGATGGCGCGGTCGAAAGCGGCCCCGAACAGTCGCTGGGCCCCGCGAAAATCTTCCACTCGACGCCCGAATGATAGATCGAAAGGATGGCGTTGCCGGCAAAGAGCAGCGCCATCAGCAGAAAGGCGCCGCGCGCCAGACGCGCCCTCCCCGTTTGCGCGGCGAAGGCGGCGAGCGGCGCGAGCGCGAACGCCGCGTAATAGGGCGTGCGCTCCTTGTAGCAGAGCTCGCACGGCAGATAGCCGAACGACTCATAGGCGAAGGCGCCGCCGATCGCCGCGACGGCGGCGGCAAGAATCAGCAGCGCGATGTTGCGAGGCGCTAAAAGGCCGCTCGACTCAAGCAGCGCCATGCGATTTCCGACCATCAGGACGTAATATACTGCGCCTGCCCCTGCGCCAAGAACTGGAAGAGATCGTAGGCCATCCAGATATAGCCGCCGCTGCCGTTCCACGTGGCGCCCCAATCCGGCCCGAAGCTGTTCTGGATCAGAATAGCCCCTTGGGTGTCGTCATAGCCGATAATCAGCATGCAGTGGCCGACGAGACCGCCATCGGGGTTTTTGATCTTGTCGAAGGGCCCCGTCATTGGACTGGGGGCGCCGTCGTAGGCGATGAAAGCCGAATTCAGCGCCGTGCCGTAGCAGAGCGCGCCGCCATTGGCGATGACCGTCTTAACTGAATCGAGATCGGAAGTCTCCACCATCGCCCAGCCTGGAATCTGAAAGCTTGAGTCGACTGTCGCATTAGGATCGTAGCTCGACCAAAGCGTCGAACAGTTCGGCGTATAAGGCGCCGTCGCCCAGTTCGGGGTGCCGTCCTGGCACAGAAGATCGAGATAGGAGCCGAGCCGCGAGCCTTCGCATTGAGTGGCGCCATATTGCTTCATGACCTCGATGTAGATATGCGCCGGGCTTGCCTGCAATGACGCATCGTTGGGCGACGTCTGCGAATTTTGTGCGGCCGTAAAGGTCGCGAGGCCGTAGGTCGTCGCCCAGGCCGCGCAGCTGCCAGGGCTGCCGATATGCTTGGACGTGCCCTGGGCTTGCGGCGGCGGCAGATAGGCCGGATTGACATAGGCCAAAGAAGGAAGCGCGCCGGCGTAAACCGGCTTGATCAAGCGCCCCGTTTCGGTGATCGTTGGATTATAGCCCAAATTCAAAAATTCTTGTCGCGCCGACATTGAAACCTCCGACATCAAAAATGCGGCGTGAAGATCACGCCGGAGCAATTTCTAATACGTTATGATGATAGCCGTATAGCGACACTTGCAAGGAATAGCGAAGTCAGTCGTGCGTTACGGTTTGCTTCGCTGTCCGAGCCGTCCACGGCTCAAAACATCTTCGCCGCAAGCGCGAAGCCGGCGACGACGATGACCGCGAGCGAGCCCATGAACAATCCGAAATGGCTCTCGAGCTTCGCGCGGATCGGATCGCCAAAGTGATTGATCGCCGCCGCCAGCACGAAGAACCGCGCTCCCCGCGTCACGATCGACAAGACGATGAACAGCGGAAAATTATAGGCGAGTAGCCCTGAGACGATGGTCACGAGCTTGTAAGGAATAGGGGTGAAGCCCTTCACCAGAATGAAGATCGCCCCCCATTGCGCGTAGAAGGCGCGCAGCGCCTCCATCTTCTCGCCATAGCCGTAGAGATTGATCAGCCACTGACCGATCGTGTCATAGAACAGCGCGCCGAAGGCGTAGCCGAGCGCCCCGCCCGCGACGGAAGCGATCGTGCAAATGCCAGCGAAATACCAGGCCTTCTTTGGCTCGGCGAGCGTCATCGGCACGAGGATCACGTCTGGCGGCACCGGAAAGAAGGAGCTCTCGGCAAAAGCGATCGCGCCAAGCGCCAGGGGCGCATGCCGGCTCGCGGCAAGCGACATGGTCCAGTCGTAGAGCTTTTTCATCTGTTTCCAGGGTTGGCGCGGCGCGCTGCCCGCATAGCACGTAAGCGTTGAAGAAAGAAGTTTCTCGGGTTGACGGGCGCCGCGCCGCCGCTAATATCCGCGCCGCTTCGCCGGCTTCCCGCCGGCCGGGCCCCTGTGGCGGAATTGGTAGACGCGCTCGACTCAAAATCGAGTTCCGCAAGGAGTGCTGGTTCGACTCCGGCCAGGGGCACCAACGGTCATTTCGCCAACCTTCGCAGACCTCCCGTTAAATCATCGAAAACAGTAGGATGCGTCCTGTTTCCGTTTCGCCTACCTTCACGAAAGAGCGTTGGATGGCGGCTGACTCCAGCTGTGGATCACACCGGAGAAAAAGCGCTATTGGCGTTGCGCCTATCGCTTCGATGGGAAGCAAAAGGTCTTTACGATCGGCGTCTACCACGACGTCGTGCGCTCAGCCGGCGGCTCGCGCGGCATGAAGTGAGGCGGGGCTGAAAAAGCCCGGTCGTCGCCGGCGCAAAGGCATTGGCTCGGCCGCGGCGGCCAACTATTGATGAGGGCCTTTTGCAGAAGGAAATAGGGAGGTTCACATGGCGTGCGTTAAGAAGGCTGGGATGGTATTTGGCCTAATGGTCGGTTCTGCTCTCATCGCTCAAACAGCGAGAGCCCAAGATCCTATTTCACAGCTTGCCTCTGGGGTGAATCGCGTGGGGGCCGAGGCGGGCGAGGCAGTTACGGGCGTGCTGAACAGAGTGACGGGCAAGACTGCGGCTATGCCTGTCACCCCTTCACCCGCTCCTGCGACGCCGAGGTCGGCTGGTGTAGTCCATCATCATCACCACCTCCATCACCATCATCATCACCATCATTCGTGAATTGGGCGGCGGGGTTCTTAGCTCCGCCAATTCGCAGGAAATCCGCCGCGCCGATTTAGGCGCGGCGTGAAGCGAATGGCGTCCCTGCCCCACTGTCCTTCGTCGTCGAAGTGACGGCGACGCTCCCAGCGTCAACCTGCCCGGCGCCACGCCACTCAAATTTCTTCTTCGCGTAACGCCGCGGCGCGCTCCTCGATGTCGATACGCGCCGAAGCCTCCGCTCCCGGTCGAAGTGCGAAGTCGGAATTCTCGAACTCAACCACCACGTCGACCCTCGCGCCGGCTTGCGGCTCAGCGGGCCGGCGCACCTCCGTCACCTTTCCTGAAAATGTCCGGCCAGGGACGGACTCGCTCGTCAGCAGCGCCTTGGCGCCCGGCGCGATCGCAAGGGCGCCCTCCCCCTCCGCCTGCCCCTGAAGGCGAACGGTGCTGGCGTCGCCGATCATGAACAGCGGCGCGCCCGTTTCAACGCGCGCGCCGACAGCAGCCGTTCGCTCCAAGACGAAACCTGCAATCGGCGCGACAATCGCGGCGCCGGCTCGACCCGCCTCCGCCTTCGTCACTGCCTTCCGGCGCAGAGCTACTTCCGCTTCGGCGCGTTCGATTTGCGCCCGCGCCCGCGCCAAGGTGCGTCGCGCATCGGCCAGCGCCTTGCGGCGCGCCGTGCGATTTGCCGAACGCGCCTCCAATGTTTCGAGGTTCGCCTGCGCCCTCGCCTGCGCGCGCTCGCGTTGCGCCAATTGCGACTCCGCCGCCGCCAGAGCGCTTTTCTCGCGCGCCAGAGCCTCGTCGGAGGAAGACGGCGCGAGCGTCGCACAGGTTTCGCCCGCCTCGACTTTCGCGCCGAGGCCGCACGTCAGCGTCGCGACGACGCCCGCCGCAGGCGCATTGATCGGCGTCTGCGCGACCGGGGCGATCACGCCGCTGACGACGACCGTTCGACCAGCAGACGCTTCTTCACGCGTGAGACTAACCCGCGTGTGAAGATAGAACGCGCCGCTCGCGACAATGATGAGCAGCCCCAATAGACCGGCGACGACAGGCCGGACCCACTCGCCAGGCGCGACGACAGCGGCCGTGCCGGTCGTCGCAGGAACGCCACGAAGCGCCGGAGCCGCCGCGGGAGCTTTTGTCCGCGAATGGAAAATCGCTTTCTCGACCTCGACGAGCAGGAACAGCACGACGCTCGCGCCCGCGATATGCCACCATATCTCCGGGTCGAGCGGCGTGGTGTTGAACAGCGCCTGCATAAAGGGCGCGTAAGTGAACATGGCCTGCAGCACGACGACGATGGCGACGGAAATCAGCACCGCGCGGCTGCCGAACAGGCCTTTCATTGAGAGTGACGACTCAGAAAGGAAACGCGCGTTGAAGAGATAAGCGACTTCGCAGGCGACGAGCGTGTTGACCGCGACCGTTCGCGCGCTGTCGAGCCCCATGCCGCGCGCCTTCTCCAATTCGTAGAGACCGAAGGTCGCGATCAGCATCAGGAAAGAAACGAAGACGATGCGCCAGACGAAATAGCGGGACAGGATCGGTTCGCCCGACGGGCGCGGCGGGCGCAGCATGACGCCCTTCGTCGGCGGCTCGAACGCGAGCGCGAGGCCGAGCGTGACCGCGGTAATCAAATTGATCCACAGGATCTGCACCGGCGTCACCGGCAAGGTCTCGCCCATGGCGATCGCCGCGATCACCGTGAGGCCCTCGCCGCCATTGGTCGGCAAGATGTAGAGGATGGTCTTTTTCAAATTTTCGTAGACGACGCGGCCCTCATGCACCGCATGCACGATCGACGCGAAATTGTCGTCGGCAAGCACCATCTCCGCGGCCTCTTTCGCCGCCTCGGTGCCTTTGACGCCCATGGCGATGCCGATGTCGGCGCGCTTTAAGGCAGGCGCGTCGTTGACGCCGTCGCCGGTCATCGCGACGACTTCGCCGCGCTTCTGCAACGCCTGAACGAGTCGCAGCTTATGTTCGGGACTGGTGCGCGCGAACACTGTCGTGGCGCTTGCCGCCTCGCCGAGCTCCTCGTCGCCTATCGCGTCGATGTCGCGTCCGGCGAGCACTGAATCCGGACGGTTGAGTCCGAGTTCGCGGGCGATGGCGATCGCTGTCGCGGCGTGGTCGCCCGTGATCATTTTGACGGACATGCCGGCGGTCGCGCATGCGCGGATCGCTTCGACGGCCTCGGCGCGCGGCGGGTCAATCAGGCCGATGAGACCGACAAAGACGAGCCCGTTTTCAACGTCGCCGAATGCGAGTTGCTGCTGACCCTCTTCGGCTTTCTTGGCGGCGACCGCCAGAACCCGCTGCCCGCGCGTGGCCATCTCAGTGATGCGGTCGAGCCAGCAGTCACAGTCGAGCGGACGCTGCTCTCCTCGCGCGCCCTGCTCCCAGAAGCACATTTCGAGCAGCCGCTCAGGCGCGCCCTTGACGAAAATGTAGCCAGCGCCGTCATGGTCGTGATGCAGCGTCGCCATGAAGCGATGCTGAGACTCAAAAGGAATCTCATCCGTGCGCGGCAGCTCCAGCGCCAACTCTTGCAAGTTGACGCCGCCTTTGACGGCGGCCGCGAGCAAGGCGCCTTCGGTCGGATCGCCCTCGACGCTCCAGGCGCCGTCCTTCTCGCGCAGCACGGCGTCGTTGCAGAGCGCGAGTGGCCGCAATACGGCGGCCAGGTGAACGTCCTCGCGCACGACGACGTCCTTGCCATTGCGCATGAAGCCGCCATGCGGATCGTATCCGGACCCCGTTGTATCGTAGATCCCGCCGGAGATGACGATCGAGCGCACGATCAATTCATTGCGCGTCAGCGTGCCGGTCTTGTCAGAACAGATTGTCGTCACTGCGCCGAGCGTCTCGACCGCCGGCAGTTGGCGGATGATCGCCTTGCGCCGGGCCATTCGCTCCACGCCGATCGCCAGCGTAATGGTGATGATCGCCGGCAATCCTTCGGGGATCGCCGAAACCGCGAGCCCGACCGCCGCCATGAACATCTCGCCGGCGTCGAATCCCCAGACCAGCGCGCCAAAAGCGAAGACGGCGGCGCACACGATCAGAATGACGACCGTGAGCCAGCGCGCGAATTCGTCCATGCGCTGCAACAAGGGCGTGGAGAGCGTCTCCACTTCCGACAGCATGGCGTTGATGCGCCCGATCTCGGTCGCGGCCCCCGTGGCGACGACGACCCCCGTCCCCTGACCGTAGGTCACGACGGTCCCCGAATAGGCCATCGGCGCCCGATCTCCGAGCGGCACATCCGCCATGACCGGCGCCGGATCCTTGTCGACCGGCAGCGACTCGCCGGTGAGCGCCGACTCCTGCACTTTCAGAGATTTGACCCGGATGAGACGGATGTCCGCCGGAATCTTGTCGCCTGATTGGACATAGACAATGTCGCCAGGCGCGACATCGGTCGCGTCGATGACGACGCGCCGCCCGTCTCGAATGACCGTCGCATGCAGCGACAACATGTTGCGGACGGCCTCCATGGCCTTTTCGGCCTTGCCCTCCTGAATGAACCCAATGATCGCGTTGATGACGACGACCGCGACGATGACCGCGGTGTCGATCCAATGTTGCATGAGCGCCGTGACGAAGGCGGCGGCGAGCAGCACATAAATCAATACGTTGTGGAACTGCAGCGCCAAGCGCATGAGCGCGCTGCGCCGCCGGCCGGCCGGAAGGCGATTGGGGCCGTGGACGGCGAGCCGCCGTTCTGCCTCAGCCTTGCTCAAGCCCAAACGCGTCACGCCCAGGCGCTCAAGCGCCGCATCGGCTCCGATCGCCCAATAGGCCTTTTCTTCCGCCGAAGGCTGCATGCTTAAGGGCTCCTCCTCCGCAGCTTCCCCCGCACTCGCCGCCGGCCGCGCCTATTCCGATGGCTGCCGGACGGCCGAACCGGCGCCATTTACATATTATGGTTCGTCGGGAAGGGTTTCGCAGCGCCCCATCTATGGCGGCGAAGCGCTGCCGAGGAGGCTAAACAGTGTCGTTTGCGATGGAGCGCACGCAAACGTCGCTGACAGTTTCATCGGTCCGCTTGAGTCCGATCCACGCGTCGACTGCGGTCGAGTCGAAACCGGCCTCGCAATGATCGCCGATGCGCATCAGCGGACGACGGATGAGCACCGGATCGACGATCATCATCACCAGCGCCTGTTGCGGCGTGACTTTGTCTGGATCGATCTCGCCAGATTTTATACGCGGGGACGAGGCGTTGAACCATTCGGGCACGGGCTTGGCGCCGAAATAGGGACGCAGGCTGGACATGCTCCAAGGCTCGGTCAAAAGGTTGCGCGCCTCGACCTCATGTCCAGAGGCGACGAGCAGCGCCTTCTGCCGCGCATTGCCGGCGCAGCCCGGCTTTTCGTAAAAGATGACATGAGCCATCCGCGACCCCTTACATTGCGGCCCACCAGTCGCGGACGCGAGCTTAGCGCGAAATTGTGCAGCGCGATACGGCTTCAGGCGAGCAAATTGCGGGCGCCAGCGCGGGGTTTCGCCGTTTCAGCAGGCAGAGGAACTAGCGCGAGAGTCCCCAGACCATGTTCACGCGCGCCGAGAGACGCTCCAGGCCCGGACGCAAAGGAATCTCGGCGGCTCCGGGAGCCCTGGCGGCCTTCGCCGCATAGGCGCGCGGGCGCGCGTCGATCTCCTCGAGCGGACGAATTTCGATCACGCGGGACAGCCGCAATCCGGCCGCCTCCGCATAGATCTTCGCCTGCCGCTCCGCATCCTTGACCGCTTCGCGCCGCAATGCGTCAAGCCGTTGCTTGGGATGCGCGATTTCGAAATCGATGCCTTCGAAGCTGTTAACGCCCTTGTCAATGAGACTGCCGGCGATTTCGCCGGCCTTTTCGATCTGCGTCACGCGCACGGTCAGATCGTTTCGTGCGCGAAAAAACTTTTGTGATGGCTTGGGTTTGCCCGTCTTGGGGTCTCGCTCTTCGACGGCGACGGGCGCGAGCGTTACGCCTTGCGTCTGCATTTCAGCGTCGGGAACGCCTGATTTTTTGAGCTCGGCAAGAACAGCTTCGACCGCGCGCGCATTTTCCGCCGCGGCGTCGGCGGCCAGCGGCCGCTCGGTGACGACGCCGAACCGCAAGATCGCCAAATCGGGGGCGACGTCCTCGTAAGCCTCGCCAATGACTGAGAGATTTGGAACGCCGTCCTTCAGCGTATCGGCGTTTCCGGCGGCCGTGAACAGCATCAGCCCGAGCAAAAGTACGAAGAGCAAACGAATCATGGCATATCCTAGCAAAAGCTGCGCGCTAAAAAGCTCATCAAAGCCGTAAAACCGCCGGCTAGCGGCGCTAACCCGAACCAGCATACAGAAGCGGCGCCCGACCGTTGCTTCGCGTCCGCTCGAAAAGGCATCATGCCCACGCTTTATCATCACCCGCTCTGCCCCCATTCGCGATTTGTCCGGCTCGTCCTCTCCGAATATGGAATAGACGCAACGCTCATCGAGGAGCGCGTGTGCGACCGCCGCCCAGAATTTCTCGCGCTTGATCCCGCCGGCCGCACGCCGGTCTTTGTTGACGATAACGGCCTTGTCGCGCCCGGCGCCAATCTCATCGCCGAATATATCGACGAGACCTATGGCGCCGAACGCGGCGCACAACGGCTCCTGCCGCAGGAAATGGCGGCGCGCATTGAAACGCGTCGACTTGTCGACTGGTTCAACATCAAATTTTTCGACGAGGTCACGAACTGGCTGATCACGGAGAAGGTCTACAAGCGCTTCGCGCCTCCGGGCGGCGCGCCAGATATGGACGTGGTGCGTGTGGCGCGGGCCAACATCCGCCACCATATGCGCTACATTGGCTATCTCACCAATGCGCGCAACTGGCTCGCGGGCGATCGTTTGACTTATGCCGACTTCGCGGCGGCCGCGCATATCTCCTGCGCCGATTATCTTGGCGACGCGCCGTGGGACGAGGATGAGGCGGCGAAGCACTGGTATCAACGCATCAAGTCACGCCCCGCGTTTCGTCCGCTGCTGTCTTATCGGGCCCCGGGACTTACGCCGGGCCGATATTATGCGGAACTGGATTTCTAACGTCGCCGAGCGGTCGGCGGCGCCAGATGCAAGACTCAAGCGCCGCTGTAACAACCCGCACTGCGGCCGCGCTTGACACCTATCGGATGGGATGAGGGAAGTAGCCGCAATACGGGACCATCGTATGAGCGCACCCAACCAGCGCGAGAGTGAAAAAGTTGGTGCGAGGGCCGCCAGCGCCGGCGATGCATCGCGCGGACTGCAGCAGCGCATTCGGCAGCAGGAGATATTGGCGGAGCTCGGTGTTACCGCTCTGCAAGGCGCTTCGTTCGATCAGCTGCTGAGCGACACCGTGCGGCTGACGGCGCAAGGGCTGGATGCGGAATTCTGCAAGGTGCTGGAGTTGCTTCCGTCCGAGAACCAGTTTCTGGTGCGCGCCGGCGTCGGCTGGAGTCGCGGCGTGGTGGGCGTCGCGAAAGTCGGCGCGGATCTCGACTCCCCTGCTGGGTACGCATTACGCAACGGCCAACCGGTCATCTCTAACCATCTCGAAAAGGAGACGCGGTTCAGGACTCCCGAATTGCTACGTCAGCACGGCGTTCGCCGGGCAATGAACGTGATCCTGCAGGGTGACGGAAAACCCTATGGCATCCTCGAAGTCGACAGCCGCTCGCCGACCGAGTTCGTTGACCAGGACATTGCTTTTCTACAGGGCGCCGCGAACCTTCTTGGCATGGCGATCGAACGCGAGCGGGAAGAGCGCAAGCTGAGAGCGGCGCTCGCGCGCAACGAAGCGCTGCTCAAAGAAATGAATCATCGCGTGAAGAACAGCCTTACGATCGTCGGCAGCATGCTCCGCTTGCAAGCCAACGACGCAGGCGATGAGCAGGTGTCCGAACTTCTCAACGAAGCCTCTCACCGCGTCGATGCGATCGCAAAGGCGCATGATCAGCTGTCTCGCGGTTCGGACGTCGATTGCATGGATGTTGGCAAATACATCGAAGCGCTGTGTCATGATTTGGATGAAAGCGTCGCGCAATGCGACGTGCGCACCGAGATCGATGAAGGCATCGTCATCGCAACCGACCGAGCGGTTTCGACCGCGCTGATCGTCAACGAGTTTATCGCCAATGCGGCGAAATACGCCTACGAAAGCCAGTCGGGAATAATTTCGGTGAAGGTCGCGCGCCAGGGCGCTGAGAATTTCATCGTTTCCGTGCGCGACGAAGGCGCTGGAATGCCCGATGACGTCGCGCCGCTCGATCGCAAGGGGCTCGGCATGCGGATCATTGCGTCATTTACGCGTCAACTCAGTGCGACGCTCGAAATGAAAAAGCACGATCCAGGGACCGAGTTCATCGTCTCGATCCCTCTACGAGCGCCCTGCTGACATGCAGGCGCTTGTCCCGAATGCATCGATGGCTTCGCCGACAGGCTATGATGTTCGACGGTCTGCGGCTGCGGCGCTGGAGGAGGAAATTCGCGCCCGTGCTTTCGCGCTTGGCTTTGACGTCTGCCGCTTCACGCGCGCGGATGTTGCGCCAGAGCAAGGCGATCGGCTGCGCGCATGGCTGCGGGAGGGCGCGCACGGCGACATGGACTGGATGCGCGAGACTGCCGAGCGGCGGGCCGCGCCGCGCGCGCTCTGGCCCGAGGCGGCAAGTCTCGTCATGCTCGGCATGAACTACGGGCCAGACGGCGATCCGCTCGCGCCGCTGACGAAACCGGACTGCGCGACGATCTCCGTCTATGCGCGCAACCGCGACTATCATGACGTCATCAAGGGCCGGCTGAAACAGCTCGCCGGATTCATCCTCGGCCGGGCCGGCGCCGGCGACGCCAAGGTCTTCGTCGACACCGCGCCCGTCATGGAAAAGCCGCTCGCGCAGGCGGCCGGCGTTGGCTGGCAAGGCAAACACACGAATCTCGTGTCACGCGATTTCGGCTCGTGGCTTTTTCTGGGCGCCATCTTCACGACTCTTCGCCTCGAACCCGACCCGCTCGAGCGCGATCATTGCGGCTCGTGCCGCAAATGTCTCGACGTTTGCCCGACGGCGGCCTTCCCAGCGCCTTACCGACTCGATGCGCGGCGCTGCATTTCCTATCTGACGATCGAGCACAAGGGCCCTATTCCCCTCGAATTTCGAGCCAAGATCGGCAATCGCATCTATGGCTGTGACGACTGTCTCGCGGTCTGCCCCTGGAACAAATACGCGAGCGCCGGACGCGAGGCGAAACTCGCCGCGCGTCCCGAATTCGGCTCCCCGTCGCTTGCGGAATTGGCGCGCCTCGACGACGCGGCGTTCCGCGCGCTTTTTTCGGGTTCCCCCATCAAACGCGTCGGACGGGACCGCTTCTTGCGCAATGTTCTGATCGCCATCGGCAATTCGTCCCGGCCCGAGCTTGCCGCCGAGGCCGAGCGACTGACCGAAGACGCCGCCGCCATTGTTCGCGGCGCCGCCGTCTGGGCGCTCGGCAGACTGGCGCCGACGCGAACAGCGGAGCTGCGCCCCCATCGACTGGCGGCCGAATCCGATGCGGCGGTCCGCCAAGAATGGCGCCAAACGGCCTGAAACAGGCAAAAGCGCCACAGTCGCCTAAAAATCGGGGTCTTTCCCAGATTTACTGCATTGCGGCAGGCTACTCGCCGGCGATTTCGTTCTAATCTCTATCACGGATCCCCCTACTCAAGCGCACCTTCGCCATGTCTGTCCTTTCGCGCCGCAATGCCGACGAACCCGCAGAGGAGGCTTCTCGCCTTCTGCTGCGGATCGGCGTGTTTTTGCTGTTCGTGATCTCGCTCATCGCGCCGATTCTGGTGCGGCAGACGGTTTATGTGCTGCTGCCGATCGGGGCGGCGCTGCTGCTCGCCGCCGCGACTCTGACGCCGGAGGAAGGATCGGGGCGCTCCATGCGCTCGATCCTGCGCTCGCCGCCATTTCTCGCCGCGCTGTTGCTCGCCGCCTGGACGGCGCTTTCGCTGCTCTGGACGCCGTTCGAGGGACCGGCGGAACGCTTCGCCAAAATCACGGCGACGCTCGGCCTGGTTGCGCTCGCCACCGGATTTCTGCCGCTGCGCACCAAAACCTCGAATCTCAACCTGTTGCCCATCGGCGTCGCCGCGGCGACGCTCGCGCTTGCCGCCGTCACTTTGCTGATGAAGCCGCAATATACGCTCGACGACATTCTCGACGTCGGACCGCTTGGCCGCGCCGGACTGGGGCTGGCCCTGCTCGTCTGGCCGGCCATGGGCGCCCTCGCCGTCCGCGGCCGGTGGTATTCGGCAGCCGCCCTCGCGGTGGCGACGGCGCTCGCCTGTTATCTTTCCGGCGCCCCGAACGGCATCCCGGCGCTGGCCCTTGGAGCGGCTGTTTTCGCCGCCGCCTTCGGCCGCGCCCCGCTGATGTCCGTCATACTTGCGGCGCTCATGGCGGCGATCGTGCTGCTCGCGCCGCTGACCGCCTACGCAGCGCATCTGATCTGGCCCGAACGTCCGCCCGGCTTCTTCAGACATCTCGCCTTTTGGGGTCAGATGATCGAGGCGGACGGCTGGCGCACATTGATCGGACATGGCTTTGGCGCGGCCACCTGGGGCGTGCTCGGCGGCTATCTGACGCCGGCGACGCCGCGCAGCCTGATCTTCAAAATCTGGTTCGATCTCGGCGCGCTCGGCGCGGCCGCGGCGGCGCTCGTCGCCGCCCGCACAAGCCTGTTCGTCGGCCAATCGCGTCCGGCGCTTGCGCCCTTTCTTCTGGGCGGCCTCGGCGCGGGATTCGCCATTTGCCTGTTCGGTCCAGCGGCCGAGCAGCTGTGGTGGCTGACCCTCGCGGGACTCGACGCCATCGCCTTTGCGCTCGTGATGCGCGGCCAATTCCGGAAACGTCGCCCGCGCCTGCCGATCGGCTGGAGCGCGCCTGCCGAGGACCAAGCATAGCCGTGACGCTGTCTTCCACGCTCGTCGACAAAGTCGAAACGATCGGGCTTCGTGAGCCTGTCGCAGCCGCAGCGTTCCTCGGCGGCGCGCCGGTCTTCGCGCTCGCCGACGGGACGCTGCATTTTGGCGATGGCGCCGCCGGACCCCGCATTGCGGCCCATGAGGACGCGGCCATACTCGTCGCCGCGCAGGACGGCGACCGGCTCGTCACCGGCGGAGACGACGGGCGCGTCGTGGCGACCGACGCGAAAGGCGGCGTCGAAATCATCGGCGACGAAAAGGGCAAATGGATCGACGCCGTCGCGGCGCATGGCGGGGCGGTGGCGTGGACAGCAGGAAAGGTGGCGCGCGCCCGCTCGGCCAAGGGCGACGCGAAGTCGCTGGATCTGCCGTCGACCTCGCGCGGGCTCGCCTTCTTTCCCAAGGGCTACCGGCTGGCGATCGCGCATTACGGCGGCGCGACCTTATGGTTCCCGAACGCCGGCAAGCCCGAAGCGCTCGACTGGGCCGGCTCGCACCTTGACGCTACGATCTCTCCCGACGGGCGCTTTCTCGTCACCTCGATGCAGGAGAATACGCTGCACGGCTGGCGCCTCGCCGACGGCAAGCACATGCGCATGGCCGGATATCCCGGAAAAACGCGCTGCTTCTCCTGGTCGCATGACGGGAAATGGCTGGCCACTTCTGGCGCCGACGCCTGCATCGTCTGGCCCTTTTCGGGCAAGGATGGGCCGATGGGCCAGGCGCCGCGCGAATGCGGCGTGCATTCGGCGATCGTGACGCGCGTCGCCTTCCATCCCGCCGCTCTGGTCTTGGCGATCGGCTACGACGACGGCCGGATCATGCTGGCGCGGCTTTCGGACGGATCTGAGATTCTGGTGCGCCGTCCGGCGCAGGATGATGACCGCGCGCGCATCAGCGCGCTCGCCTGGGACGAGAAGGGCGCACGTCTCGCCTTTGGCGCGGAAAACGGCGACGCCGGCGTGCTGAGCCTGCCGAAGGGGTGACTGCGCGCAGGACGCGCCTATGCTATGCTGCGTTCATGAACGCGAAAGAGATCGTCGCCGTTCTCCGCGAGAACGAGGCCGCTTTACGGGCGCGCGGCGTCGCACATGCGGCGCTGTTTGGCTCCCACGCGCGCGGAGATGCGCGGCCTGACAGCGACATCGACATTATGATTGAGATCGAGCCGGGAGCTGTGCGAGACATTTATTCGTACGTCGGGCTTAAAGATTTCATCGCGGAACTCTTCACCGGTCCAGTCGATGTCGTTAATCGCGAGTTCTTGAAGCCATATGTCCGCCCCGCAGCGGAAACTGATTCCATTCATGCCTTCTAGGGCATTTGATTCCCGTAGGCGGCTTGTCGACATTCGCGACAACATTCGTCTCGCTAGCGGTTTCGTTGAAGGTCTCACCTACGATGCCTTTCGCGACAATCTGCTTGTGTTTTGTGGGGTAACACGATGTCTTGAGATTCTTTCGGAAGCGTCGAGACGCCTGCCTGCAGAACTGAAAGAACGCCATTCCCATATTCAGTGGTCCGCGATCGCAGGCGCGGGCAATGTTTATCGTCATGACTACGAGGCGGTTGAGCGACTGCTCATCTGGGGAACCATTCACGAACGCCTTCCGGAGTTACTTGCAGTCGTTGAGCAGGAACTCTCGGGTTCAAGCGAATAGGACATGCTTCGAATCCCCCGCCTCCTCACCATCGCCGGCTCCGACCCTTCCGGCGGCGCCGGCGTTCAGGCTGATCTGAAGACGTTCTCGGCTTTCGGCTGTTACGGCATGGCGGCGATCACGGCGCTGACCGCTCAGAACACGCAGGGCGTGACCGCCGCCTACCCCGTCGCGCCAGAGATTGTCGCCGCGCAGATCGAAGCAGTGCTGGCGGACATCCGCCCCGACGCGATCAAGATTGGCATGCTGGCGACGCCGGATATCGCTCTGGCCGTCGCCGCAGCGCTGGCGCGCCACGGCGCGCGCAACGTCGTGCTCGATCCGGTGCTGGTTCCGACTCAGGGCGTCAGCCTCGCCTCGGCCGGCCTGGAGGCTGCGCTAGTCTCGAGCCTCCCGCCCTTGGCGCGGCTCGTGACGCCCAACCTCCATGAGGCGAGCGTGCTGACGCAAACGCCCCTCGCCACCCGCGCCGAGGAGATGGCGGCGCAGGGGCGGCTCCTCTGCGCAGCCGGCGCCCACGCGGTGCTGGTCAAGGGCGGCGATCTCGGGGGCGAACCTGTCGACGTTCTTTTCGAAAGGGGAGAGATGCGCATCTTCCGCGGAAGACGCGTCCCGACGCGCAACACGCATGGCGCAGGCTGCGCGCTGTCCTCGGCCATCGCTTGCGAACTCGCCAAGGGCGCGCCGCTCATCGACGCCATTGCAACAGCGAAAGCCTGGCTGGAGGGGGCGCTGGAGGCGGCGGACCGGCTGCAATTGAGCGAGGGCCGCGGCCCGCCGCATCATTTCTATGCGCTGTGGCGGTAGTTCGGTGCTCCCAGGTGCTTTCTCGCGTCAACACACAATAACAGCACAGCCTATCCGCCACGCTCAATACTATGGGCGCCAAGACGTTGAAAAATTGAGTGCTCTGATGAGATGAAAGCTATCAACTGACGTGACGCCCAAGGTCTTGCACACGTCCGGAATATGTCGATTTGCCCTCTGCTTTGAGGGTTTGGAAACCTCGGTTGTGACAACGCACCGCTCTGCAGGGTCAACTAATGCGTACGCGATCAAAAACGGATCACGTCCAATCATTTCAATTTCGTCGTCCGAGAGATCAGGAGCATACCCTTTGTTAATTACCTGCTGGACGAAAGTTATGTTTACATCCTCTGCGAGCTCCAACGAACGGCGATTTTCTTTCTGAGAAAGCCATTCAGACAGATCGTCTGTCCCTGAGATTATTTCTTCCAGCACTTCGATGGGTAGCTTAATGTGTCCAGCTTCTCCCATGTGCAACAGCCAATCCCAAAATTCTGGAACACGGGCAAATTCATAATAAAGATTATTGGCAGTAATTAGCACGTTTGCGTCCAGCAAATATAGCAATCTATGTCCTTACGCCGCTGTGCGAGGAGAACGATTTGTTACGTCCCCGAAAAGGCCAAATACATTGGAGGGCTTCACCCCGAGTATCTTTGCTGCCTTAGAGGGGGCCAAACTTCCCGCCTCGACCATTCGACGAGTAAGACTCAATAGACGGGCACCGATCCTATGACGCCGAACCACATAGTAGTTAGGGCCCCCTTCACTGTCTCGGTCTCGTTCCGCTTGACGCTTCTGAATCCATTGTTGACGAAAAAACGAGTGCAAGCGTGTCCAAATATCCCTGGTGATCGCATTCTGCTGAAGGAGTTTGTACGCAACCATTGAGGAACTGACGCCTCGTTCGGAAGCAATCTGGTTCACATGCAAGACTAGCTCTTCGAATTGCACGCTGCGCAGGGCTTGTACCTCGCCCCGCACGTCAAGTGCCGGCAGCAAAAAGCGTCCGGCCACATCATTACAAAACTGCTCAATAGCGGAATCAGCCTTCTCTCCGCTAACGCCGGTCTGACCGAGCCAAATATGAGCAAGCTCGTGAAGCAGCGTAAAAGACCAAGCAGTCCGAGCGTCCTGATCGTTGATGACGATAAATGGAGCGATCGGGTCCGCGAGGGCGAATCCTCTAAATATTTCAACGTCTAGGTTGGTGTGATGACTGCCCAGATTTCCTATTAAAAGAACAAATATTCCTGCTCGCTCGGCGCACTCGCGGAGATATTCAAAGCCCTTTCTTGGAGAGACGTTGTCGCTAGGGTCGCCATTACGAAATTTAAAAAGGTCTAACTTCAGCGTGGTACAGATCGCTTCGAGCACTGCCTCAGCACCATCGCGCATCGCCATAGATCCGACAAAAGGTAACAGGACAGCCTCATCCTCAGCTTCCAGGAGAGCGCGAACCATCTCCTGCCGAGCACTTACGTCCCGAATTAGAGCATCGACGAGTGCATCGTCACGGCGAGAATGCTCAGGAGGAAGGGTCCGGAAATCCTGACCTCGTTCACCTTTCTTTGGAGGCGCGGACAAGTAAAAGGTAATTAACGGTCGACGGTATGCTTTTGCCATCTTCAGCAGAAGCGGCCGGCTAGGCTCCTTTTCCCCGCCTTCGATAGCCGCCAGACGTATCGAACCCGGAATCCCCCGCGCCGCCTTAAGATCGAGCTTAAAGGCGGCATCCTCAATGCCGAGCCCAGCGGTTTCTCGAGCCCAACGTAGAATTTCAGGGTTCACACTCGTCATTTCACCAAAAATATAGCATGCCAGGCAGCCGTTAGGACCGACCCGAAAAGTGAATGCGAAAATAGTTACCTGCTAAGCGCCGCCTTCACCGCGGCGCTGGCCTTGCCGAAGTCCATGCGTCCCGTGTATTTCGCCTTGAGCGCGGCGACCACCTTGCCCATGTCCTTGATCGAGGCCGCGCCGGTCTCGGCGATCGCCGCGTTTACCGCCTCGGCGACCTCGGTCTCCGAGAGCTGCTGCGGCAAATAGGCGGAAATGATCGCGATCTCGCCGCGCTCCTTGCCCGCCAGATCCTCACGCCCGGCTTTTTCATAGATTTCCAGCGACTCCTGCCGGCTTTTGATCATTTTCTGGAGCAGCGCGAGCTCGTCGTCCCCGCTGAGCGTCTTGCCTGCCCCGCGCGCCTCGATGTCCTTGTCCTTCAGCGCCGCGTTGATGAGCCGCAGCGCGTCGACCTTGGCGCGCTCGCCCGCCTTCATCGCCATCTTGAGGTCCGCCGCTATCTTCTCGCGCATGTTGTGTCCTTGGGGTTTCCAATTCCGGGGCGGATGCATTACATCCACAGCCAATTGCGTCATGCCCGCGCTTGTCGCGGGCGTCCACGTGGCGCCGCAGCCGTGGATGGCCGGATCACGTCCGGCCATGACGCGCGGCGAGAGCGCTGTCAAGCCAGCGACGCGCCCGGAGAGCTGAGACCCTTATGACCCTCGAGCAAGATAACGGCTGGAAGAAACCCGTCCACACCGGCGTGCTGGTTCTCGCCAGTGGAGAAGTGATCGAGGGCTATGGGCTCGGCGCGGTCGGCGAAGCGGTGGGCGAAGTCTGCTTCAACACCGCCATGACCGGCTATCAGGAAATCCTCACGGACCCGTCCTACGCCGCGCAGATCGTCACCTTCACCTTCCCCCACATCGGCAATGTCGGGACCAACGACGAAGACGTCGAAACCGTCGACCTCGACAAAAGCGCCGGCGCGGTCGGCGCCATCTTCGGCGCGCCCTGCACCGACCCCTCGAATTTCCGCGCCCAAATGCCGCTCGCCGACTGGCTCGCCTCGCGCGGCATTGTCGGCTTGTGCGGCATCGACACGCGAGCGCTGACGACGCTCATTCGCGAACGCGGCATGCAGAACGCCGTCATCGCCTATGCGCCGGATGGCTGCTTCGACATTGCAGCGATGAAAGCCAGGGCCGCCGCATGGCCGGGGATCGACGGCATGGACCTCGTGCCGAGCGTCGGCTCGAAGGAGCGCTACGACTGGCGCGAGACGATTTGGAGGCTTGGCGGCGGCTATGGCGCGCGCAACGGCGCGCCGAAGTATCGCGTGGTCGCGATCGACTATGGCGTGAAGCGAAACATCCTGCGGCTTCTCGCTGAACAGGATTGCGAAGTGGTGGTCGCGCCGGCAACTGCGACAAGCGGGGAAATTCTGGCGCTCAAACCCGACGGCGTCTTCCTCTCGAACGGCCCCGGCGATCCGGCCGAGACCGGCAAATACGCCGCGCCGGTGATCCGTGAGCTGCTGGCGGCGAAGGTGCCGACCTTCGGCATTTGCCTCGGCCATCAGATGATGGCGCTCGCTGTCGGCGCCAAGACGAAGAAAATGCCGCAAGGGCATCACGGCGCCAATCATCCGGTGAAGGATTTCACCACCGGCAAGGTCGAGATCGTCTCGATGAATCACGGCTTCGCGGTCGATCGCGACAGCCTGCCGGCAAACGCCGTCGAGACGCATCGTTCGCTGTTCGATGGATCAAACTGCGGCATCGCGCTCACCGACCGCCCCGCCTTTTCGGTGCAGCACCATCCCGAGGCGTCGCCCGGCCCGCAGGACAGCCATTATCTTTTCCTCCGCTTCGTCGAGATGATGGAGAAGGCGCGGGCGGCCTAACGGTTTACGACCATCGGCGTCTCGGCGCGGTTAGCGAATTTCTCGCAAGCCGGCACGAGCTGATCGAGCGGCTTTTCCTTCGTCGCCGCCTCGCGCATGTCGAGATTCTTGAGCACCGTGAGATAGGGGCCGGAAGGCTGCGTGCGCAAATAAGTCGTCGTTAGCAGCGGACCTTCCGGAAAGTCGCCGCGCCGGCAGGCGTCGGCGCCAACGCCGAAGGAGCCGTGCGTCTTGCCGGGATCGCGCGCCTTCTCTTCTAGAAATTCCTTCTGCCGGGCGCGGATCGCCGCATAATCGGCCGGGTCGACGCGATAGGCGTGAATGCGCGTTCCGGGCCTCGTCTCGCCGGCAAGCGGCGCGACGTCTTCCGGCGCGGTCGTTTCCTTGAGCGCAAAGATCATTTCATGCTTCGACTTCGCTTCGCCGTCGCGCCACCAGCCGATTTTCAAGGTCACACCGCCCTTCTGCGGCTCGAAAGTTTCGGGCAGGCGCACCGCCGCGCGCAGCACGGCCGGATCGACGGAAGCGGCGTCGAAATTGCGCAGCGCCCAAATGGTTGAGACCGGCACATGGCTGCAGGCGGTAAGCATGGCGGCGGCGAGCGCCAGTCCAGACAGGCGACGAACAATGCGCGACATAGAACGCCTCATGTGTTGCGATATGTTTTTAATGTTTGACATTAAATTTTTCTCGTGTCAACGTAAGCGACACAAGGAGACCGCCATGACCGACTTCCCTGCCCTTTCCTTTGATGACCGTCGCCTCGACTCGCTGCGCCGCCGCATCGGCTGGCTGTGCCAAACGCTGCGCTTCGCGCTCGTCGCCTATTGCCTCTGGATTCTCTTCACGATCGCGACGTTCTGGAGCGACGAGTCGCTGGTCGTTTCGCGATTTGCGTCGCTGAAGGTCGATGTCGAAGGCCTGTCCGCCGATCAGCGGCTTGCGGCCTTCGGCGTCAGCTTCGTGATCTGGGCGCTTCTCGTCGTCGCCTGCTACGCCGGCTGGAGACTGTTCTCGGGCTATCTTGAGGGGCGCATCTTCACGCCCGATGCGGCCGGATGGCTGCGCTGCCTTGCGCTAGCAGGCCTCATCGCGGCGCTCGTCGATATCGCTGCGCGACCGCTAACATCGCTCATCCTCACGGCGCATAAGGCGGCGGGGGCGCATATGGTGTCGATCTATCTGCGACCTGAAGATCTTTCGACCGCCATGCTGCTCGCGACGCTCCTCGCGCTCGCCCATATCCAGAAGACGGCGGCCGACATCGCCGATGAAAACGCGCAGATCGTCTGATGCCGATCATCGTCAATCTCGACGTGATGCTGGCGAAGCGCAAGATGCGCTCGCGCGATCTCGCGCAGCACATCGGCATCGCCGAGCAGAATGTGAGCCTGCTGAAGTCGGGCAAGGTGAAGGGCGTGCGCTTCGACACGCTCGAAAAAATCTGCGACATTCTGCAATGTCAGCCGGGCGACATTCTCGAATATCGGCCGGACGAGAAATCCGCGTGACAGGACGCGACAGGCATGCCGCGTATCATGGCGAAGGCTTGGGGTTTAGGGCTTGCGTTCATTGCAGCGGCCCTGTTGGCGCTGGCGCTGCGGCCTGACCTTCGCCTCGCCGCGCGCGTCGCCTGGAACGATCCTCGCCTACTGCCCGCTTTCGCGGACGATGCGCGCGTTCACTATGAGCCTGAGGCGCTCGCCTGCGCCGAGGCCGTCGCGGAAATCACGCCGCGCGCCATTGCGCAGATCGAGGCCGCGCACGGACGCCCCTTTGCGCAGCCGCCGATCGTCGGCGTTTACGCCTCCTACGAGAATTACGCGAACGCTAACGCCATGGATGATCCCGGGATCGCCGCCGTGACGCGCGGCGGCGCCGCGCTGTTGTCGCCGACGCTCTGCAGCAAGGAGCGCGATCGCCTCGAAGGCGTTCTCGCGCATGAATTGTCGCATGTGCATCTCTCAAGCTGGCGGCCGCTTGGCGCGCCGCGTCCGCCGCAATGGTTCAGCGAAGGGCTCGCGGTGATGGCGTCCAACGGCGGCGGCGCCGAGGGGGTAAGCGAAGCCGAAGCCGCGCAAGCGATCCGCGACGGCTATCGCGTCGTGCTCGACGAGCGTCGATGGATCGATTTCGCAAGGCTGGCCTTCGAACGCGAACCGCCCCGCGATCCATCTAAGGACGCCCTCACCCAGCGCCAGCGGTCGCCTATCGGCAGGCCGGCATGTTCGTCGGCTGGCTGCGCAGGCGCGACGAGACGGCGTTCCTACAGCTTCTTCGCGCGCTCGAAGCGGGCAAGCCTTTTGAAGGCGCGTTCCAATTGGCTTATGGCGAAAGCGCGCCGTCGCTTTGGCGCCGCTTCGTTTCGGCGTTTCGCCGAAACGACGCTGACGGCTAATCTTCAAAGACCTCACGAAGGCCAGCGAGAATCGTCGCGAGCGTAGATTGGGACGCTTTGCCCAAGCGCTTGACGAGCCTCTGCTTGTCGATTGCGCGAATTTGATCAAGCAACACGAGCCCGCGCTTGCCCTTGAACGTCAGCGCGACGCGAAAGCCGGCGGGGCGGCTTCCCGTTGTCAGCGGCGCGACGATCGCCGTACGCAAGTGGTCATGCATTTCCGGCGGCGAAACAATCAGACATGGCCGCGTCTTCTGAATCTCGCTTCCGACCGTCGGATCGAGCGCAGCGAGCCAGATTTCGCCGCGCTTCACCACGTCAGTTTTTCGTCGCCTTCATTACCAAACTCCGGCCATAGAAGCGCATCATCGCCATGCTCGGCGATACGGCGGGCGTCATCGCTCCAACCCTCGCGAACGCGCTTCTTGAGCGGCGTGACGACAAGACGGCCTTTCTCGACGGTCAATTCGACGTCGTCACCGACATCCGCCCCAATTTCGGCAAGGAACGGCTTGGGGATGATCAAACCGGAAGAGTTTCCCATTTTTCGAAGCGCGCTACGCATGGCACATCCATCAATGTTATAACTAAGTTATAACATTGATGGATGGATTCGCAACCGCTCACTTCAAAAACACATAAATATCCACGTCGACGCTCGCGTCGTCGCCCTTAAAGTCGGTAAGATATTCCTCGAGAATGAGATCCTTCGTATCGAGCCCCTTCTCGTCGAGATAGGCGGCGATCGCCTCATAGGTGGCTTCGATCTCGTCATAGGCGCCGCGATGCTGGAATTTGAGCGCCTTACCGGCTGGCGACGCGCCGATGCTGACGCCCTCGGGCAGCTTGGGCTTGCCTTCCGGCGCCGCCGCAAGCGGAACCATCGCCTCGAAGGCGAAGCCGGCGTCGTCGGTCCTGGTGAAAACGGCCACGGGCCGGCCGTTGACGGCAAACCCCGACGTTCCGACGGCGTCGTTGAGCTTGGCGAGCGCCTCGCTGATCGTCTTCGCCGCGTCCTCCCACTTGCCCTGTCCTTTGATGACGGCGGCGGGCCGGGCCTCGACGTTCACGGTCTGGCTCATCATGGCCTGCGCCGCTTCGTCGTGGGCAGGGGGCGGGGCCGCGTCGCCTGGCTTTGCCTCTCCCGGTTTCACATCGTCAGGCTTGGCGTCGCTCGTCTCGCTGGATTTCGCGTCCGGGGCCGCGTTTGGCGGCGCAGGCTTTTGCGGGGTGGCGGATTTGTCCGCCTCCCCAATGCCGGCGACCGGAACCAGCGCGCGTTCGGAGTAGATCGCGGCGCCGGCGATAAGAACTGTGAAGATCGCCAGCGCGCGCCAATAGCGTCGCAGGCTGTCCAGTAAGCCCGGTTCTTCTTCCATCGTCGAGCGTCCCTAAGCGGCCATCATGGCCTTTTCGCGCGCACATGCGACGCGCGTTCGGCGGGAGTCGCAGTGGCGCTTCGGCGCAGCCTTCTCTATATACGAGCGCGTCTCCCGGAGAATAGGCGAAAAGCTGCCCCATGGCGCATCCGCTCGACCATCTTCCAATTCTGCGCATGAATGGCGCGGGAAACGAGATTCTCATTCTCGATTTGCGCGGAAGCGACCATGAGCTTGCCCCGCAGGAAGCGCGCGCCATCGCCAACGCGCCGGGCCTGCGCTTCGATCAGCTGATGGCGCTCCACAGGCCGCGCAGGCCGAGCGACGACGCGTATATGCGCATCTATAATATCGACGGCTCTCTCTCCGCCGCCTGCGGCAACGGCACGCGCTGCGTGGCCTATGCGCTGGCGCGCGAAGGCAAGGACGCGCTGCGTCTGGAGACGGAGGCCGGCGTCATCGAAACGCGCCGCCATGCCGATACGGTTTTCACAGTCGACATGGGGCGTCCGCGGCTGGGCTGGCGCGAGATTCCGCTCGCACGCGCGGTGGAGGATACGCGCGAGGTCTCGCTCGATCCGCCGGTCGCAGGCGCGCCGGCGCGCTTTTGCGCGGTGAGCATGGGCAATCCGCATGCCGTGTTCTTCGTCGACGACGCGATGTTGGTCGACCTCGAGACGCTTGGCCCGCGCATCGAGCGCCATCCGCTCTTTCCCGAACGCGCCAATGTCTCCTTCGCGCAGATGCTTTCGCGCGACGATATTTTGCTGCGCGTCTGGGAGCGCGGAACCGGCGCCACCAAGGCGTGCGGCTCGGCCGCCTG
>NZ_JAMRYX010000031.1 GCF_024448135.1 Methylocystis suflitae
AGTATCCGCGAGACTTTTGCAGCGGAGTCTCGGCGACCTGCGCGAGACGCGTGAAATGGCGCTCGGCCTTGATCGGGTCGTTCAAGAACCGCAAAGCAATCCAGCCGGCGTTGAATTCGGCGTCGACCTTGTTGCTGGTCTTGGCGGCGGCGTGATCCGCGCAAAGCTTGTAAGCGGTCTGCGGATCTCCCTGGTCGAGAAGCTTGCGGGCGACGATGCGCCGCTCCTCCCACCAGGCGTCGCCGTCGACGACTTGCTCGATGTCGCGCGGCGCCTTTTGCAGCAGCGCGCCCGCTTCAACGAATTTCTTGTCGTTGCGCAGCTTGTGCACGCGCCCGTAAAGCAGTCCGGGATCGTTCTGCACAGACGCCGGCAAAGCGGCCGCCGGCTTATCACCGCCGGAAATGCGCGCCCGGGCGAGCAGCGCGACGTCCTTGCCGGCGAGTTCGGCGCTGCGCAAAGCGAGCGTATTCTTTCCGGCATAGAGCAGACGATCGGCGCGGAATTTGTGATCGGCCGGAGTCAGAAACTCGCCGAGCTCCTTATTGAAGATCGTGTCGAACCCCTGTCCGATATCGTCGTTGCGCCAAGCGTCGCGCGCCAGCGCCGCCGCCGTTTCGAAATCGCCTTCGCGTGCGATCGCTCGCGCCAGGGCATATTTGCCAAAGCCGGTGAGTGGCTTGTTTTCCGCGAACCAGGCCAGCACGCTCTTGTCGGCGTGGCGCTCGGCGACGAGCGCCTGCTCAGCGCGACGGCGCAACCAGTCGCCGGCGGGCCAATCCGGGTGAGCCGTAAGGAATTCGGCGATGCGCCTGAACCCGGCTTCGGTGGGATGCAGCCGAAGGCCAGTCCATCGCGCGGCGTCGGCAAGCGGCGTACGGAGCCGCGACGCGGCGTCGTCGCCTTGAGCGAAATCTCCGGCTTTATACAAGGCGACCGCTTGTATGAAGCCGTCCGTGTCGTCGCCCAGCAACGCGGCGAGATTCGCCTTTGCGGCAGCGCCATTAAGCCAGCTCTGCGCAGGAACGTAGGCGACGATCGGCGGCAGCGCGCCTTCGTCGGCGGCAAAGAGCGAACTTTCCAGAGGATGCGCCGCCTCGTCGTCAGCGTGTTTGCGGTCGACGAACTCGCGAACAGTCTCCTGCAACGTGCCGACCCGCGAGCGCCAAGCGCCGAGACTGAAAGGAATAGAAGGCGTCCAGCGCGAGGAGGTCTTGCGCTTCGCCTCTCCGTCGCCGAGACGGTCAAGGCCGGTGAAAGCTGGCGCGGCGATCACGAGGGCGGCGATGCCGACCGTCAGTTTGAACCGCGTCGCGACGCGTCGAGGCAACATCATCACCGCGTTTCCCTACTTGTGTAAGAAAGCTGCGCTCATTTGGTTTACGAAGAGTCAACTTCGCGCGCCGGCTGTCTTCGAGCTCTGGCGTCTCCCATTATAGCGTTGGGCTTTATAGCACAGCGTGGGGCTTTCCTCGACGCAGCCCAACGGCTATGAAGGGCGATCAATCTTAGCGACGCGATTACGGCGGCTCTGAGGCATAGGGAAAGCTTTGATTCTATGAGCGTAAAGCCGATTTTTCATGGGTCGATGACGGCCCTGGTCACGCCGTTTTCCCATGGAGAGGTCGATTATGACGCACTGCGCGCGCTGATCGATTGGCAGATTGAAAATGGAACGCACGGCCTCGTTCCTGTCGGCACGACGGGCGAGAGCCCGACGCTGAGCCACGAGGAGCATGGGCGGGTCATCACCGAGACGGTTCGCGCCGCGCGGGGGCGGGCGCCGGTCGTCGCCGGCGCGGGCTCGAACAATACCCGCGAGGCGATCGCCATCGCCGGCCATGCGGAACGCGCCGGCGCCGACGGGCTCCTCATCGTCACGCCCTACTATAATAAGCCTAACCAGGAAGGGCTTTATCTGCACTTCAAGGCGATCAACGACGCCGTCTCTATTCCCATCATCATCTACAATATCCCGCCGCGCTCGGTCATCGACATGAGCGTCGACACCATGAAGCGCTGCGCCGAGTTGAGAAATGTCGTCGGCGTGAAAGACGCGACCGGCAACATCGGCCGCATTTCGCTCCAACGTGAGGCGATGGGGCCGGAGTTCATCCAGCTTTCGGGCGACGATCTCACGGCGCTCGCCTGCATGGCGGCGGGCGCGCATGGCTGCATCTCGGTCGTCGCCAACATCGCGCCGCGGCTTTGCGCCGATTTGCAGAACGCCTGTCTCGCGGGCGATTTCGCCAAAGCGCTGGAGATCCAGGACAGGCTGACGCCGCTGCATGTCGCGACTTTTCTTGAAGCTGGCGTCACGGGCGCGAAATACGGATTGTCGCTTCTCGGCAAGGCTGAAGAAGAGGTGCGTCTGCCTCTGGTGCCGTGCACGCAACCCACGAAGGATCGCATTCGTGCGGCGATGGTCCACGCCGGCGCGCTTCCCGCCTAACGCACAAATTCGCGTCTCTCCTTTGTCGAGGCGCTTTGAGGAAAATCAGTGGCCGCAAAGCCGGATCCGAATTTCAAGGTCGTCGCCGATAATCGCAAGGCGCGCTACAATTACGAAATCGGCGAAATTTTCGAAGCGGGGCTGGCGCTGACGGGCACTGAGGTGAAGTCGCTGCGCACGGGCAAGGCGACGATCGCCGAAAGCTACGCCCATGTCGATCGGCAAGGCGAGGCATGGCTCGTCAACGCCAACATTCCCGAATATCTCGCCGGCAACCGCTTCAACCATCTGCCGAAGCGGCCGCGCAAACTGCTGCTCAAGTCACGGGAGATCGCCAAGCTGTCGCAGGCTATTGAGCGCGAGGGCATGACGATCGTGCCGCTGAAGCTCTATTTCAACGCCAAGGGCAGGGCCAAGCTGCAAATCGCCCTAGGAAAGGGCAAGAAGCTGCACGACAAACGTGAAGTCGAAAAGAAGCGCGACTGGAGCCGCGAAAAAGGCCGGCTGTTGCGCGCGCGCGGCTGATCCCGACCTGCCAAGGTTCGGCGCCTTGAAGTCGCGACGCCGACCATTTGGTTTTCCGTTAGGACCGCGCCGTCACTCGCCGTCTTCTTCTTCGGCGTGAGCCGCTTGTGGCGTGGGACGAGGACGCTCCTGATAGCGCTGCATGCGCTCTGCGCGTTCGCCCGGATCGCGGCCGATCTTGCCCACAAGATGGATAAGGTCAATGAATTCGTCGGCTTGGCGGCGCAATTCGTCAGCGATCATCGGCGGCTGGGTGGTGATCGTCGAAATGACCGAAACCCGAACGCCGCGCCGCTGCACGGACTCGACCAGCGACCGGAAGTCGCCGTCGCCCGAGAACAGGACCATGTGGTCGATATGCCCGGCCATTTCCATGGCGTCGACCGCCAGCTCGATGTCCATATTGCCTTTAACTTTGCGACGGCCAAGCGAATCGACGAACTCCTTCGTCGGCTTGGTCACGACCGCATAGCCGTTATAGTCCAGCCAATCGATCAGCGGACGGATCGAGGAATACTCTTGATCCTCGATCAGAGCAGTGTAGTAGAACGCCCGGATCAGACGGCCCTTGCTCTGAAATTCGCGGAGTAAGCGCTTATAATCAATATCGAATCCAAGTGATTTCGCGGTCGCGTACAAGTTCGCGCCATCAATAAACAACGCAGTTCGTTCGATATCTGCCATCTTAGTCTCGCGGTCGGGTTAAGGTGTTAGAACGCGGGCATTGCCGGCTAACGCCGTCAACCCGCAGTTCGGCGTTTCGCTCAATCGTCTAATGTCCGGCGCCCAAATCAACAAATAGCGATTGCGCCGTTCTCGCTGCATTCGCCGGCTATTCACGCCATCTCTAAAAAGCGCCGCACACATCTCAGGGAAATACATCGCCTCTCCCTGTCACAGCGTCAAGAGGAACTGCGTTTTTTTACGGGACGATGATTGGGCATTTTCTAGAAAAAATCCCCACGGCAGCGTCAAAAAAAATCACCCGCGCGTCTAGAGCTAAGAGATTATTGCCTAATTTTCCTAATTGGCGTATCAGCGCTACTCCCGAACCGAATGGAGCTTGACAGCAGATGGCGCGCGTTACTGTCGAAGATTGCGTCGACAAGATCGAAAATCGCTTCGACCTCGTCCTTCTCGCGGCGCATCGGGCGCGAAACATCTCGTCTGGTCAGCCGATCCTTGTGGATCGCGACCGCGACAAAAATCCTGTGGTGGCCCTGCGCGAGATCGCTGAATCGGCGCTCGCCCCGGAAGACCTTTCCGAGGATTTCATCCACTCGCTGCAGCATCACGTCGAGGTCGACGAGCCGGAGGCCGAAGCGGCGCCTGCCTTGACCCCTGCGGTCGCCGGCGAACTCGAAGGCGAAGGCCAGTTCGACCGGATGACGGAAGAAGACCTGCTGCGCGGTCTCGAAGGGCTGGTGCCGCCCGCCGAGGTCGAGGACGAAGCGGAGTAGGTTCGGCCCATCCCCGCGCTGGCGGGCGTCCGCGATACGTCTCCGCCGCGACGCCTCCGCCAGAGCCGCGTCTTCGCAGCGCCGCCGTTGGTCATCGCCGCCGTTGGTCATGGCGGCCGGCCTGCGCTATTCTCGCTTAACACACTCGCTGCTCCGGCGCCGCTCCGCTTGCCCATTGCGTGAAACTTGCGCATGGGCGGCGGCCGGGTCGGCGCATAACCGGTCCTTGGCGCCACGCGCATGATGCGTCAGTACGAGCTTGTCGAACGCGTGCGGAAGTACAACCCGCGCGTCGACGAGGATTTGTTAAACCGGGCTTATGTGTACGCGATGAAGGCGCATGGGGCGCAAACCCGCGCCTCCGGCGACCCTTATTTTTCCCACCCGCTCGAAGTCGCGGCGATCCTCACCGATCTGAAGCTCGACGACGCGACGATCGTGGCGGCCGTGCTGCACGATACGCTCGAAGACACCGACGCCACGCGCGAAGAGATCGATCGGCTGTTTGGCGAACAGATCGGCAAACTCGTCGAGGGCCTGACCAAGATCGAGAAGCTCGATCTGGTCACCAAGCAGGCGCGGCAGGGCGAGAACTTCCGCAAATTGCTGCTCGCCGTCGCCGAAGACGTGCGCGTGCTGCTCGTCAAGCTCGCCGACCGCCTGCACAACATGCGCACGCTGCATTTCGTCCCGCAGGAAAAGCGCGCGCGCATCGCACAGGAGACGCTCGACATCTATGCGCCGCTCGCCGGCCGCATGGGCATGCAGCGCCTGCGCGAGGAGCTGGAGGGCCTCGCCTTTCGGCATTTGATGCCGGAAGCGCATCAGACCATCGAGCAGCGGCTGCACGATCTGCGCGCGAAGAACGGACGCATCATCAAGCGCATCGAGGACGAACTCACCAAGGAGTTCGAGGCGCGCGGCATCACCGCGGCAGTCACCGGACGCCAGAAGACGACCTTTTCCGTGTGGCGCAAGATGGAGCGCAAGTCGATCTCCTTCGAGCAGCTCTCCGACATCTTCGGCTTTCGGATCATCGTCGGGGCGGTGGAGGATTGCTATCGCGCGCTCGGCGTCGTGCATACGAAGTGGCCCAACGTCCCCGGCCGCTTTAAGGATTACATCTCGACGCCGAAACAGAACGATTATCGCTCGATCCATACGACGGTGATCGGTCCTGGCCACCAGCGCGTCGAACTTCAGATTCGCACCGCCGAAATGCATGAAATCGCGCGCTTCGGCATCGCCGCCCACGCGCTTTATAAGGATGCGGTCGGCGCGCACGGCCGCGCGGAGCTCGCCAAGGAAAGCCGCGCCTTCCGTTGGCTGCAGGAAACCCTCGATCTTCTCGCGCATGGCGACAATCCCGAGGAGTTTCTCGAGCATACGCGCCTCGAACTGTTCCAGGATCAGGTGTTCTGTTTCACGCCGAAGGGCGGATTGATCGCGCTGCCGCGTGGCGCGACGCCGATCGATTTCGCCTACGCCGTGCACACGAAGCTCGGCGATTCAGCCGTCGGCGCGAAGATTAACGGGCGCGTCGCCCCGGTTCTGTCGCAGCTGAAAAACGGCGACGAGGTCGAGATCATCCGCGCCGAAGGGCATGTTCCGCCGGCCGCCTGGGAGGGCGCGGTGGCGACCGGCAAGGCGCGCGCCGCGATCCGACGCGCGACGCGCGATGCCGTGCGCCAGCAATATGCCGGGCTCGGCCGCCAGATCGTCGAACGCGCTTTTGAGCGCGCCGGCCGTGTCTGGAGTGAAGAGAAGCTGAAGGCGGCGCTGATGCGGCTCGCGCGTCCCTCCGTCGAGGATGCGCTCGCCGCCGTTGGCCGCGGCGAAATCTATTCCGGCGACGTCGTCAAAGCGGTCTATCCCGATTTCAGCGAAGAGCGCAAAGCCGGGCCAGCCGCCATCCGCCCCGGCGAGCCGGGTTGGTTCGGCGTCAAGGCGAACGCCAATGTGGTCTTCAAAGCGCCCGGCGCGAAAGAGGGGAGCGGCGCCATTCCGATTCGCGGGCTGCGCGGCGACGCGCCGGTGCGTTTCGCGCCCGACGGCGGCGCCGTGCCGGGCGACCGCATCGTCGGCATTTTCACGCCGGGCGAAGGCATCACCATCTATCCAATCCAGTCGCCGTCGCTCACCGCCTTCGACGACCAGCCCGAACGCTGGCTCGACGTGCGCTGGGATATCGAAGCCGGCTCTTCGGCGCTCTTTCCCGTCCGCATCGTTGTTACGGCGATCAACGAGCCGGGCACGCTCGGCGCGCTGGCGACGCTCATCGGCGAGACCGGCGCCAATATCGACAACATCAGCTTCAAGGCGCATTCGCCGGATTTCCGCGAAATGACCTTCGATCTCGAAGTCGCCGATCTGAAACATCTGAACGGCGTCGTCACGCGGCTGCGCGCGAGCGCTTTGGTCAGCAAGGTCGAGCGGATGATTGGGTGAAGGAAGGGCGTGCGCTGCCGTAGCTACGGGCGGACCGCCCAACGGGGCGAGGAATCAACGGCCATTGTCAATGACTGCTTCGGAGATTTTGCGCAAGCAAGAAGCTTGAATGTGAGGCCTCCTCAATGGAACAAAAAAAACGCGTCGAATTTACTTCTATGCGGCGGGAATTTGAACCCACAACCATCGCGCTCGTCATTGTCGCCGAGTCGCCACCGGTCTCAGGCAAGTATTTCTACAACCGCGATGGCAAATTAAGCGAACCACTGTTCAATGCGTTGATGAAGCAACTCGGCATCCAGCCGGAGACGAAGTTGGAGGGGTTACGCCAGTTTCAAGAACGGGGTTGGGTGCTCGTCGACGCGACCTATCAGCCGGTGAATGTGCATGACAAGCGCGCACGCGATCTCGTGATCGCCCAGGACTACCGAGAGCTTTGTAGCGACCTCAGGCGGTTGCTGGGTACCCTCTGGAACAGAGTTCCTTTGGTCTTGATCAAGGCGAACGTTTGCAGGCTGCTGGAGTCAAAGTTGAGGGAAGACGGGTTCAACGTGCTCAATAAGGGTCGGCTCGTTTACTTTCCAAGCAATGGACACCAGCATAATTTCGACCGGCAATTTCGCGAAATCGTGCCGCAAACGCGAGCGGCTTTGCGGCGAACTTTGACCGCTACTTGATAGAATTAACCGCACTCTGAGCAACGCCACTCTGTGGCTCGTACGAAACTCAATATTTTGCTAAACGCAAGAAACCCGCATGTTGCATGACGAGCAGCGGCTTTTGCCCTATAGCCTTTCGGACTTTTGCAGCTTTTGCAGCTTAATCAGGTCGAGGGCGAGAGTCGGGGCCTCCCCCGGCAGGCGGGTGAAGCCGTGATGCAGATAAAAGGCTTCGGCGGCGGGTGAGATCGCATGGACGATCACAAGCCGCACCGAAACTTCTTTCCCCGCCCGCAACGACCGCCGCACCACATCAGCAAGCAGCGCCCGCCCCAATCCCTTCCCCTGCCATGCGCGATCAATCGCCAGACGTCCGAGCGTCACCGCCGGAATCTGCCTTGGCATGTTCCGGCGCATGGAGCCTTTGACGTCCTGCGCGAGGATCTGCCCCATGCTCAGCGCGAAATAGCCGATAATCCGGCCCGACCCCGCGGGGCAAATCACATAGGTGCGGCTGGCCGCGACTTGCAGATTGGGCCATGCGCGATTGCGGAGCCAGTCATCGAGCACGGGCTCGCCACAGTCGAAAGACGCCGTGTCATGCGCTTCCGTCAACAAGACCGGCGGGCTGAATAAGGGCGATTCGTCAGTCATACGACATCCGCTTGAATCGCTGCGCCGTCATTCCCGACGCGCGCAGAGCGCGCGATCGGGAATCCAGAATCACGACAATCATCGTGACGGTTGCTCTGGATTCCCGGTCAGGCCTTCGGCCTGCCGGGAATGACGCGGTCCAACCGGACGGATCAGGAATTCGTATCACTCTGCCATGGAGCTTTTGATTGTAGGATGCGTTTCATGCCCGCCGCTTCGTCCTGCGTCGCTTCGGCATCCATCCAGTCCATGATTTTTTTGAAAGTTTTCGCGTCGGCGTAGAGGGTCGATTGGTCGAGCAGAATGTTTTTGGCCTCTTTGAGCGCCGAGGCCATCATGAATTGCGAACGGTTCGATCCCACCAGTTCCGCCGCCTGGTCGATCAGCTTCTTGTCCCGCGCCCGGGCGCGCAGATGAATATTGACTTCGGCGGATTGGCGGGGGCGAGCAGTCATTTCGGTAACATATCAATGTGTGTTGACAAGTGCAACACATCCATGTCGTGCCCGCGCCATGGCGAGCGCGCCGCCCCCACCGAACCCTATTTCAGCGGCAGATAAATCTCGGTCAAATGGCGGTGTTCCGGCGTATCGTGATCGAGGTTCAGATAGTGGAAATAGACCGGGAAATCCCGCAGTTCCTCTCCTGATTCCGGCAGCCAGTCGCGATAGAGCGCATAGACGGTCTCGTCGATCCGCTCGCGCGAGCCGGCATGGATCGTCATGGCGCAGCGCCCGCCGGGGATCGTCTTGGCGACGACGCCGTGTTCATTGGCGGCAACCGGCGCCGGCGCCGATCCGCAAATGTCGAAGCGGAACTCTTCCGGCGGCGTCGTATTGGGATCATTATAGGGCACGCCATAGGTCTCGCATTGGCTGACCGGAGAAAGCCCGGACGCCTTTCGCCAGGCGATGAAGCGCTGCACTGAATCGTTGAGCAGCGCTGGCGCGCCGCGATGTTCGAGCGCCGCGACCATTATCGGTTCGACATCGATGATTTTCACGTCCATGTCTTTCGTCCTTTCGCTGGGTGGGTGGCTTATCCGAGTTCGCGCGCTCCACGACGCCCAGTCCGGCGTCTTGCGGAACGCGCTTGGCGTTTGGCCAAATGCGGCTTTGAAGGCGCGGGAAAAGGATTCCGGATTTTCGAACCCCGAATCCAAAGCGACGTCGATGATCGGCGCGGTCGGATTGAACGCCAGTCGGTAAGCGGCGCGCTTCAGCCTCATGAATTGAACATAGCGCGAGAGGCTGACGCCGCAGTGCTGGGAGAACTGCCGATGGAAGTGGAATTTCGAAAAATTCGCCACGTCGCTTAGCGCGTCGACGGTCAGCGCTTCGTCGAGATGCTTGTCGATGTAATCCAGCACGCGGTTGATGCGTCGCGCATAGTCCGGTCCCTTTCGTGTTGCGCCGTTCTCCATATTTGCATCGTAGCAAGCGCGGGGACCGTCATCTTGACCGAAATTGCTCTTTGAGCCGCCGCGCGGGCGAAGCGGCCAATGACAAACCCTACGCCCGCGCGCTATGAGAACGGCATGAGCGCCAAACCCCTTCGCCTCGGCGTCAACGTCGATCATGTCGCGACCGTCCGCAACGCGCGCGGCGGTCCGCGGCCCGACCCGGTGCGCGCCGCGCTGCTCGCCATCGACGCCGGCGCCGACGGGATCACCGCGCATCTGCGCGAGGATCGCCGCCACATCCACGACGACGACATGGCGCGGCTGAAGGCGGCGATTTCGACGCCGCTCAATTTCGAAATGGCGGCGACCGAGCAGATGCTCGACATCGCCGTCGCGACCGCGCCGCACGCCGTCTGTCTCGTGCCGGAAAAGCGCACCGAGCGCACGACCGAGGGCGGTCTCGATGTCGTCGGCCAGCACGATTACCTCCTGCCTTACGTCGATCAGCTGACGCGCGAGGGCGTGCGCGTGTCGCTGTTCATCGAGCCGTCGGCTGAGGCGATTGACGCGGCCGTCTCCATCAAGGCGCCGGTCGTGGAGCTCCATACGGGCGCCTGGTGCCACGCCGTCGAGGTTGGCGATATCGGCCGGGCCGAGGCGGAATTCGCGCGGGTCGCCGAAGCCGCCGCCTATGGCGCCGGGCGGGGGCTCGAAATTCACGCCGGCCACGGCCTCGATTATGAGACGGCGCGCCGCGTGAGCGCCTTGCCGCAGATCGTCGAACTCAACATCGGCCATTTTCTTATCGGCGAGGCGATATTTGTCGGGCTGGCGGAGGCGATCCGGCGGATGCGTGAGGCGATGGAGCAGGGCCGAGCGCTAGCCTTCTAGGGCGGGGCGCGGCGCGATTGCCGGACCGTAAGCGCAGGCGTTAGCGTTAATCCCGATCGGGCGGAGACGCGCTCGCCAAGCGCGCTAAGGTGGCGGGCGGTCATCCATTTGACGCCGGCCCGGGACTATTCTTAGGCTCGGGCGAAGGTTCTCATGGAAGCTGTAGCGTGTTAAGCCGGGCGGCCGGGCGGGCCGACGCCGCCCAAATGAATGAGGAGTGAGTCGGCTTGAGCAGGAACGTTCCGGTGGCGCAAAAACGCGAAGAGGGCGGGGTTCTCGAAACCATCAAGGTCATCCTTCAGGCGCTGGCGATCGCGCTTGTCATCCGCACGCTGCTCTTTCAGCCGTTCAATATTCCGTCGGGCTCGATGATCCCGACGCTGCTGATCGGCGATTATGTTTTCGTGTCGAAATACGCCTACGGCTATTCGAATTACTCCATGCCGTTCGGGCCCGACATTTTCTCTGGCCGCATTCTGGCTTCGCCCCCCAACCGCGGCGACGTCATCGTCTTCAAGCTGCCGCGGGACAATGAGACCGACTATATCAAGCGCGTCATTGGCCTTCCCGGCGACCGCATCCAGGTCATCGACGGCAGGCTCTATATCAACGGCGTCATCGTGCCCCGCACCCCGCTCGAAAAGGAAGTGACGGAGAATCGCGAAGGCCGCGAAGTCCCCGTGACGACCTATGAGGAGACGCTCCCCGGCAACGGCGATCATCCCGCGGTCGAGCATACGATCATCGAAATCGAGGGCGATCACGGCATCAACGATAACACCGAGCTGTTCGTGGTGCCGCCCGATCACTATTTCATGATGGGTGATAATCGCGACAACTCCACCGATTCGCGCATCGCGCCGGAGCTTGGCGGCGTCGGCTTCGTGCCCTTCGTCAATCTCGTGGGCCGCGCCGAGATCATCTTCTTCTCGGTCCGGAAGGACGAATCGGCGCTCGCCTTCTGGCGCTGGCCATGGTCCGTGCGTTGGGACCGGCTGTTCCGGCCCGTTCATTGATCGGACGCACAGGCGTGACATGACGCGCAGCCGCGACGAGGGGCTCGCTGATCTCGAGGCGCGTATCGGACATGCCTTCGCCGATCCGGCGCTGCTCGGCCGCGCGCTGACGCATGTCAGCGCGTCGCCAGCTCGGCGCGATTCATACGAGCGGCTGGAGTTTCTGGGCGATCGCGTGCTGGGCCTCGCCGTGGCGCACATGCTCTATGACGCCTTTCCAAACGAGAGCGAAGGCGAGCTGTCGCGCCGCCTCGCGGCGCTGGTGCGCAAGGAGACCTGCGCCGAGGTGGCGGAAGTCTGGGGCGTTGGCGCAGCGATGCGGCTCGGCGAGGGCGAGGCCCAGACCGGCGGACGCGGCAAACGCGCCCTACTTGGCGACATTTGCGAAGCGATCATCGGCGCGGCCTTTCTCGACGGTGGCGCCGCTGCGGCCGAACATATCGTTCGCAAGGCGTTCAGCGACCGCATGGCGGCGAGCGGCCAGGATCTGCGCGACGCGAAGACCGCCTTGCAGGAATGGGCTCAGGCGCGCGGCCTCGCCACGCCCCGCTACCAGCTCGTCGCCCGCAGCGGACCGGACCACGCGCCCTTCTTCGAGGTCGTCGTGGAGGTGCAGGGATTTGCGGCGGCGCCTGGGTCGGGCGCCTCGAAACGGGTCGCAGAACAAGCCGCTGCGGCGGCATTTCTGGCACGCGAAGACGCGGCCAAAGGAAAGGGCGACACATGAGCGGCGACGACGAACTGGCGCGGGAAGACACGCGCTGCGGCTTCGCGGCGCTGGTCGGCGCGCCCAACGCCGGCAAGTCGACGCTGCTTAATCAACTCGTCGGCGCCAAGGTCTCGATCGTGTCGCGCAAGGCGCAGACGACGCGGGCGCTGGTTCGCGGCATCGCCATCGAGGGCGCGGCGCAGATCATCCTTGTCGACACGCCGGGCATCTTCAAGCCGAAGCGGCGGCTCGATCGCGCCATGGTCGCGAGCGCGCTCTCGGGCGCGGCCGACGCCGACGTCATCGCGCTGCTCATCGACTCCCGCAAGGGGATCGACGAAGAAGTGGACGCGATATTGGAGCAGCTTCAGCAGGCCAAGGCGCCCAAGCTCCTCGTCCTGAACAAGATCGATCTCATTCCCCGCGAAAGGCTGCTGGCGCTGGCGCAAACGCTGAACGCGCGAGAGAAATTCGACGAAACGTTCATGATCTCGGCGCTGAAGGGCGACGGCGTCGACGATCTACGCCAGGCGCTGGCGCAGCGCATGAGGCCCTCGCCCTGGCTCTATCCCGAGGATCAGCTCTCGGACGCGCCGCTGCGGCTGCTCGCCGCGGAAATCACCCGCGAGCAGATCTATGAGCGGCTGCACGACGAATTGCCCTATCAGTCGACGGTCGAGACGGACTCCTGGACCAATCAGAAGGACGGCTCGGCGCGCATCGAGCAGACGATCTTCGTCGCGCGCGACAGCCAGAAGAAGATCGTCATCGGCGAAGGCGGCCGCACCATCAAGGCCATCGGTCAGGCGGCGCGCCGCGAGATCGCCGAGGCCGCCGAACAGCCGGTGCATCTCTTCCTGTTCGTAAAGGTGAGGGAAAACTGGGCCGACGACCCAGAGCGCTATCGCGAGATGCGCCTGGATTTCCCCAAGGGCAAATAATATCGGGCCAAGGTCGGGTGATTCGCGCGGCGCGGGAGAATCGAATGTCGAACGAACGCAAGGCGATGACCGCCTATCGTTTTCTCACTGGGCCGGACGACGCGGCCTTTTGCCATCGCGTCACGGAAGCGTTGAGCCTCGGCTGGCGCCTGCACGGATCGCCGTCGCTCACCTTCGACCCGACGCAAAACCGGGTGATCTGCGGCCAGGCTTTGATCAAGGAAGTCGAAGGCTTAGATTACAGGCCGGATATGAAGCTTTCCGAAGTGTGAGCCTGATATGGAATGGCGCGACGACGCTCTCATTCTCGGCGCGCGTCGGCATGGCGAAACTTCCGTCATCCTCGAGGTGATGACGCGCGGACACGGCCGCCATCTTGGTCTCGTGCGCGGCGGTCGCTCGCGCCGGCTGCGTCCGATTCTGCAGCCCGGCAATCTCGTCGCGGCGCAGTGGCGCGCGCGTCTTGAGGACCATCTCGGCGCCTTGACGGTCGAGCCGCTCGCCGCCCGCGCCGCGCATTTTCTCGATCGGGGCGCTGCGCTTAATGGCGTCGCCTCGCTCTGCGCGTTGCTGCGCCTGCTGCCGGAGCGCGATCCCCATGAGGAATTGTTTGAAATGGCCGACGCCATTGCGGCGCTGTTCGGCGATATTCGCGCCGCCGAAGGCGCCGCGACGATGTTGGCGCGATTCGAGCTTGCGCTGCTCGGCGCGCTCGGCTTCGGGCTCGATCTCAACGCCTGCGCGCTGACCGGCGCGAGGGATGATCTCGCCTATGTGTCGCCGAAATCGGGCCGCGCGGTGAGTCGCGCCGCCGGCGCGCCATGGCGCGACAAACTCCTGCCCTATCCCGGCTTTCTTCAGCATGAGAGCATTGTGGCGGAGCAGGCCGATCTCATCGCCGCATTCCGGTTGACCGGATATTTCCTGACGCGCGACGTGCTTAAGCCGCGCGGCGTCGCGCTGCCAGCGGCGCGCGAACTTTACGTCGGCGCGCTTTTACGCGTGGCGTGAGGAACAACAAGGGGCGCGTCGGCGGATCGCTTCGAGCGCTTTAAATGTTGGAGCAGGTGCTCATCGAAAAAGTCTGTCAACTTTTTCTAAACCTGGTCTAGCGGCGCTTGTCGCCGCAAATATAACGCGATTCATGGCTGCTGACGCCGTAGCCCTGGTCGATGTCGACCAGCACCTCGCGGCAGAGCGCCTGCATGTCTTCGTCAGCGTCGCGCGCCTGAGGCGCGCGGTCCCGCGCGGCGACCGTCGAGCCGGCGACCGTCATTTGCGATCTATCCAAGGCGAATGAGGCGGATGTTGCGAGCAGCGCGGCGATGAGCGACGAAAGCAGTTTCTTCATGGACGCCATGTTTTGAAAGCCGCGGAAAACCGGCGAAAATTCGACCGCGCCGATCCGCGCCATCGCTTCGCAAGCCTTCTAAAGGACGAAACGCGGCGCCTGCAATACCTTATTTGCGACGATGCCGCACAAAACGCAGTCGATGGGTTGGCGACGCGCTTTCAGAGTTAAAGAGCCGCCCTCGAAATCCTTCGCTTGCGCCGACGCCCCCGCGGCCATAGTACCGATCACAAAGGCAGAATCGGGTTTTTGAAATGGCGCAAAAAGGCGGCGGGGGAAGCGGAAAAGGCAAGGGCGCAAGCGACGTTAGCGTGATCGCGCCCGTCGATCTGCGCGAGGCGCTTGAAGAGCGCTATCTGCGTTACGCGCTCTCGACGATCACTGGACGCGCGCTGCCCGACGCCCGCGACGGGCTCAAACCCGTGCACCGCCGCATACTTTACGGCATGCATATTCTTCGCCTCGATCCCGGCGCGCCGTTCAAGAAATGCGCAAAGATCGTCGGCGACGTGATGGGCTCGTTCCACCCGCATGGCGATCAGGCGATCTATGACGCGCTGGTGCGCCTCGCGCAGGATTTCTCCTCCCGCTATCCGCTCGTCGACGGGCAGGGCAATTTCGGCAATGTGGACGGCGATTCGGCGGCCGCCTATCGCTACACCGAAGCGCGCATGACGGCGGTCGCGCGCTCTCTTCTGGAAGGCATCGACGAAGACGCGATCGACTTCATCCCCAACTATTCCGGCGAGGAGAAGGAGCCGGTGGTGCTGCCGTCGGCGTTGCCCAATCTGCTCGCCAATGGCGCGCAGGGGATCGCCGTCGGCATGGCGACGTCCATTCCGCCGCATAATCTCGCCGAGCTGTGCGACGCGGCGCTCTATCTCATCTCTCACCGCAAGGCGACCGCCGAACAGCTCTTAACCTTCGTGCAGGGGCCGGATTTTCCGACCGGCGGCATCATCGTCGACAAGCGCGACGAGATCATCGAGACCTATCGCACCGGGCGCGGCTCCTTCCGTGTGCGCGCGCGCTGGATCAAAGAGGAACTGCCGCGCGGCGGATGGGTCGCCGTCGTGACGGAAATCCCCTATGGCGTGCAGAAGTCGCGCCTCATCGAACGGCTCGCCGAACTTATCTCTGAGCGCAAACTGCCGCTCGTCGCGGACGTGCGCGACGAATCGGCGGAAGACGTGCGCATCGTCTTCGAGCCGCGCGCGCGCACGGTCGATCCGGCGCTGATGATGGAGACGTTGTTCAAGCTCTCCGAGCTCGAAACGCGTTTCACGATGAACATGAATGTGCTCGTCGACGGCGTGACGCCCAGGGTCGTTTCGCTCGACGAGGCCTTAAGGCAATGGCTCGATCATCGCCGGAACGTGCTGCAGCGCCGCTCGCGCCACCGCCTCGCCGCGATCGTTCGGCGCATCGAGCAATTGGAAGGCATGGTCATTGTCTTCCTCAATCTCGACGAGGTGATCCGCATCATCCGCGAAGAGGACGACGCCAAGGGCGAGTTGAAAAAGGCGTTCAAGCTGACCGATTTGCAGGTCGAATACATCCTCGACACGCGGCTGCGCGCTCTGCGCCGGCTCGAAGAAATGGAGCTGAAGAAGGAGCTGGGCGAGCTCTCGGCCGAGCGCACTGACATCGAGGCGCTGCTCGCCGATGAGGACAAGCAATGGAAGACCATCGCCTGGCAGGTGCGGGAGCTGAAAAAAACCTATGGCCCGCAGACGCCGAAGGGCAAGCGGCGCACGAGTTTCGAAGACGCGCCCGAGGCGATCGATCTCGACCTCGCCGAGGCGATGATCGAGCGCGAACCGGTGACGATCGTCGTCTCGAAGAAGGGCTGGATTCGCGCGCTCAAGGGCCATGTGCAGGATCTCTCGAGCCTGCAGTTCAAGGGCGACGATGAACTCGGCGCGTCCTTCTTCGCGCAGACGACGTCGAAAATCCTGGCGCTCGCGTCGAACGGCAAGGCCTATACGCTGGACGCGTCAAAGCTTCCGGGCGGGCGCGGACATGGCGAGCCGATCCGGCTCTTCGCCGAGATCGAGGAAGGCGCCGATGTCGTCGCGGTTATGCCGCATGAAGCGGGCGCCGCGCTGCTGCTGGTGACGAATGACGGGCGCGGCTTCGTCGTGAGCGAGGATGATCTTTTATCCTCGACGCGCAAAGGGCGCGCTGCGCTCAACGTCGAGCCGCCCTCCATATTGAAGATCGTGACGCAGGCGCAGGGCGATCATGTCGCGATCATCGGCGAGAACCGGAAGCTCTTGGTGTTTCCCTTGAGCGAAGCGCCGCGCATGGCGCGCGGCAAGGGCGTGCGCATGCAGCGCTACAAGGACGGCGGCGTCGCGGACGCGAAGGTATTTGCGCTCAAAGACGGTCTGACCTGGACCGATGCGTCAAGCCGCGTGTTCACGATCGACAAGACGGAACTCAAGGACTGGATCGGCCATCGCGCCGAAGCGGGACGATTGCCGCCGCGGGGCTTTCCGAGGAATAACAGGTTTGGATAACGGACTGCCCCAGTCGGCGCCTCATTACGTGGTGGTCGCCAGTCCGGCTGTGGCTATGTCACGAGAGATTGCAGAGACTTCCAACTGATAAGCGCCGGAGCGCAGCAGCCCGATCAATTCGATCGTAGATTCCCGCCATGTAAGAGTCGCAACGCAAGGCGGCCGTTTTTCGTCTGAGAGCGCTTGCATAAGCGCGTCTGCGAGACTCGCCGAATCGAGGAGATTGAAATAGCGCACGTCTGAGCCGCCAAGCTCATGAAACTGGGGGATGTCGCTGGCGATGATGGGTGCGCCGCATTGTGCGGCCTCCACCAAGGGCAAACCGAAACCTTCGGCGAAGGCCGTGAACACGGCCGCGCGCGTTTCGCGGTAAAGGTGGCGCAAATCCGCATCACTCGCGTCGTCCAGCCAGAAAAGACGCCGTCCCTTTTCCTCATGCTGCCGCAAGCGCTGTTCAAACGCCTGGGCGTTCCACCCAGGTCTGCCAACAATGACAAGGTTGACGTCTATGTTCTCGGCCCAAAGACGTTCGAAAGCCTCGAGCGCGACCGGATAGCCTTTGCGCGTCTCGATTGTGCCGACGCAGAGAAAAAATGGGCCTTGCGCCGCGATTTCGATTGCGGCCGCGGTTGGTTCTCCGGAGGTTTCAGCCAATAGATTGGCGCCCAGTCGCCACCAGCCGATTTTTTGGCTACTGCACCATTTGTATCGCATCATCGCATATTCGGCATAGCATTTCGCGGAACTACGAGAAATTGCAACGACCGCATCACTCCGGGATACGACTTCACTGAGCCAGGTCTCAAAGGCGATCACGAGTTCGGGCCCGTATAACGTCGGATAGAGGACTGGAAAAAGATCGTAAACGCCAGCTACAACAGCGCCGCCTTTTTCTCTGAAGGCGCTGATGGCCTGCGGATAATTGTCCACATTGTTCCAGCCAGCGTCTAGCAACAGAAGTATATCGCCAGGACGCGCTTCGATCTTGCCCATCACTCCGTCTATTTCGGCTAGTATAAGTCCCCCGCGAATCTGGACCGGTTGGCCGTCTCCCAGTTTCGTGACGTAATGAGCGGTCTCGCTGACAACGCGTTGAATGCCCGTCATTTTGTCAAAAATTTTGGTGTCTGTGACATCAACGTATATGCATGGCCGGTCCCCGGGCGCGATCGTCATGAGCGGGAACTGTTCCTGCGGGGGCGGGGCCGGCCGTGGGGCTTCCTCTTCACGTTGGGCCGCGGGCGACGTGCGGCGTTGCGGAGCAAGCAGTCGCGACAAGGTCCAGTACAGCTCCAGCACCCGACGATAGGCGCCGCGCGTAACTGGATCGACGTCATACGTCGCTTGTGCTGTTTGAGCCTCGAGCTTATAGCGCCTTTCCGCTTCGCACTGACTGCGCAAATAGCCAATAACTTTGCGGTGATCGCGTTGCGCAACTGTCACGCTGGCCCTCAAATATCCGGGTTAAACTTGAAAAGTGGACGAGATTGTTGATCGTATCTGCGGTCAGCTGACTTCTGAAGCGACAGTCTTGATCCAACTTAAGCGACGTCTAATCGTTCCGGAGTGGAGACCGGAACGATTTGGCCAGCGCCGGGTAGGTTTTCTAAAGTAGTGACCTTAGTTGTCCTTTAGGGGCAACTCCTGCGGATACAATGCCGCTCTCTATAGATCCGCTATCGGTAAATCAATCCATGACTGGCGAAAATGATGATTCTTGGCGCGGTTGGGAGAATGTCCCGACCCGCGGCTTAGTCGAAGATCCACGCATCTTCATGAACCGCGCAACCGGCTCCCTCTCCGGCGCGAAGCGCGGGGGAGGGTTGGGAGGGGCTTTCCGGCACGTCCCGCAGGAACTTTAATCCGTCTTCGAAAAATCCGGGATCTTGAATCCGAGCTTGCCCTGGTGCCACAGCGTGAAGGCGACGCCGCCGGCGACGACGACGAAAACGGCAAAGGCGATATAGAGATAGATCTCCTCCTCGGTGACGAGGCCGACCGAGAATGGGTGCTTGCCTTCAAAAGTTTTGGCGCCGTCGTCGCTCGTCAGCTTGGCGTAGAGCACGTATTCGCCGGGCTCTTTAAAATTCTGGTCGAAATTCACCATGCCGTTGCGAAATTTCTGCACCGGCAGGCGGCCGACGATATCGGCTTCGGGGTCGGCGTCGCCGTTCGGCCCCTTGCCGCGCAAGATGCGGATGTCCCAGTTCATGTCGCGCAATTCAGTGTCGGCGGCGTCGAGCACGATGACGCTCGGGCCGACGTCAGGCAGCGCGATGCATTCCCGGTCGACGTTCTTCTTGGGCTGCATGGCGACGAATTTCATCGACTTGCCGCCAAGTTCATTGCCGCCAAGATCGATCGGACATTCAGGATCGTAATAATGCCAACCGGCGGCTGTCGCGGCGCGTGGAGACAGCAGCGACGCCGCGACAAAAACGAGCGCAAAGCTCAGTAGAATTCTGCTCAAGGTCAACCCCGCCCCTCACATGCCGGCGTCGAGATAGGCCAGCATCTGATCCATGGCAAGCGCCGGCTCGGCGCAGCGCGCGTCGCCGACGATGCGGGCCGGCACCCCGGCGACGGTCTTGTTGGCGGGCACCGGGTCGAGCACGACTGATCCCGCGGCGATCATCGCGCAGCGACCGATCTCGATATTGCCAAGGACCTTCGCGCCGGCGCCGATCAGCACCCCGCGCCGCACCTTCGGGTGCCGGTCGCCGCGCGCCTTGCCGGTGCCCCCTAACGTGACGCCGTGCAGCATCGACACTTCGTCTTCGACGACGCTCGTGGCGCCGATGACGACGCCGGTCGCGTGATCGATGAAGACGCTCTTGCCGATCACGGCGGCGGGATGGATGTCGACCTGGAAGGTCTGCGACGACAGGCTCTGCAGGATCAGCGCGAAGTCGCTGCGGCCGTTTTTCCACAGCCAATGCGCCAGCCGGTAGGTCTGCAGCGCATGGAAGCCTTTGAAATACAGCGCCGGCTCGATCAGCCTCGTGCAGGCGGGGTCGCGCTCAAGCACGGCGAGCAGGTCGGCGCGAAACGACTCGACCAGTCCCGGTTCACGCGCGGCGCATTCTTCGAACGCCTGGCGGATGGCGACATAGGGGGCCTCCGGCCGGTCGAGGCGCTGCGCCACGCGATGCGCGACGACGCCCAAGACGCCGTTCTGCGACAGGATCGCCGGATGCAGGAAGCCGCCGAGCTCGGGTTCGCGGCGCAGCACGTCCTCCGCCTCCGCGCGCAGCCGCGCGAAAAGCGGGTCGTTTTGGGCGAAATCGATGATTTTCGCGCCCTGTTCGCGCGTTTCGGCGCCCATCCGCCCCTCCTTGCTCGGGCAATATATAGCGGGCCGCTTCGACAAAGGCACGGGCGCCGCCGGCGACGTTAAGGCCGCGTATCCAAAAACTCCAGCACCGCCTGCTTGTAGATCCTGTCGCCGACGGCCCGGTTGTGGTCGCGGCCGGGAATATCGACCACGCGGGCGTTGGGAAAGAACTCGGCCAGCGGGAGCGGGTCGCCGGCGACGTCATCGCGCGTGCCGACGCAGATCAGCACCGGCGCAGTGATGCGCGCGAGCAACTCCGGCTCGACGGACTTGCGGGCGCCGCGCACGCAGGCGGCGAGGGCGGCGAGGTCGCTGCGGGTGGATTCGGCGAAGCCGCGGAAGATTTTGAGCGTCGAATCATCAATGTCCTCGATGCGCTCAATCTCCATGGCTTCGGCGAGGCCGCGCGGCAGGCCGGAGTTCTCGATGAGATTTTCGCCGATGCCGCCGAGGATCAAGGAGCGCACGCGCTCGGGCGCGGCCAGCGCCAGCACGGTGCCGATTCGTCCGCCGAGCGAATAGCCCATGACGTCGGCGCGCGGGATCGACAGATGGTCGAGCAGATGTACGATGTCGGCGGCCATCAGGTCGAGACTATATTGCGCCGGGTCGTACAGCTTGGCGGAGCGACCATGGCCGCGGTTGTCAAAGACGATGACGCGGCGCCCGTCTTCAGTCAGCGTCTTGACCCATTGCGTGAACAGCCAGTTCACGGCATGGGTCGAGGCGAAGCCATGCACCAGGACGATCGGTTCGCCGCGATCTTCCGTTAAAGGCTCGAAATCCACATAGGCTATCTCGACGCCGTCCGACAGGAACGTTTCCATTACAAATCCCACTTAGAGCCTTTTATCTAAATGCTTGCGCCGTCGACGCAAGGCTGCGCGCGGCGAAAGTAAATGCGCTATTGCCATTCGCGTCGCTTGCCGGTAAACGAGCCGACACGTCGCCATAGCCCGTTTAACACACAGGGGCTATGGCCAGGCAGGCGCCCGTAGCTCAGCTGGATAGAGCACCAGACTACGAATCTGGGGGTCAGAGGTTCGAATCCTTTCGGGCGCGCCATCTTAATCAAAGCTCACAAGCCAAAACGGCTGACGGGCTGCTAACCCTTTCCCCGCGCGGTCGCCCAACAGTTGGCGGTGCGAAAGACGCGCTGAGCGCTCGCGATTACAAAAACGCGCGGTCATAGCGAAACGCGGCAGACCATCACCGGGTCAAAAATCACGCTTCGGATTCTCGTGACTGGGACACACCGAGACGCGCCGCTTTCGCGTCGCCTTCCTTCCACGCCTACATTGAGGCAAAGGGGGGCGCCGGTCTGAGCCAATTTCAACGAGTGCTCCGACACGTCTGGCCGACGACGACTCGTCGCTTCGACAACGGCTCACCGCGATCGTTGGCCTTGTCTGTATGGTAGATAGGTCCATATTTTCCGCAGGGTCGTCCGCCGTTTGGGCAAAGTCGGCTTGGTGGAGACACGACAATGATCGAAACATTAATAGGACTCATCTTTCTCGTCATCATCATCGGGGTTTTTTGGTGGGCCGCGACGACCTTGCTCCGTGTCATTCCTCTCGCGGAGCCATTTCGAACAGTTGTTCACGTGCTCGTCGTTTTGGTCGGGGTGTTCATCGTTCTTTATGTGGCGCAGATGTTCCTGTCGGCAGCCGGCATTAAAGTGCCATGGCCCAAGTTTGGCGAAGCGAAACCAATACACTTGGTCATGCCTGCCTGAGTGATCCGTTCCCACTGACGTCGACCCGCGCAGCTGCACGACTCTCGGCATGCTGAAGGTTTTGCTTTCGTTGCGGTCAAGAATTCAGCGACATATCGGTCATCTAATTCGCCCGCTTCTTTTTTGTCTGTCGGCATCTCCCATATGATGTGCGCGATGCGGCGAGGTCATCCGGACCAAACGCAGATATGTGGACGAGCCAAAGCCGGAGCCATCGCATTGAAAAGGAATGGACATCATGGATACCCAGACGCTCCTCCTCATTATTATTGTTGTTCTCCTGCTTGGCGGCGGCTGGTATGGCCGTGGACGTTGGTTTTAGGCGGCAGGCGGGCGCTTCGCCGCGGATCATGGTTGAATGCAACAATGCTCCTGGCGTCCGATCATTCGGCGAGCGCTAACGCTTGGCCTTGAGGGCCGGTCACGCAGATTTCCTCGAAACCTTCTCGCGTCCGTATTCCTGAAGGGTTAGCTCAACCTTGACGTGCTAACGGCAAGCATCCGGGGGGTTCGAATCCTTTCGGAGGCGCCACGTCTTTTCCGTTAAAGCCCCGCCGACTTCGCCACGATTGCGCCCGCGCGCGCGCGGCGCTATGAAGGCTCCGTCCATCCAAAGCGACTTACGTCGACTCGTATCGGCGACTGAGCGCGACAGGAGCGCAAACATGGTAGCGGTTACATTCCCCGACGGGGCGTCCCGTCAGTTCGAGCCCGGCGTTTCGGGCGTCGACATCGCCAAGAGCATCTCTCCCTCTCTCGCCAAGCGTAGCGTCGCCATGACGCTCGACGGCGCGCTCGTCGATCTCACAAGCCCGGTCGAGCGCGACGCGAAGATCGAGTTCGTCACGCGCGAAGATCCGCGCGCGCTGGAGCTCATCCGCCACGACGCCGCGCATGTGCTGGCCGAGGCGGTGCAGGAGCTTTATCCCCGCACGCAGGTGACGATCGGCCCGGTCATCGAGAACGGCTTCTATTACGATTTCTTCCGGGCCGAGCCGTTCACGCTCGAAGATCTGCCGGCGATCGAAAAGAAGATGCGCGAGATCGTCGCGCGCGACGCCAAGATCACGCGCGAAGTCTGGAGCCGCGACGACGCCAAGCAATGGTTTCTGACCAAGGGCGAGATTTTCAAGGGCGAACTCATCGACGCGATCAAGTCCGACGAGCCTTTGAGCATCTATCGGCAGGGCCAGTGGCTCGATCTCTGTCGCGGTCCGCACCTGCCCTCCGTCGGCAAGGTCGGCACGGCCTTCAAGCTGATGAAGGTTGCGGGCGCCTATTGGCGCGGCGATTCGACGAAGCCGATGCTGTCGCGCATCTACGGCACGGCCTGGACGACGCAGGAGGATCTCGACGCCTATCTGCACCGGCTGGAGGAAGCCGAGCGCCGCGATCACCGCCGCTTGGGCCGCGAGATGGACCTTTTCCATTTTCAGGAGGAAGGCCCCGGCGCGATCTTCTGGCACCCGAAGGGCTGGGCGCTGTTCCAGAACGTCATCTCCTACATGCGCCGGCGCCTGAAGGCCGACTACCAGGAAGTCAACGCGCCGCTGCTCCTCGACAAGTCGCTGTGGGAGACGTCCGGCCATTGGGAATGGTTTCGCGAAAACATGTTCGTCTCAGCGCCCGCGCGCGAACAGACGGACGAAGACCGGCTGTACGCCATCAAGCCGATGAACTGCCCGGGCCATATCCAGATTTTCAAACATGGCCTGAAGTCCTACCGCGATCTGCCGCTGCGCATGGCGGAGTTCGGCGTCGTGCATCGCTATGAACCGTCCGGCGCGCTGCATGGCCTGTTGCGCGTGCGCGCCTTCACGCAGGATGACGCGCATGTCTTCTGCACCGAAGCGCAGATGGCCGAAGAGTGCCTCAAGATCAACGAACTTATTCTCTCGACCTACGCCGATTTCGGCTTTGAGGAAGTCGTCGTGAAGCTCTCGACTCGGCCCGAGAAGCGCGTCGGCTCCGACGAGGCCTGGGACGAGGCCGAGGCGATCATGACGCGCGTCCTGAGAGAAATCGAAGCGCGCTCGGGCGGACGCATCAAGACGGGCATCAATCCGGGCGAGGGCGCTTTCTACGGCCCCAAGTTCGAATATACGCTGCGCGATGCGATCGGCCGCGAGTGGCAATGCGGCACGACGCAGGTCGACTTCAATCTGCCGTCCCGCTTTGGCGCCTATTACATCGGGCCGGACAGCGAGAAGAAGACGCCGGTGATGATCCATCGCGCGATCTTCGGTTCGCTCGAACGCTTCACCGGCATTCTGATCGAGCATTTCGCCGGACATCTGCCGCTGTGGCTGTCGCCGCTGCAGATCGTCATTTGCACGATCACGCAGGACGCCGACGACTACGCCTATGAGGTCGCCGCCGCGGCGCGGAAGCTTGGACTCTCGGTCGAGGTCGACGCGCGCAACGAGAAGATCACCTACAAGGTGCGCGAACATTCGCTCGCGAAGGTTCCCGTGCTGCTCGTCGCCGGCAAGAAAGAGGCGGCCGAGCGCACGATCTCGATGCGCAGGCTCGGATCGCAGGCGCAGACGCAGCTTTCGCTCGATGAGGCGTTGAAGCGGCTGGCGGAAGAAGCGACGCCGCCGGATCTGCGGGGGTAGGGGCCGGATATAGGGGTAGGGCGGCCAAGAGTTTCCTCATCCTGAGGAGCGCGCAACGCGCGCGTCTCGAAGGACGAGGAAACTCGATAAACATATTGCCTCTCTTCACCCTCGTGCTTCGAGACGGCTCCTTCGGAGCCTCCTCAGCATGAGGGTGAGGAGAGGGCTTGACGCCGAGTTCAATTTCTTCAAATCTTACGAAGAAATCGAATCGCGGAGCGTTTCTTGTCCAAAATTCCTGAGCTGACGACCGCCGAGCAGCAGACGCTGCTCGCCATCATCATTCAGCATCCCAACGCCTATGGCGTTTCGATCCGCGATGAAATCAGGAAGCGCACGGATCGCGAGTATTCATTCGGCTCGATTTACGCTGTGCTGGAGCGATTGGAAGACAAAGGCCTCATCGCTTCTCGAGAGGGAGAGGCGACCGCCGCACGTGGCGGGCGGAAGAAGCAGTATTTCGCTATTACCGGGCCGGGGCAGTTGGCGTTGCAGGCGTCACTACGAGCGCTGGACGCTATGCGCGATGGACTCGAAATTGAAGGGGCTTCGGCATGAAGGCTCGGAGCAACTCGCAAGCGCTCGTCCGAGGACTGAAAGGAGGCGTGCTACAAGGTGGCGAAAATGCATTAGCGTTGATCGTGTTTGGGCTATGTTTCAAAGCTTGCGAATATATCGAGCTAAGCGCTAATTTTACGTACGGCGTGTCTATCGCTGTAGCGATCATATTTCAGTTTTTTCAGCTCTTATTAAGGATTTGGTTTATCGAGAGAATTTGCGGTGGACTAAAATTCAAGTTTGAACCTCAGAGCATGAGGGAGCCTCCACTATTTGCGGAGCTCCTCGTTGGTCTCTTCGCCAAGAAGCGCTACCGTGCTAGCCTTCTTCAATGCCTCGATGAAGACTTCCGGAACGACGTTGTCAGCGGCATATCACTCCGTCGCGCGAAGTGGCGCTACTGGGCCGCAGCGTTGAATTCTATTGGCCCCCAGTTTTGGGCGGCGATTAAGCGTATCGGCGTCATCGGCATCCTGGCTGATTACGTCCGCGGTAAGCTCGGGGGCGCCTAAAAAGACAAAAGCCCCGCCGCAAGGCGACGGGGCCAAATGCCAAAAAACAGAAGGCGAAGCTTTAAGCGCTCGCGGCCGCCTGCTTCTTCTCGATTTCGCGCTTGAGCGTTCGGGCGTTCTGCGACAGTTCTTCGCTCTTCGCCTTCACGAGGAAGGCGTCAAGCCCGCCGCGGTGCTCGACCGACCGCAGCGCCGCCGCGGAGATACGCAGCCGCACCGAACGCGCCAGCGCCTCTGAGGCGAGCGTCACATTGACGAGATTGGGCAGAAAGCGGGTCTTCGTCTTCCGATTGGAATGGCTGACGAGATTGCCGGACTGCACGCCCTTTCCGGTCAGCTCGCAACGGCGGGACATAATGGTTCCTTTCGCTCTATTCTTCCATGCGTGGACCGCGGCGTCAGTCGCCCGCGATCGCCAGCAGAGGGTGAAAAAGACAGCGAGGCGCGACGCTTAATGCGCCGAGCCCCGTTTGCGGGCTTATAGAGGCAAAGCGCGGCCGGCGTCAACCAACAGAAGGCGCCATGCGACCCCTCGCTGCGGCGCACACGCCTCTAGACATCGGCTTCGTTCTGGGTTCTAAGCCTCCCATCGCTCCGGGCGAGGCCGAGGCGCGCGCCCGCGCGCCGTTCCTTTTGCCGGGAATCTTTGAGAGATCGAGGGGCTGGAGACTGTCTCCCGCCGCGCGTCGCCTATTGGCCGCGTAAGACGCGAAAATCGAGGGAAAGGTTGGGGAGGTTCAATGGCCAAAGCGATTCTGCACATGCTCAGCACGTTGAAGCATATGAGCCCCTTCGATGTGAACATGGCCCTCGACGCCGGCTATGACGCGGCGATTCCCTACACCAATGTCACGCTCGACGAAGTCACCGCGCTCGTGCAGGACGCGATGTTTTCGCGCGCGCCTTCGGCCGCGCTGCGCACCGGCATCTTCTTCGCCGGCCGCGACGCCGTGCTCGCGCTCGACATGATGGACACGGCAAAGAAAGCGCTGCTCAAGCCCTTCGAAGTGTCGCTCTTCGCCGATCCCTACGGCTCCTTCACCACCGCCGGGGCCATGGTCGCCTGCGTCGAAAAGATTCTGCGGGAGAAGAAACAGCGCGAGCTCAAGGGCTCGAAGGTCGTCATCTACGGGGCGACGGGCGTTGTTGGCTATTCCGCCGCCGTCATCTCGGCGCTTGAAGGCGCAGAGGTCACCGTCGTCGGCTATAGCGGCCTCGAGCGGGTCGCCAAGCTCGCCGACGAAATGTGCAAGCGTTTCAACATCAAAGTGGCGCCTGCCGACGGCTCCACCCCAGAACAAGTGCGGGAATTGCTGCGCCAGCATGAAATCGCGCTGTGCGCGGCGCGCGCCGGCGTCCAGGTGCTATCGAAGGACGATCTCGCCGCCGCCAAGGATCTCTTGATCGCCGCCGACGTTAACGCCGTGCCGCCGCTTGGCGTTGAAGGCTGCGGTCTGCACGACAATGGCGTCGTCATTTCGCCTCACGGCGCGCTGGGCATTGGCGCGCTGGCGATCGGCAACGTCAAATACGGCGCGGAAGCTGGTCTCTTCAAGAAGATGGCGACGTCCGACCAGCCGCTCTGCCTCGATTTCCGTCACGCTTTCGCGTTGGCCCGCGAACTCGTGTGACGTTTGGCGCGCTTGCTGGGCCCCGCGCCTTGGCAAGGCCGCGCAAAAATGGTTGAGTCCGCGCCGCGTGCGCGGGCTCTCATCGCCGCGCCCCCGCGTGCGGCTCGTGTAGGGCGCTCGTGAATCAGGCGCCAGAATTCTGGGAGAAAAACATGGCTTT
>NZ_JAMRYX010000032.1 GCF_024448135.1 Methylocystis suflitae
AGTTGGCGCGGCGGCCTTCGGCTCGGCGAGCGCAGCGGCGCCTAAGAAGAGGCTGGCGCAAATGACGCCAGCGGCAATGCTTTTCATGCTCGTGAACATTTTAAGTTTCTTCTGCGTTTCGAGGCGCGCCGCAGCGCCCTGTTGATGGGTTGCGGCGCGACGTCATCACGCGCAAACGCGCATGCGCCATCGGCCACGCCTCAAGCTTAGGCGATTTATGACAGTTTGTCTTTGATGCGGCGCAGCAGGCCGAAATGCGCCTCGAGCGCTTCCCGATCACATGGACTCATGTGATCGGGAAGGAATCGCTCAAAATCAAAATGTTGGAGCAGGTTCCCATCGAAAAGTCTGTCAGCTTTTTCGGAACCTGCTACCGCCGCCACCACACATAGATCGCGACGCCGGAGATGAAGCTCGAATAGAGGATCTTCCATGCGAGCCGGCGCAGCATGGACGCAGGGCGCACAGGAAGGACATTCGGGCGGGAGGTCTTTCGCTCGCCGACGGAAACCGGATTGAGCGCGGCGTGGGAGTAACGCATGAATCGCTCCTTATCCAAAAGCGGACAGGTCATTGTCGGCAAGGCTAAGGCGCGATTGATTTACAAATTGCTTCGATCGCATTCGTCCGAGAGATCGCTGCGCGGCCCGCCATGCGGTGATAAAAGCCACTGACGACAATCGGCGGAGGATGCGATGGCCCGCGACACGGCGGCGAAATTATCGGATTGGCGCTTCGAACTCGCGGGCGCGGCGCCGCCCGTCGCCGCGCAGCGCCACACGCGCAGAGTCATCCATGGCCGCGTGCTCGATGATCCTTACGACTGGCTTGCTGCGAAAAACTGGCGCGAGGTGCTGCGCGATCCCGACGCTCTTCCCGTCGCCATCGCCGAACTGATCAAAGCGGAAAACGCTTACTGCGATCGCGTCATGGCGCCGCTCAAGAATTTGCGAAAAGCGCTGGTGGCCGAAATGCGCGGCCGCATCAAGGAGGATGACAGCGACGTTCCCGAGCCGGACGGGCCTTACGCCTATTACGAACGCTTCCACGAGGGCGCGGAACATCCGCTCTACTGCCGGACGCCGCGGGAAGGCGGCGCCGAAACCGTGCTCCTCGACGGGGACGCGCTCGCCAAGGGCCACGACTTCTTCGACATTGGCGACGCGGCGCATGCGCCCGATCACGCGCAGCTTGCCTGGAGCGTCGATGACGCGGGCTCGGAGCTTTACGACATCCGCACCAGGGCGCTGAGCGACGGCCTCGACCGCGCTGACGTCGTGAGCGACAGCGACGGCGCCATTGTCTGGAGCGCCGATTCGAAAGCCTACTACTATGTGCTGATCGACGAGAACCATCGCACCGCGCAGGTCTTTCGACACGCGGTGGGCGCCGATCCCGCCGACGACGCGCTGATCATCGAGGAAACCGACAGCGCCTGGTTCGTCAGCCTGCATGAGAGCCGCTGCCGGCGTTTCGCCATTGTGTCCATCCACGGCCATGACGCGACGGAATGCTGGCTGATCGACCTTCGCGAAGACAATCCGACGCCGCGCATTGTCGCGCCGCGCGAACCGCGACTGCGCTACGACGTCGAGCCGCATGGCGACCTCCTCTACATCCACAACAACGCCGACGGCGCGGATGATTTTCGCATTTCCGTCGCGCCGCTCGCCGAGCCGGGCCGCGAAAACTGGAAGGACGTCGTGCACCATCGCCACGGCGTCTTGATCGACTCCTTCACCGTCTATGCGCGCCATCTTGTCTGGCTGCTTCGGGAAAACTCCTTGCCGAAGCTCGTCATCCGCGCGCTCTCCAGCGGCGAGGAACATGCGATTCACTTCGACGAGGACGCCTATGCGCTGTCGATTGATCCTGGACTTGAATTCGACACCGACATTCTGCGCTTCGTCTATTCGTCGATGACGACGCCAGATGAGACTTACGACTACGACATGGCTGCGCGCACGCGCGTGCTGCGCAAGCGCCAGGAAATTCCCTCCGGACACGATCCAAAGAACTATGTGACGAGGCGGTTGTTCGCAACGGCGCGCGACGGCGAAAGCGTGCCGATCACGCTCCTGCATCGCGCCGACTTCACGCCCGGCGGAGACGGCGCGCCGCTGCTGCTCTACGGCTATGGCGCCTATGGCTATGCGCTCTCGGCGAGCTTCAATGAAGACGCGCTATCGCTCGTCGATCGAGGCTTTGTCTATGCGCGCGCCCATATTCGCGGCGGAACCGACAAGGGCTGGCGCTGGTATGAGGACGGCAAGCTCGAGAAGAAGCAAAACAGCTTCTTGGACTTCATCGATTGCGCGCGTCATCTGGTTTCGGCCGGCTATACGCGCGAAGGCGGCGTCGTTGCGCAGGGTGGATCGGCGGGCGGTCTGCTCATGGGCGCTATCGCCAACGAGGCGCCGGAGCTGTTCGCCGGCATCATCGCCAGCGTGCCTTTCGTCGACACGCTGAATACGATGCTGCGCGACGATCTTCCGCTGACGCCGCCCGAATGGCTGGAATGGGGCAACCCGATCGACAGCGCCGAAGCCTATGATCGCCTCGCGTCCTATTCGCCTTACGACAATGTGCGCGCGCAACACTATCCGCCGATTCTCGCCGTCGCCGGCGTGAGCGATCCTCGGGTGACCTATTGGGAGCCGCTCAAATGGGTCGCGAAGCTCCGCGCGACCATGAGCGGCGGCGGGCCTGTGTTGCTGTTCACCCATATGGGCGCGGGCCACGCCGGCGCCTCTGGCCGTTTCGAGGCGCTTGAAGACACGGCGCTGGAATATGCCTTCGCGCTCGCCTGCGCCGTACGCGCATTCAAAGACGTGCAGGATCTCGTGTAACGACGTGAGTAGAGCCGCTGCATTTCCCGAGAGCGGGAAATGCAGCGAAGAAAGTCACTTGGTGGGGTGCACCCACTCCGAATCGGGGGGAATGACGGGCTTGCTCTCGGCGGCCGGAGCGCTCGTTTCGGCGGGCGCGCTGGGCGCCGCCG
>NZ_JAMRYX010000033.1 GCF_024448135.1 Methylocystis suflitae
ATACAGTGTGGCCGAGGCAAATGGCGGCGCGATGTTTCGCGGGGCGCACGACTCTACAAACATTGCGGCGAATGCGAGATTAGCTGAACCCACATACTCAAAAAATAAGCGTACAGACACCGCTACGGAAAGCGGTCATTGCGCTAAACGCTTGGCAATGGCCGGTAAGCGCCGATACCGTTGAAAAAGTCGCCGGTTGATTGATGGAGCGGCAACGCCGTGATTCACTGATTTGGGTGATTTGGCGGGGGTGCGGCGATGATGGGCGTCCAAACGACATCGGCCCAATTATTCTATGATTTCTGCCTCGACGACCATGTCCCTTCGGATCACATGCTGCGAAGCATCGACCGGCATCTCAACCTCGATGACATCCGTCAGGCGCTGAAGCCGTTCTATAGCAGCACCGGCCGCCCATCGATTGATCCGGAGCTGATGATCCGCATGTTGATTGTCGGCTATTGCATGGGCATACGGTCGGAGCGCCGCCTGTGCGAAGAAGTTCATCTCAATCTCGCGTATCGCTGGTTTTGTCGGCTCGGTCTGGATGGCAAGGTCCCTGACCATTCGACTTTTTCCAAGAACCGGCATGGGCGCTTTCGCGAGAGCAACGTCCTGCGCCATCTATTCGAAGCCGTCGTCGAGCGCTGTATGGCCGAAGGGCTGGTCGGAGCCGATGGGTTCGACGTCGAAGCAAGCTTGATTGCCGCGGACGCCAATAAGCAGCGCTCAGTCCCGAGCGACGAATGGAAGCCCGAGGAGAGCAAGGATAAGGCCTGCCGTGCCGCGCGCGAGTATCTCGCGACTCTGGACGATGCCGCCTTCGGCGCGGCGTCCCCTGTGACGCCGAAGTTCATTTCGCCGTCCGATCCGGCGGCGCAGTGGACGGGGGCGCACAAGGGCCATGCCTTCTTTGCATATGCCACCAATTATCTGATCGATACGGACCACGGGGTGATTGTCGACTTTGAAGCCACGCGCGCCATTCGCCAAGCCGAGGTCGGCGCGGCTCGCACCATGCTCGAGCGGACGGAGGATCGCTTCGGCTTGAAGCCGGATTACCTGACCGCCGACAGCGCCTACGGTTCGGCCGAGAACCTGGCTTGGCTCGTCAAACAGAAGAAGATCACGCCGCACATTCCGGTCTTCGACAAGTCCACCAGGACGGACGGAACGTTTTCGCGCGCCGACTTCGCATTCGATTCCGAAAGGGACCGATATACGTGCCCGGCTGGCAAAGAGCTGGTCCAGTTTCGGCGCACTTACGCTAGCCCACGGACCGGCATCACTGCCGAAGGCACGCGCCTCTACCGCGCCAGCAAGAAGGACTGCGACGTTTGCGAACTCAGGGCGCGTTGCTGCCCGAATGCGGTCGCCCGCAAGATTCTGCGTGATCTGCACGAAGACGCCCGCGACGTTGCCCGGGCTCACGCATCGACGCCCGAATACGAGGCGGCTTGTCGACGCCGGAAGAAAGTCGAGATGCTGTTTGCCCATCTCAAATGCATCCTTCGGCTCGGGCGCCGGCTGCGAGGGCCATGCGGGGCCAGAGACGAGTTCCTCCTCGCGGCGACTGCGCAGAATTTGCGGCGGCTCGCGAGATTGAGACCAAGGAGTGCGCCAATGGAGGCGATCGCGGCATAGCCGGGCCAGCGAGGCGAACGCGCCGCATGATAGTCTCGCCCCGCTCAGTCCATTAAAAACGCGACTGATGGCATCGGCGCCGATCAGCCGCAGAGTTTTTCAACGGTATCGGCGCTAAGCAGACTCCAAGGGGACGCGTTCCGGCTCGATAAGCGTTGCATTCTGATCCTCACGACAACGCCCGATCTTCAGCAGAACAACTGGCCGAGCAGTCTCGCCCTCCCCATTCTGCGCGCGACACTGCATGTCATATATGCGCGGGTGTTCATGCGAGGCGTCTGCTGTGAAATTCTCGCTTCCGTATGTTTGGAGAGGAACATCCGAAGCACGAGAACGAGATCCGCCGCATATTTCGACGCGCCCAAGTCAATCGCCGCACGAATGTCAGAGACAATCATCTTACGTACGGCGCTTGGGCCACGCTTCAAATTCAAGAGGTAACTCAATAGCAGCGACCGGTGCCTCGTCGAAAGGACAGCCCCCGTGAAGAGTTCGTTTGTTTCGAGCGCCGCGAACTTCGTGCATTCTTCAAGGGTAATCATCGGTATGACTCCACCTTGCCGCTCATGGCGACCATATATCGTTGTTTCGTTTGATGCTGACCTCGCATTGCTCGGTGTGCTGCGCGGCAAAGAAGAGGTGCGTGCGAGCGTGGCGGAGAGCCGTCGAGGAATGAGTCTTTCTACCAAGACATTGTGAACCCGTGGCGTCGCTCGCACAATGTCATGAAGAAAATTTAATTACCTTCGAACGGAACATTTTTCATCGAGAATGATGATGAAAGTCGCGGCCGTCACGCCTGGTTGACATCTCGCGAGCTTTAGTTTCTGGCGCAGCTTCACCATTGCCGGGACGCGCTAACGTCGTTTTCATCATGACGACCTGATACGGGTTCCATGTTGACATCAAGTAGTAGACCGTCACCGATCTCCGCCCGCCTATCGTATATCGGGGAATGGCATATGGAGCGTACACATCGCCGAGGCCCCACGGGTTATCTGGCGTGCTTGGGCTAGTAATGTCCCTGACCGGTGCGCAATCTTCTCTTTGGTTGCCTCCTCGCTCATGGCAGGAACAACCACGAATGAATCGGCAGATGCCGCCGTCTGCTGCAGGATCGAAAATGATCGCGGGACCTGACCAAGGTCCCCAGGGTTTCTCGGCCACGCGAGCTAAAATTTTATGTTCGCAGTTGTAAAGCATGAGCCATTGGCGAAGCTTGGAGTTCCAGGTGACTGACAATTCTCCAACACATTGGGGCGTGTTGTCGTTAAATAGATCTCGCGCCTCTTTATCTTCATCTTCCCAACGCGGTATTCTCGTCTCTATTCTGGAAATGGATTTCGCCATGACTGTACCGGCGAAATATTTGAGGACTTTCTTACGATTATTCAGCTCGTCGAGGTCAATGAAGGCTAGATAAGGCTTGCTTTTGCGATAGTTTCCGCTGCCAAAAACGAGCAGACCCTCGCTTGAATTGGTCGGTAGGTCCGGGAAATCAGCTTTGCTGACGCGGACAGAAGAGAGATAGACGAGCTTCTCCCCCAATCCCTGCCGCCACTCATCTGACACGCTATAAAACGTCAAGCCATTATCGTCAGAACGAAGGAGAGCGGCTTTGCCCACCTCCGTGACGTTACCCCGCTCGTCTACATGGCCTCCATTGTTAAGAGCATAGCCTGTTCTGACGAAGACATAGAGCGCGCCGTGAACGCTAAAGCCGGTAGTCGGAACTTCATCAGCCTTCATCGAAATTTTCGCATCAGCTATCGGCTTAAAAGGCTTGTGGTTTGAGTCCTTGGAATCCGAGACAAATTCCAATCGCGGACAAGGCTCGGCGGCGCGTGCTGTTGTGAACGCAATCCCGTCGTCGGCCCCGTTCGTGTCTCCGAAAAGGAAATATTGGCGTCCATTATGTTCGAACGGAGAACCCAAGTCTGTCCCCGGTACATTGTAGTACCCGGTCGGATTCTTTGTTGGTTGGACAGTTTCGAACTCCAGATCGCCGGTCATCTGACATACCTTTTGACTGCGTGCGCCCCCATTATCTGGCACTGGTTCCGGCGGCATCGGCTTTCCAAGCACGGACGCCGGGAGCAACGAGGTGAGAACGAGACACCATCGTAAAAAACGGCACGAAGGCACATTTTTCACAAATGCCAAAAACCTATCGATGATTTGCATTTATCAATCTCCACGAAGCTCCCAATGAAGTAACTCAGCCAGGTTTGCTAACGGAAATCGACGATGCGCTCCTGCGCTCTGCGCGCACCTAACACACCACTAATGCAAAACCCCGCGCCGAACGCGGGGTCGATCAATTCAAGAAATCGAACGCCGAACTGGAAGCGCATCTCATTCCGCGCAGTCTATCGCGACCTAGGGAGCGATAGCATCGTCTGACGGCCTCGCCCTCCGCTCCTCGGCAGCCCTTCTCACCGTCGCCATAAAGTCCTCTGCTGACACGGGCTGCATCGGGGTAAACAGTCCGATGCCCCGCACCGGGACATACACGTCCTTCGTTGCCTCTTCGAAATGAAGCCAGAACGCTTCGACGTAGAGTGCAGGAATCCGAACAAATCGCAGCTCCGGGGCCTCCTTGCTTTCGGTCGCGATCCGCGCCGCAGCCGAGGCACCTTGCTGTATTAGACCAACTGTCGCCGCGTCCTCGCTTAAGTCCTCGACTTGCGGAGCATCATCAATGCTTAAATCGAAATAGGCCCTTGCTCTCTCACCTTCCGTTTCAAACACGCGGAGTGATTTTCGGGTGCTGAGCGGAAAACCGTCGCCGTCTCCTCGTGCCAACACATCGTCGAGTCCCGCCACATATACGTAGTGAGGCATCGAAAGCGATTGATCGTCCTCGAACTTGGTACCGATCTGTCGCTCTCCCCGCTTCATCGCAAGAAGGGGTCTCAGTTCGAGAATTCTCTCAATCGCAAACGCTGTCAGATCGGGCAGATTGAAGCGCAAGAGCGGCCACCTCTTCGTAAAGTATGTGTGCGTCCAGGTTCCATTTCCCTGATAGCTCGTCGAGAAAGCGGAAAGCGATAAATGACTCTTCCCGTAGATTGGATCATCGACGTCGACAAACTGCCGGGGGCCAACCTCGCTGTACCCGTAGATTGCGAGGAAATGACCCCCTCCATTACCGGACCACCCGACACGGACGCCTACTACTCGCCCCGCGTCGATCTCTGCCTTGATATCGTCAAATGCAATCGTTCCCGCTACCATGTGATCGAGGTTAGATGTTCGCTGCAACGCTCGGTCAAGGTACCATGAGACGTCGCACACGCTAGGCACTGGCGAATTGCAGCAATCGCTGTGTCCTAGCTCGCCATTCGCCACAAGGCACTGGGTCCAGTGACTCGCTGCGATATAAAAATGAGAAACGCTCGTTGATGTCGCCGCCCAACACCAGTTCCTCTGGGTCTGCAACTGCATTGTGAACGGCAGCGTAGCCGACTTGAAGAGCAAGTGCCCAATTCGTTGGGTCAACAGATTCCGAACAAGCTCGTATCGTGACGCAGAAAAAAGAGATGCATCTGTCATTTTGTCGTTTCCAAAAAGGCAACCGAAACAGCGTGATACTGTGTGCCTATCTGATCTTTGTCAACGATATTTCTTTTCATTGAAAGACGACGGCCGGCCGCCGACACAGAAGTGCGCGGCAGATGTGAAAGAAGCCAGGCTGTTCTGGCGGCGGCACGATCTTCAGCTTCATACTCCCCTTGGCAGATCAACATCAGCTGCTCGCGGGCAACTAATGTGAAGCTGCGGCGGTCGGTGTCCGGTGTTTTGCAGCGAGGTGGTAAGCGAAGAACAAAAACCGCATTGCAGAATCGAGAATGCAGAAGCGCAAAAAGCCACTGTCTTTTTCATACATCTGCACCAGATCGGCCTCGTCGTACGTTTTGATCGCGCTGAGGTGCTTCAAAAGGTGAGACTTGTCCGGCCGCTGCATTATCAGGTCGATCAAACGAACGTCCACGAATCGGATGTCATGAGCGTATGCGTTCCTCACACGGAGCAGCGCTTCGATAAATCCACGTTCCTCTGGAGGAAGGCCGGCGGCATCCAGCAATTTGAGGATGGACACTCTACCATTCATTGGAAGCGCATCCACAAAATCACTCAACGCGTCACTGCTTATTACGCGATTCAATAGCTTTATCCTCAGGCCATGTCTGACGATTTCCTTAGCTCCTGCCTCAATAAGCGCTTAAATTTTTAGAATCGTTATCGGCCTTGGCGATCTCGACAATGAGGCTTTCGTGCAACCCAATCGCGCAGCAAAAGGCCTGCGTTTCTTCGAGCAATACCCTGAAGCGTTCAGCGTGGTCCGTTGCCTGAGCGCCCTTAGAGTTTTCTTTGTTGGCTTCCTTTGCCCTGCCATTTTAAGGCTCTGTGACTACATCAGATCCTCACCGCCGTTTTCATATGCTTGCCTTAGCTGCTCCGAGCGGTTCGGCGCATCCCGTGCGTCGATAGCGAGGAGCAGGTACATGCGCTCTTTCACACGGAGGCGGCCATGAAGATAACCGCCGTTTATCACCACGTCATGCAATCCATAATCGACGAACTTGAACAAGGCGCAGCGCTCTGGGTCAAGCCTTGGAAGGACGGCGGGCGCATCGGCATCATGCCGGCGAACGCCGTCACCGGGCATCACTATCGAGACAACAATGTCCCTATCCTATGGCACGCGACCGACACGCACGGCTTCCCCCTCATGCCTGGCTCACCTTCAAGCAGGCGCTCGACAACGGCGCGACAGCCGGGCCTTTGAGGCCGCCCCTGGGGACTGGCCCCTGATCGCTTCGAAAAGCCGAAGGTTTTTGCAACGTTCAAGGTATTGCGCATCTGGTGGGGAGGCGCAGTGCGCCAGCGCACAGGATGTTTGATTTTGGCGCCGCTTACAGATGCGTCCACGACGGTTCGGCGCATTCGATCGCGCCGTGCCGTTCTTCTTCTTACTTTCCGCCATCATCATGACTCGTCGAGCGTGAGAGCATTGAGTTCGGCGATTCGAATTTAGGAGCGCGACAATGAACGCCTATCGGCCGAGTGAACCACGCTATACCATTGTGATCTCAAAAAACGGCAAAGAGCTCGGCACGCTACGAGATCGCGAAACGATCCAGGCGCGCAGCTCTTTCGGCGGAGCCGTCGCGCGATACAAGAATTCAGGCGACAACCATCGGATCGAATTTTACGACGGACCTGACTTGATCGAGGCCTGGTCTAGCGAGGAAGGCTATACAGCGGTTTCCGCCTAACGCCCGAAGGACTCGCCGCACTTGCGAATGCGCAGATGCAAGTAGTGTAGGCCGCGGGCGTTTTCACGCGATCTCAATAGTAATACGGTGGCGGAGGCGGCGGAGGCGCAGTCAGCGCGCCAGCCGCGGCGCCGCCCGCAGCGCCGATTGCGGCGCCGGCGAGAGTTCCACCGGCTCTGCCGCCAGACGCCAGAGCGCCTATGCCAGCGCCGCCAAGCCCGCCAATAGCAGCGCCGCCGAGCGCGCGATCCTGGGGAGTGTAGCAACCGCCAAGGCAGAGTGTGATCGCTGCCACAAGCGCAACACATGCAAACGATTTCATCAGTGTTCCTCTTCGCTGCAGATCAAACGGAGGAGAGTTGGTCAATAGGGCTAAAAGTTGATCGCGTCACAGCATTGCGGACGACGCGCGAGGACTGCCAAGCCAAACCTGTTCACAGAGCGATACGGCCTTCGTCGTTTGGGACAAAGGCCGTAGCGACATTTGCAAATCCTCAACAGACCCAGACCCACTGTCCATACCAACGC
>NZ_JAMRYX010000034.1 GCF_024448135.1 Methylocystis suflitae
ATAGCGAACAAAACTCCCAAGGCTGCCGCCGGGCTACGCTGCGTACCATAACGCTTATTCAAATATCCGTTGACGAGCATGCGCCTCAGGCGCCGAAATTGACCCAATTGAGCGAATTCTGTTTCTGCTATTCCCACCGCGTGCGTGTAATAAGCAGCATATGCTTTGCCGATACTCGCTTGGGTAGGGCGCGGGTCTAGGTAAGCGCTGCGGCAACGATTGCACCGATACAAAGTCCATTTTCCCGGGGCAATAAAAAATACATTGTCGATCAAATCTTCTTGAAGGATCTTGCGGTCAACACACCCACAGACGGGGCAAGCGTAAACGCTCTCTAACTCAGTTTCAGACCATGGCGTATTCCACGGAGAATCTCCGGCTGACATCGAGCTCGTCGTGTCGTATGCGCTCATCGTAACACCTCCCGTGCCCGAACAATTAAAGTCTCGGAAAAGCGGGTAGCTAACCGTCGCAAATCGAGCGGGGCGCGCAACCAGGACCACGCCATTGCTATTAATAGCAAGCAACCGGCGGCTCCCCACCACATTCCGC
>NZ_JAMRYX010000035.1 GCF_024448135.1 Methylocystis suflitae
ATAGCGACCGGCACTCTGGCAGAGTGAGGTTGCGAACACCCACTCTGGAGACAACCATGCAAATTAAAGCTGATCGACCCGAAACGCCGAACGCCATCCGCAGCGATCTTGGCGCAATTTTCGTTTCGTTGGAACTCAGCCGTTCAGCCTGGCTGATCACCTCGCTGTCGCCGGGGGGCGGCGAGAAGATGTCGAAGCACAACGTGCCGGCCGGAGACATCTGCGCGCTGTTGGCGCGATTTTCGGATCTTCAGCGGAAGGCGTTCGCGCGGACCGGGCAATCGTTCCCGATCATCGTCATTCAGGAAGCAGGGTTGGACGGCTTTTGGATCCATCGAGTGTTGCAGAATGAAGGGATCGAAAGCCACGTCGTCGATCCAGCCTCGGTTGCGACATCACGTCGGCGCCGACGCGCGAAGACCGACAGGATCGACGGCGAGGCGCTGGTTCGCACGCTGTTGGCTTACAAGCGCGGCGAACCTCGGGTGTGCGCGATGGTCAAAGCGCCAGCTCCCGAAGAAGAGGACCGTCGCCGCCTCTGCCGTGAGCGTAAGGTATTGACCAACGAACGGGTCCTGCACGTCAACCGGATTAAAGGACTGCTGTTCTCACAGGGCGTCTCCGGCTATGAGCCGCTGCGTCGCGATCGTCGGCAACGGCTTGATGAGCTGAGGACTGGCGATGGCCGTCCATTGCCGCCTCATCTGAAAACTCAGATCAGCCGCGAACTCGATCGACTTGAGCTGCTGATTGAACAAATCAAGGCAGTCGAGACGGAGCGCGATGCCTTGCTAGACCCGGTGGTGAAGACTGAAGGAGCGCTGGCGCCACAGGCGATGTTGCTCGCCATCAAAGGCATCGGTCCCGAGTTCGCCTCCGTCCTTTGGTCAGAGGGGCTGTTCCGACACTTCGACAATCGTCGCCAGGTTGCTTCTTATGCTGGCTTGGCGCCCACGCCCTGGCAAAGCGGATCAGTCGATCGCGAACAGGGCGTTTCGAAAGCCGGCAATCCCCGATTGCGAACAACACTCATCCAGATCGCTTGGCTATGGCTGCGCCATCAGCCGCAATCGGCCCTGGCCCTGTGGTTTGAAGAACGGGTGAGGCGTAACGGCGGGCGCCTCAAAAAGACGACCATCGTGGCGCTGGCGCGCAAGCTATTGGTAGCGCTGTGGAAATATGTGACCGCCGGCGTCGTCATTGAGGGAGCGGTGATAAAAACCGCCTGATGAACGCTCAACAATTTCTCAAATCTTCCAGGACCTGATCAGTTCTGGCGGATCCAGGTGGACGAACCGCATCAGCGTATGGCTTAAAAAGCCGACCAGCAGAATGGTCCCGTCTTCCTGAGCCCCACCCGCTGCAAGCGGGATATTGGTGCAGCCGTCGTGAACGGCGACCGAATGTGAGTTTGATCTGGTGTGGAAACAACCGGGTTAATGGGATCGGGCTCGGACTTGGATATCGCAACAGCCTTCGGAGAATAGCTCATGCGCAACTGACCGCCCTT
>NZ_JAMRYX010000036.1 GCF_024448135.1 Methylocystis suflitae
ATATTTTCCCATTCCGAATTCGCTGAGCCTCAGCGGGATTCCGCGCGACTCGCTCCTGAAGATCCAGGCGAAATGGCTGCAGAACGGCCTCGACAATCTCAAGAAGGCGCGCACCGAAGCCGAAGCGGCGCTCGAAAAGGCCAAGTCCGGCGCTTCGGACCAGGTCGCGGCGGCGGAGGAGAAGGTCAAGAAGCTCGATGCGATGATCGCCGAAACTCAGGAAGAACTCGCGCTGTCGGAGAACAGTGATTCGTCGCATGAGATTCAACAAGCGCGCAAACGCAATTTGCTGCTCGCTCTCAATCAGTGGATCAATGAACTCAATCGCCTCGCCACTGAGCAAATGAAGATCGCGATTATGAAGGACGGCGCCGAGGCCATGGCGGCGCAAAACCGAAATTTTCAATTGTCGGAACAGGCGGACAATCTCGAAAAAGCCAAGCGCGACCCGAGTTTCGAAGATTGGGGCGTGACGAAGTAATCCTTAGCGGGCAAGCTCGAGACCATCGTCCGGCGATGCGGCGGGCGGCGACAATTCGCCATTGAGCTTCACGATCCGGCGCGTCGCGTCGCCAAGCGCCTTGGCGGCGCGCGCCGACGCGGCGTCGCTCGCCTTGCGCGCGGCGTCGAGTTCGGCGCGTAGCGCAGCGATCTCGGATTCCATGGCCTGCGCTTTGGCGCGTGCGTCCGTCGCCTCGTCGGCGATTGCGAGCGCGGCCATCACGATGATGCGCTGCTCGCCGATCTCGCCGAAGCTCTCACGCATCGACTGAATCTTGCTTTCCACGTAACGCGCGAGTTCTTCGATGCGCTGCTCCTCGCCCTCCTCGCAGGACATGCGATAGGTGCGACCGGCGATGGCGACGACGACGGCGGCCATGTCAATCCTCTTGGGTCGACGCGACGCCCGCCGCGCCGAGCGCTGCGGCGACGCCTTCGCTCGCGGCTTCAAGCCTTCGCAGCACCTCGTCGCGGCTCTTCTCCAGGGTGTTCTGACGCGCCAGCGCGGCGTCGAGATCGAGGGCGAGACGCGACCGATCGTCCTGCATGATGGCGAGTTCTTCTTCGAGTTCGGCGCTGGACAGCTCATCTTCGAGCTTTGCGGCGACCGTGCGCTCCAGCTGAGCGAGCGCCGTCTGCAGCTCGGCGACGGCGGTCTCGAGCCTCTTGGCGTTTTCTTCGTCGCGCTTATCTGAATGGGTCATCGCCGGTCGCGGTATGTGCATGGCTTTGCGGCGCGGCGAACGCGCCGAACGATTCGCTTGCCAGCCTGTTCCTAGCATGAATCGCGCAAATCGAAACCGCGCCAATTGGCGCGACCTTGGCGCGTTGACAGGGGGGCGCGAGGTGCTATCACACGCTCGCCTCCAGAGCCCACAGGCTCGATGGCGAGGGCCGCGGAGTTCCGGCGGCGCAAGGAGATTTTCCAAATGACCGTGAGAGTGGCGATCAACGGATTCGGGCGCATCGGCCGCAACATCCTGCGCTATATCATCGAGACCGGACGCACGGACCTCGAAGTCGTCGCCATCAACGATCTCGGCCCGGTCGAGACCAATGCGCATCTGTTGCGATATGATTCAGTGCACGGGCGCTTCCCGCATGAGGTGAAAGTCGCCGGAGACACGATCGACGTCGGCCGCGGCCCCATCAAGGTGACGGCCATTAAAAATCCGGCCGAGCTTCCCTACAAGGATCTCAAGATCGACATCGCGCTGGAATGCACCGGGCTTTTCATCGCGCGCGACAAGGCGAAATTGCTGCTCGACGCGGGCGCAAAGCGCGTGCTGGTTTCAGCGCCCGCCGAAGGCGCCGACATTACGGTCGTCTATGGCGTCAATCACGACAAGATCACCAAGGATCATCTCGTGATCTCCAACGCGTCCTGCACGACGAACTGTCTCGCGCCGGTCGCCAAGGTGCTGCATGAAGCGATCGGCATCGACAAGGGGATCATGACGACGATCCACGCCTATACGGGCGATCAGCCGACGCTCGACACGATGCATAAGGATCTCTACCGCGCTCGCGCGGCGGCGCTGTCAATGATCCCGACCTCGACAGGCGCGGCGAAGGCCGTCGGACTCGTGCTGCCGGAGCTGAACGGCAGGCTCGACGGCTACGCCATTCGCGTGCCGACGCCCAACGTCTCGGCGGTCGATCTGAAGTTTGTCGCCAAGCGGGCGACGACGAAGGACGAGGTGCACGCCGCGATCAAGGCCGCCGCCGACGGCCCGCTCAAGGGCGTGCTCGGCTATACGAGCGAGAAGCTCGTGTCGATCGACTTCAACCACAATCCGCTCTCGTCCTGCTTCCATCTCGACCAGACCAAGGTGATGGACGGCAATCTCGTGTCGATCCTGTCCTGGTACGACAATGAGTGGGGCTTCTCCGGCCGCATGACCGATGTGGCGGGCGTGATCGGAAAGCTTCTCTGAGGCGGTCATTCGGGGGAAGCGGGGATGTCCATAGAGCGCGATCAGCCCAAACTCGAGCCCGCTACTGACGCGAGCAGCAGCGCCGAGGAGCGCTCGCTCTATCTAGCGGAGGAAATCAACAAGGCCTTTCCCGACTTTCGGTGCTTGCGCTGCAGCAACGACAAGTTTTTCTTCACCGGCTCTTATTTGTCGGGCCAGCTTACCATTAAGAAGAATGGTCGCTACGCTTCCAATCTTGGAGATGCGGTTGAAACGATCGCATTAGTATGTCAACGATGTGGTTTCGTAGAACAGCACGCCGTAGACATATTCTTTGACGCCAAAAAACCAATCGGCGATAGCAAATAATATGGCTGCACGCATTCACCCTTTTCCATCCAAGTCGGGTGGTTCTAGCGATAACTCGGGCGGCGGCCCGGAGGATCCGATGCTGGCTCAACGCGTCGCTCGGCTCGAAGCCGATATGTCCGAGATCAAATCGGCGCTAGTCAGACTCGACGCCAAGTTCGATAAGCTCGACGCCAAGTTCGATGGTAAGCTTGGTGAGATGGACGGGCGGCTGAACGGAAAGCTTGGCGCTATTGAAGGCCGTCTTTCCGGTATCGAAGGGCGTATCGGCTCGGTCGAAGGCCGCTTCAATCAAGTCCCAACAATTTGGGGAATGCTTGGCATCGTCGCCACTCTGCTCATCGGCATTGCGGGACTTATGTTCACAGGAAAATATTTTCAGCGATGACCGCTTTCCACACTCTCGACGACGTCGACGTCAAAGGAAAGCGCGTGTTGCTGCGCGTCGATCTCAATGTGCCGATGGAGGATGGGCGCGTCACCGACGCGACGCGCATCGAGCGCGCGCTGCCGACGATCAACGAGATCGTGGAAAAAGGCGGCAGGGTCATTCTGCTTTCGCATTTTGGCCGACCAAAGGGCCAGCGCGTCGACGCGGATTCGCTGCGCCAGGTCATCCCGACGCTCGAACATTTTCTCAAACGCAAGATCGCTTTCGCCGACGACTGCGTCGGCGACGCCGCGGCTGAGATCGTCGACGGCCTCAAGGACGGCGACGTCGCATTGCTCGAGAACACGCGTTTCCACAAGGGCGAAGAAAAGAACGCCGCCGATTTTGTCGACGCGCTCGCCAAGAGCGGCGATATCTTCGTCAGCGACGCCTTTTCGGCTGCGCACCGCGCGCACGCCTCTACCGAAGGAATAGCCCACAAGCTGCCAGCTTACGCCGGCCGCGCCATGCAGGCGGAACTCGAAGCATTGCAGTCCGCGCTCGCCAACCCGCAGCGGCCGGTCATGGCGATCGTCGGCGGCGCGAAGGTGTCGACGAAGCTCGAACTCTTGGGCAATCTCGTCGCGAAGGTTGAATATCTCGTCATCGGCGGCGGCATGGCGAACACTTTCCTGGCGGCGCAAGGCAAGAGCGTCGGCAAATCGCTGTGCGAACATGATCTCGCCGGCGCCGCGCGCGACATCCTCGTCAAAGCAGAGAAAGCCGGCTGCGACGTCATTCTGCCGATCGACGCCACGGTGGCGCAAAAATTCGAGGCGCATGCGCCGTCGCATATCGTCTCTGTCGATCATGTCGGCCAAAACGACATGATCCTCGACGTCGGGCCAAAATCAATCGCCCATGTCGAAACGCTGCTCGCCACGTGCAAGACGCTGGTGTGGAACGGCCCGTTTGGCGCGTTCGAACTGCCGCCCTTCGACGAAGGCACCAACGCCGTCGCGCAGACCGCGGCGCGGCTCACCGTCGCGGGCAAGCTGCTCTCGATCGCCGGCGGCGGCGACACCGTCGCGGCGCTCAACCAGGCGCATGTCGCGCAGGAATTTTCCTATGTGTCGACGGCCGGCGGCGCCTTTCTCGAATGGCTCGAAGGAAAGACGCTGCCGGGCGTCGCGGCGCTGATGCAATCTTCACAGCGCTGAAATCGCGGCCGCTTGGTCCGCGCTTCTTGGGAAGCAACGCCTAGAGACGGGCGAGCGTGGCTTCGGCGGTCGAGACCGTCGCTTCGCTCGAATTCTCCTCGACATTGATCCATTTCACGACGCCGTCGTCGACGAGCGCCGCATAGCGCTTGCCGCGCACGCCAAGTCCGGGCGCGGTGAGATCGAGTTCGAGTCCAAGCGCTTTGGCGAAAGTCGCCGAGCCGTCGGCGAGCGCGTCGATCTTGTCGCCGCCGCCGGACTCTTTCACCCAGGCGTCGAGCGCGAAAATGTCATTGACCGCCGTGACCGCCACCGCGTCCACGCCTTTGGATTTGATTTCATCCGCCTTGGCGATGAACCCGGGCAGATGTTTCTTGTGGCAAGTCGGCGTATAGGCGCCGGGAACGCTGAAGAGCGCCACCCTGCGTCCCGCAAAATAGTCTTTCGTGGCGACCGGCTCAGGTCCATTCTTGCCCATGACGGTCAGCTTCACGTCGGGGAGTCGGTCTCCGGCTTTAATGGTCATGCACGATCTCGCTCTGATTTGGGGTAAGGCCCAGACTAGATAGCGCGCTTCCTGGCTTTGTGTCGCGTGTGCGGCGTGACTTGCTCGCAGCGCACTTGTGAGCTTCGCCGAGGCGAGGCAACATGCGCAAGCGGCCGGAGCAGACGATTCGCCTCTGGAGGACGAGCCAATGTCGGATTCTCGAAATGGAGGCGGCGGCGAGACGCCGCCCTCCGCATGGGTATGGAGCCAGTATCGCGCCGTGTCGCCTGATTCGCCCGATTCGTCTGCGCGACGCGCGCCGGTCCTCACAAAGAGGAGCGTGCAGACGCCGCCGCCGCGGCCCGCATCCGATCCGCCGCCGCCACGACGGTCCGGCGGGAGTGGGGGCGGGGTCGCCTTTTTGGTGGCGCTCGCAATCCTAACTCTCGCCGCGGCGACGTGGTGGTTCGCCGCCTCGCGGTCGCAGCCTCCCGCGCCCGATGCGCAGCCCGTCGAAGAGAGCGGAGCGCCGAGCGCGCC
>NZ_JAMRYX010000037.1 GCF_024448135.1 Methylocystis suflitae
ATCAAACACATAACAAAGTCATTGTTGTTATGCGGTTCTCGACCGTACATCGAGAACCACTCAGTGGACGCGTAGCACCAACAAACGGTGTGTTATCAAGTCATCGGCTTATTAGTACCAGTCAGCTGCATGCATTACTGCACTTCCACATCTGGCCTATCAACCCAGTAGTCTGGCTGGGAGCCTCTCACCCGAAGGTATGGAAATCTCATCTTGAGGCCGGCTTCCCGCTTAGATGCTTTCAGCGGTTATCCATCCCGAACGTAGCTAATCAGCGGTGCTCCTGGCGGAACAACTGACACACCAGAGGTTCGTCCAACCCGGTCCTCTCGTACTAGGGTCAGA
>NZ_JAMRYX010000038.1 GCF_024448135.1 Methylocystis suflitae
ATCCAGACGAATTGGGGATCTCCGACGCTCGGCAGAGCTAAGCTTCGCCCGCGCCGGCTGCCTTCGCCGTTAGTTATAGCCTTGGCCGCCGGCGCCAAAGCGCTCATCCCGTCGGCCTGTAATCCAGGCAATCCGGTATGACCTGAAACTCCCGCGCGCGGCAATCCGGGGAGTCAATTCGCTTGTCCGAACGCGGTCTAACGGCCCAGCGACGGCGTCGCGGATCGCGGAAAATCGCGCCGTCAGTTCATTTCCGAAGCGCGACCAGAGGCGCACACGATTGTTGTCCTTCATGGCGACGATGCGAAAGCCATCGAACTTTATTTCGTGCACCCACTCCGGCCCGCTCGGGGCGTGCGCAGCGCGCGTTGGCTCCGCCAGAGGGATAATCCCGCTGGACGCCTGGGGCGGTTGCGAGCGGAGAAGTTTCGCCAATCCATACCGGCGATGTTGGGGAGAGGTGTCGATTTGCCTTTCAAGGCGGGACTCGCCCATTGAATGATCTCAATGAGATAGCTGAGACTGAAGTGCCCACCGAGGCAGTTCAATCGAGACTGGCGCAGACATTTTGGGCACTCAAAATGGAACTCGTCGACCGGTCGATCGACCGAGGCATTTTCGAGAGCGATGCCAGCTTCGCCCAAGAAAATTCGCGCACTGCCTTACCCTTTCAATCGAGACTCAGGCCGCTAAAGTCTCACATGAAATGCCGCAAATCGGACCATTCATCCCGAGTCCCGGATTGAACTGCCGATCGACACCAGCGGAGCGG
>NZ_JAMRYX010000039.1 GCF_024448135.1 Methylocystis suflitae
ATCCTCGTTCCGAGTGGTCACGAGCCCGTCGCTCGCGCGCGGCGAGCCTTTACGGCTATTGGCGGAATTCTTCAAGGGGCGCGCCTCGCCTGGGCTATCCGGGCCGACCCAGCCCGCCTCTATTTCGGCGGTTCCTTGCCTCGGAATGCGGGGCTTCCCTTGGCCGGGAATTCCATGTGTCTCTTGATCTCGGATTTGGGCTCCGGCGCGGTCAATTCGACCGCTTCGCTGATCTGCCGCTCGCGAACCGCATCGACGTCCATGGTTTCCACTTCACCGTCGGAATGCCTAGCGGTGTAAACGCCGACGACATCCAAAGGCTCGGGACTTTTGATCACGACGAACCCCTCAAGAAATGCGAAATCGACGCAGACGCCGTTGATGGGGCAGAAATAGCCGGCGATGTCGAAACAATTCAGTTCCGTCGCGCCATCGGCCTGAAGTTCGGCTTTTTTGAACGGCGTCACGCTGAACGGACCGGGGTCCGACCCGAATTCCGTCGCGAGCGCCACTTTCGCGGCGATGGCGAAGCGCTTCCTGGTCGGATTATGGATGTTGACGATGGTCCGGTAGACGCCCTTCGCCAAAGTCCCGTCCTGATGTGAAACCAGCAGCGAACAGACGACCTTGGCCGCATATTGATATTCGGTCTTTATCGTTTCGTTGGATTTCACCGCCTGCGCGCGTGAACTCGCGGGAATTCCAGCAAGAGCGAGGCTTAGTGCGAGGAAGGCGCCGTTGAAGGCATCTGCGCGTTTCATAATCCGCACTCCACGAAAATGGGTTTGCGAAATATCTCTGCCCAGCCCCAAAGCCTTTGGCGCCGAGATTATCGGGCGCCCAAAATAGACCGCTCATCGAACAATCGTTCGCTTAGGCTAACGTGCGAACGCGTGAATTCGTTCCGTGGATAACTGGCACGACGCCGGATGCCGCGCCTCAAGGCGCCCTTGCAGGCCTAATCGAAACAGCGGCGTCGCGATTTTCCTCGCGTTGTTCATATCGCGAAGTGTCGGTTTGCGGCCGAGAGATCAGCGACATCCGGAATGACAGGTCACTTCCGTAATCACCGGCTTCGTTTCGCCTACCGTATTGACGTCGATCACGACGTCCTTGCGCTTCCAGCGAAAAATGCAATTGGCGTTCCCTGTTCCGGCGCAAGAGACCGTCTCGGGTCGTCCCTTGCAGCGCGGATCGCCCTTTTGACAGACGAATCCCGCCTCGGGCGCGTGGACAGGCTTCCAACCTTTTTTGAGGAGCGCCTTGCGCGCCTTCGCATAAGGCTCGTCCTTAGGAAAGCTCGGGACATGCGCGAAGGCGCTCGAACTAAGAGAGATTGCGATGAAAACGGCGACTGTGGCGAAAAGCGCTTTCATAAATTCCCTCCCAATTCATAGAAGCCTCATTCTTAAAAGCAGTCTTATGTTCATAAGGCGGCTCACGCATTCCTCAAGAGTCGATGATCCGCGATTGGGCTTTCGGCGTCCTCTTCGCCTTGCTCACCCTCGCCGCGTGGGGATTGCGGCACTGGGAGCCGTCGATCGCGCGCCATCGACGTCTTCATCTTAATGACGAACTTTAACTCGTTTCTCACTAATTTCATTGGCGTTAGACGAAGGAGAGTGTCCGAAGAGCTGCGGCCGCTTCGCCCCGCCCAGAGCCCTATTCTTCGTAGACGACCGCTCCGCCGACGATGGTCGTCTTGACCACGCCCTGCAGCAGCGCCCCATCGAAGGGGGTGTTCTTGGAGCGCGAGTGAAGCGCGGCGGGATCGACGACGAAAGGCGCGTCAGGATCGAAGCGGATGACGTCCGCCGGGGCGCCTTTTTGCAGCCTGCCCTGCGGCAGTCCCAGAATTTCAGCCGGACGCGACGTCATCGCCGCGAGCAGGCGCGTCAGCGTAACGTCGCCCGAATGCACGAGCCGAAGCCCCGCCGCGAGCATCGTCTCGACGCCGATCGCCCCATATTCGGCTTCGGCGAAGGGCAGCCGTTTGGTTTCGACGTCCTGAGGATCATGGTCGGAGACGATGACGTCGATCAGTCCTTCGCTGAGCGCGCCAACAAGCGCCCGACGTTCATCCTCATGTCGCAACGGCGGTCTCAGCTTGAGAAAGGTGCGATAGTCGCCGATGTCGTTCTCATTCAGCGTCAGATGATTGATCGAGGTCCCGCAGGTGACGGCCAAGCCCTCGTCCTTGGCTCTGCGCAGCGCGTCCAATGCGAGCGTCGTCGTCACGATCGCCGAGTGGTAGCGCGCGCCGGTCAATGCAACGAGCCGCAAGTCGCGATCGAGCATGATCGCCTCTGCTTCACGCGGCGCGCCGGATAGGCCGAGCCGATGCGCAAATTCGCCTTCATTCATGACGCCGACGGAAAGATCGGGGTCTTCGGCGAAATGAATGACAAGCGCATCGAAATCGCGCGCATAGGTGAGCGCGCGTCGCATAACGAGCGCGCTTCGCACGGAGCGCGCGCCGTCGCAGAACGCCACCGCGCCGGCCTGCTGCAGAAGCCCCAGCTCGGCGATCTCCCTGCCCTCGCGGCCTCTGGTGAGCGCCGCCATCGGGGCGACGCGGACGCGCCCGGTGTCGCGCGCACGGCGCAGAACGAAATCGACGACCGCAGGATCATCGACGGGCGGCGCCGTCGCCGCGGTCGATACGATTGTCGTCACGCCGCCCGCCGCGGCCGCGAAAGTCGCGCTGGCGATGGTTTCGCGATGTTCCGCCCCCGGCTCGCCGACGAAAGCCTGCATGTCGATGAGGCCCGGCGCGACGACGTCGCCAGCGCAATCGATGACGCGCGCGCCTTCGGGAGCGTCGCCCCCTCGAACGGAGTCGCCGAGCTCAGCGATGACGCCGTCCATCGTCGCCAGACCGCCGCGCATTTCGCGACCAGAGCCCGGATCGATCAGCCGTGCGTTGAGAAGGAACAGCGGCGCTGGAGCTTGTGGCGGCGACATGGCGTCTGCTTAGGCCATTTCTGAGGCGTTGAAAATGCGCGTGGGTCGGGGATATTGGGGTTGAACTCGTCTCGCAAGCGCCTAGCTACCGCGAGTTGGGGCTGCGAGCGGCGCGCGCCGGGCGCCCCGGGGGAAAACGTATGCGTTCCCTCAACCTTTCAGAATCTCCACTCGCGCCAAGCCTGGCGGAGGGCAAAGGACGCCCTGATCTGCCGGCGATGATGAACGCCGCCTTCGACGGAATCATTGCGCTCGACGAGCACGGCGTGGTGCGGTCGATCAACGCGGAGGCGGCGTCGCTCTTCGGCTATGCGCCGAGGGATGTCATCGGACGGGATTTTGGCATGCTGACGGCGGAGGCGAACCAACGCCACCGCGACTATCTGCGGCGGGGAACGCCAAGCATTCGCCGACGGATCGAAGGCCTGCGCGAGGACGGCTCCGTCTTTCCCGTGGAGCTTGTCGTCAGCGAAGTCGCCTGCGACGGAGGACGGCTTTTTATCGCTTTGATCCGCGATCTCAGCTCCAGGCGCCGCTTTGAGCAGGGGGTTCAGGAACTTCAGACCAATCGCCTTGAGTTGATCGAGAATATGGCGACCGGATTGGCGCATGAGCTCAAGCAGCCTTTGGCGGCGATCGGCGCCTATCTCAATTTCGCGCGTCGGCGTCTAAACGAAAAAGTCCTCTCGATCGAGAAAGTCGAGGAGATGTTGGACAACGCCGATGCGCAAGTCTTCCGCGTCGCGGAAATCATGGACAATCTTCGCCAGTTCATCGCGCGTGGAGAGACGTCGAAGGCTCCCCATAATCTGAACGCCGTCATCCGAACCGCCTGCGAGTTCACCGATGCGCTCGCCAAGGAACATCATGTCAAAACCTCAATCGACCTCGAAGCGTCGCCGGACACGGTGGTGATCAACAAAGTTCAGATTCAGCAGGTCGTCGTCAATCTTAAGCGTAACGCCGTCGAGGCCATGCAGAACTCCGAGCGACGCGAGATGAGGGTGTCGACTCGCCTCGTTGGAGGCAACCTCATTCGCACCGATGTCGCGGACACCGGTCCTGGATTGCCCGAGGAGATCAAAGACAGGCTCTTCGAGCAGTTCACGACGACGAAGCCCCACGGTTTGGGCGTCGGTCTCTCCATTTCGCGCTCGATCGTCGAAGCCCATAACGGGAGGATCTGGGCGGAGCCCAACCCCGGGGGCGGGACCATCTTCAGCTTCGTATTGCCTCTGGAAAATCGCTGACCGGTCGGTCAGGCGGAGCCAGCGCTGAGGCAATCGCGCGCTTGCGCCAGCCGAGCCGCGCGAAAAAGCTCCAGAGCCGTTCTCAAAAAAACAAGAGATCGTTAGGAGTCATTATGGTTAAGCAGGGATGAACTGCTATTGTCGCGAGTCGCGCATCCGTCCAGAGCGTCATTCGAACCCAGCCGTGGGGGCCAGCTTCGGGGAGAGACGGCGTCGTGTTGACCTTTGAGAATGTCGGCTTGCGCTATGGCGTCGGCGCCGAAACGCTCCGAGACGTAAATTTCCAGATCGAGCCGCGTTCGTTCCAGTTCCTGACCGGCCCGTCAGGCGCGGGCAAGACCACCTTGATGCGATTGATCATCATGGCGCTGCGGCCGACGCGCGGGTTGATCAACATCTTCGGCAAGGACACGGCCGCGCTCAGCAATGAAGACGTCGCCGCGACGCGCCGCAAAATTGGCGTCGTCTTTCAGGACTTCCGGCTTCTGGATCATCTGACGCTCTACGAAAACGTCGCCCTGCCCTTGCGCGTGCTTGGGCGCGAAGAATCGACCTATCGCGCCGAGGTGATCGAACTGTTGCGCTGGGTGGGCCTCGGCGAGCGCGCGCATGCGGTCCCAACCATCCTTTCTGGCGGCGAGAAGCAGCGCGCAGCGATCGCCCGCGCGCTGATTTCGCAACCCAAACTGCTGCTGGCCGACGAACCGACGGGCAATGTCGACCCGACTCTCGCGCGCCGGATCCTGCGCCTCTTCATCGAGCTCCACCGATCCGGAACCGCCGTCATTATCGCCACCCATGACTTGAGCCTCATGGACCAGTATGAAGATGCGCGGCGTCTTGTGCTTGCCGACGGCCGGCTTCACATCTTCGAATGAGCAGACGATGGCCCTGAGATTTTGGTCCTCGAGTCGCCCGGCCGCGTCTGACGTCGATGAAGACGCCGAAGAGATTCCGTCGCAAAGCGCGCTCGTGCCCGCCGATTCCGTCGCCGGCCGCTCGCTGGTCATCGTCATCGCGATCATGACGTTTCTCGCCGCGCTCGCCGCTAACGTCGCCATTCTCGTCGCCGACGCCAGCGTCGAATGGCGCAGCGACGTCGCGCGCGAAGCGACCGTGCAAGTGCGTCCGGTCCCCGGCCGCAACATCGAGGCCGATGTTAAGGACGCGGCGGAAGCGATGCGGCGAACGCCAGGCGTGCGGGAAGCGCGAGTCTACGCCAAGTCGGAATCCGAGGCGCTGCTGGCGCCATGGCTCGGCGAGGGCCTGAATCTCTCTGAACTGCCCACCCCCCGGATGATCGTGCTGAAGCTCGACGCCGAAAATCGGGCGGATCTCGACAAGCTGCGCATGGAGCTCGAGCGCGCGGTTCCCAACGCCGTGCTCGACGATCATCACGTCTTCATCGAGCGTCTCGGCGATATGGCGCGCACAGCCGTGGCCATAGCCGCCCTCATCTTCGTTCTTATCCTCGCGGCCATGGCCGTCGCCGTGGCCTCGGCCACCCGCGCCGCCGTCGCGACAAACCGCGAAATCGTGGAAGTGCTCCATATCGTCGGCGCGGCCGACTCGTTCATCGCGCGCGAATTTCAGCGTCGCTTCATGGCGTTGGGATTTCGCGGCGCGCTGATCGGCGGCGGCGGCGCCATCGGCTTTTTCGCCCTGGCGCAGTTCTTCGCGCAGCGGTGGCGCGCGACCGGCGGCGGCGATCAGATGGAGGCCATGTTCGGCGATTTCACAATTGGCCCGAGCGGCTTCGTCGTCATCTTTCTGCTCGCTGGCGGAGTCGCCACGCTGACCGGCTATCTCTCGCAGTTCATTGTGCTACGCCACCTGCAGCGGCTCGGTTAAGTCATTCACCCAGATCGGCCGCGCCGATAACATCGGCGCAGAAATACCCCTATAGTCGTGTCAGAATCGCGCCTCGCGCGTTCTGGTCAGGAAGCATGGGCGAAGGACTCCTCGATTGACGACCCCCGCACGCCGCCAGGGAGTGAAGAATGGGTAGCGCCGTCCGCAAGGCCGCCTGCGCGATCCTCGCTGGCGGCGCTTTTCTCGCCGCGGCGCTCCTGTTGGGTTTTGTCGGCTTCGCGCTGTCGCTGCCGCGAGAGGAGTTCTCCATTCCGGTGCAGGCGGAAGGCGTCGTCGCGCTGACCGGCGGCTCGGATCGCGTGCTCGACGCGGCGACCCTTCTCGCGGGCGGGCAGGCGCGCCGCATGCTGATCACCGGCGTCAATCCCTCTACCCGCAGCTCCTTGCTCGCGAAAATACTGCCCGTGTCCCGCGAACTCTTCGAATGCTGCGTCGACCTCGGCTACCAAGCGCTTGACACCGCCGGCAACGCCAAAGAGACGCGCGATTGGGCGCGCGAGCACAATATCACCCGCACGCTGATTATCGTCACGTCGAACTACCACATGCCGCGTGCGCTGGTCGAAATCTCAGCCGCCTTGCCGAAGGTCGAGCTCTATCCCTTTCCAGTGGTCAGCGAGCATATAGATGTCTCCGACTGGATCAGTGATCTGCGCGTCGCCCGCTTTGTCGGAAAGGAATATGTGAAATACCTGGGATCTCTGCTGCGCACCAAGCTTTTCAAGGAATATGAGGAGTCGGAGCCTCCCCCGCAGCTCCGCCACAGCGTCGCATCTGAGTGAAATCTTGTTTCGACGCCTCTTGGCGTCGTAAAAGCGCGCCACGCCCCTTCGCCCAGATCTCGCCAATGCTCCTCCTGCGCTCCTTTATTTTCCAGATCGTGTTCTTCCTGAACATGTTCACGCTCATGATCATCTGGCTGCCGGGCCTGATGATGCGGCGCCAGATCAACCAGGAGCTTGGACGCACATGGGGGCGCACGACGCTCTGGCTGCTCGACAAAATCTGCGGGACGAAGATCGACTGGCGAGGTCTCGAGAATATTCCCAAAGGCGCAGTGATCGTCGCCTGCAAACATCAGTCCATTTGGGAGACCTTCGTTCTGCCGATCAGGTTTCCCGACTTCAGCTATATTCTGAAGCACGAACTGATCTGGCTGCCTTTTTTCGGCTGGTACCTACTGGCCGCCGAGCAGATCGCCATCGATCGCGCCAAGGGCGGCAAGCTGCTGCCGCAGCTGATCGCCAAATCGAAGAAGATTTTCGCCCAGGGACGGCAGCTCTTCATATTTCCCGAAGGCACGCGCCGCCCGGCCGGCGCCCCGCCGCAATATAAACCCGGCATCGCGCATCTTTACGCGGCGACCGAAACGCCGGTGCTTCCCGTCGCCGTGAATTCCGGGCTGTTTTGGCCGCGCCGCTCGTTCCTCGTCCGGCCGGGAACCGTCGTGATCGAGTTCCTGCCGCTGATTCCCCCGGGGATGGAGTCGCGCGCTTTTTTCGACAAGCTCTCGACGGAGATCGAAGCCGCGTCCGACCGATTGATCGCCGAAGCGTTGGCGAAAGACCCTTCCTTGGCGCAAATCGTCGAGAAGGGCCGCGCAAACGCCCAACGTATGGCGCCGGCGCAGGACTGAAGGATGCCGCATCCTCCGGCCGAATCTAAAGAGTGTCCTGTTCAAGGTTGAGCCGCTGCTCGACCCGCCGAAGACGCGCTCTTAATCTCCCTGCAATTGTTTACCCGTTTTTGCGTGCGCCTAACCTGCCGCCGTTCCCGTCAGCGCTTGCGGCGCCACCAGCAGCGGATATTCCGCCTCGACGATGTAGGGGCCGCCCCCCACGGAATCGCGCGACGAATAGAGCACGAAGCGCTCGGCGGTGAAGCGCAACGGCGGGAAATAGCCGCGCGCGCCGAGATAGGCGGCGACAGCGCCGGCGCTGGCGCCGCGCAGACGCGCGAGCGTCACATGCGGGATGAATTTGCGCGGCTCGGGCGGCGCGCCGAGCCGGCGCAACAGCCGCTCCTGTTCCGCCTGCATGTCCATGAGGGTCGGCTCCGGCCGCGCGCGCGCCACGATGGCGCGGGGCTTGTCACCGCCAAACGACGTCAGCTGGTCGAAGGTGACGGTGACTTCCGGACGGCGGATGAATGAGAGCGCATTCGCCGCGTCGCGCGCGAAAGCGTCGTCGACGTCGCCGATGAAGCGCAAGGTGACATGATAATTCTCAACGTCGATCCAGCGGGCGCCGGGGATTCCGCCGCGCAGGCGCGCGAGGCTTTCGGCGATTGAGCGGGGAATCTCCAGGGCCGTAAACAGTCTGGGCATGACATCCTCCCCAAGCGGGATCGCGCAGCCTCATTGCGCGCGCGAGTTCCTACTCGCCCCCATGGAAACGAGCGTTCTTTCAACAAAGGGCGTGATTTTTTTGACGATCTTCGCCACGCCGGCGGCGTTGGGATGAACGCCGTCCGAAATGAGGAGCGCGGGCGAGCCCCAAACGCCTTCCAAGATAAAGGGCACAAGCGGCGCCTCATGTTTGGCGGCAAGATCCGGATAAATCGAATCGAATTCCTTCTTGTAAGCTTGCCCGTGATTCGCGCTCGAGACCATCGCCGTCAGCACCGGGCGGACGCCTTTCTGCTTTAGCGCCGCAAGAATCCGATCGAGATTGGCGCGCGTTATCTTCGGATCATGCCCGTTCAGCATGTCATTCGCGCCGAGCTCGACGACGGCGATGTCGAATGGCCCGGCGCCAAGGGTATAGTCGAGGCGTGCGAGCCCGGTCGTCGTCGTGTCGCCGGAAACTCCCCCTTGGACGACCTCGACATTATATCCGTCCTCGCTCAGGCGTCTTTTGAGCTGCGCCGGAAGCGAATCTCCGGCGTCGATGCCGGGCCCCGCCGTCAGGCTGTCGCCAAACGCCAGGATTCGCACTGGTTCGGCGTGCGCGGAGGTCAGCGCGATGGTCAACAGGGCTAGGGACGCGAGAGCCGCGGCTTGGAGAGGGCGGCGGAAAGCGCAATAAGGCGACAGGACTGCGGGCGTCGAATGCGGCGCATCAATCAAGGTTTTGCTCCGTGCGGCGACAAGTCATCGAAGTGGAAGGCGTTGATCTCACGCTCGGCGAAGGCGCCGCCCGCGTGCATGTGCTCAAGACTGTCAGCCTGAGCGTAGCGCGGGGCGAGACTGTCGCTCTTCTGGGACCCTCCGGCTCGGGCAAATCGACTTTGCTCATGACCCTCGCCGGATTGGAGCGACCTGACGCCGGAAGCGTCAGGATTGACGGGCGCGACCTTGGCGCCCTTTCGGAAGACGCGCTCGCGCGTTTCCGCGGAGAAAACATAGGGATCGTCTTCCAGTCTTTCCAGCTGATCCCGACCATGACGGCGCTGGAGAACGTCGCCATTCCACTGGAACTCGCCGGTAAATCAGACGCTTTGGCACGAGCCGAGGCCGAGCTTGCGGCTGTCGGGCTCGCTGAGCGCCTGGCCCACTATCCAGCTCAGCTTTCGGGAGGCGAGCAGCAGAGGGTGGCGCTCGCCCGGGCGCTCGCGCCCGACCCGCTGATCCTCGCCGCGGACGAGCCCACGGGCAATCTCGATTCGGAAACGGGAGCCGCCGTAATCGAACTCATTTTTGCGCAACAACGGCGCCGCGGGGCGACGCTTGTTCTCGTCACCCATGATCCCGCGCTCGCCGCACGCTGCAACCGACGCGTTCTGCTGCGCTCGGGCCGCATCGAGGCGAGCGAGCGGGCGGCGTCATGAAGCCAATGCGCTACGTCGCCCTGCCCTTCGCATTGCGCTTCGCCCTGCGCGACCTGCTCGGCGACCCGCGCGGCTTTGGCGTCTTCATCGCCTGCATCGTCATCGGCGTCGCCGCAATCTCCGGCGTCTCCGGCCTTTCACGCTCGCTGGCGCAAGGACTCGCGCGGGAGGGCCGAACAATATTGGGCGGCGACGCCTCCTTCAGCCTCGTCTCGCGGGAGTTTTCGCCGGAGCAACGCGCCTTCTTCGAGGCGCGCGGCCGGCTTTCCGAAATTTCGCTGATGCGGGCGATGGCCCGGCGCGACGACGGCGAGGCCGCGCTGGTGGAGATCAAAGCCGTCGATCCGGCGACTTATCCCACTTTCGGCGCGGTCGCGCTCGATCCCGACATGCCCTTGGCCGAGGCGCTGGAGGAACGAAACGGGCTGCCGGGCGTCGCAGTCGATCCGATGCTGCTCGCGCGCCTCGACGCCAAGCTCGGGGACGCCGTCATGATCGGCGTTTCGCGCTTCACGCTGCGCGCAGTGCTGCGCAGCGAACCTGACAAGCTCGCGGGCGGAATCGGCTTCGGGCCGCGCGTCATGATGACGCGCGCCGCGCTCTCAGGCGCGGAACTGGCGACGCCAGGCTCGATCGTGCGGCATGTCGTCCGCGTCACGCTGCGCGAGGGCGCGGACGCCGACCTCAAGGCGTTCGCCGCCGACGCCGCGAACGCCTTTCCGCAAGCCGGATGGGAGTCGCGCACGCGGGACGCCGTCTCGCCGCAGTTCTCGCGCAATCTCGACCGGTTCGCCCAGCTGCTCACCCTCGTTGCGCTCACCGCCCTTGTCGCCGGCGGCGCCGGCGTCGCGAACGCCGTACAGGGCTTTGTCGAGCGCAAGCGCGCGCAATTCGCCATTCTCAAGGCGCTCGGCGCCGAGGGCTCTCGGGTCTTCAGGATCGCCCTTGCCCAGGTTCTGGCGGCGGCGTCTTTCGCCATCCTGCTGGGGCTCGTCGCCGGCGCGGCGATTCCCTGGGGCGCGGCGCAAGCGCTGCGCGATCTCGCCGATCTTCCCGTATCGGCGTCGCTCGACGCGCAAGGCGCGCTCTATGGCGCTCTGTACGGCCTGCTCGTCGTCCTGATCTTTGCACTCGTTCCTTTGGGCCGCGCGCATGAAGTTCCCGTAGCGGCGCTGCTGCGCGACGACCCGCGGGGCGCCACTCTCGCCCGCTACCGCGCAGGCGCATCAGCCGCGGCGATTGCGCTCGCCGCCCTCGTCATGGCCACGTCTTTCGACGTGAAGCTCGGCGCGGCCTATGTCGGCGCCGCTGTCGCGGCCTTTGCCCTGCTGCGCGGCGCGGCATGGGTCGCCATGCGGCTGGCCCGCGGCCTTCCGCGTTTGCGCAACGCGCGGCTGCGGTTCGCGCTCGCCAATATCTGGCGGCCGAAAAGCCTGACGCCGGCGCTGATGATCTCCATAGGCCTGACGCAAACTCTGCTCATTGCGCTCGTGCTGGTTGAAGGCGCGATTCACAACGAGTTGGCGCGGGCGGACGCCGGCGAAATTCCCAACTTCTTCTTCATCGACGTGCCGAAGGCGCAAACTGAGGCGTTTGTCGGTTTTCTCTCTGCCGAGGCGCCCGGCGCGCGCGTCGAACACGTGCCGATGATGCGGGGGCGCATCGTCGCCCTGAAAGACGCGCCGGTCGAAAAGACCGCCGTGGCCGACGACGCCAAATGGGCGCTCGAGGGCGACCGCGGCGTGACGTTTTCCCCGACAATTCCGGCGAACTCCATGCTCGCTGAAGGCGAATGGTGGCCGGCGGATTACGTCGGTCCGCCGCTCGTATCGCTGGAGCAGAAGGTCGCCGAAGGACTGGGCGTGACCATCGGCGACTCGATCCTAGTCAATGTGCTCGGCAGGGAGGTGACGGCGAAGGTCGCCAATCTGCGCCGGGTGGATTGGCGCAGTTACGCCATCAACTTCATCATGGTGTTTTCGCCCAATGTTTTTGCCGGCGCGCCCTACACCGAGCTCTTCACCGTGGCTTATGGCGCGCCATCGGTCGCGGCGCGCGACGCCAAGGACGCACGGCTCGCGCGCGAGACGGCGAAGCGCTTTCCGAGCATCGTTTCCGTGCGGGTCAAGGACGCCCTGGCGGCGATTGACAAGATCGCCGGACAGTTGGCGCTGGCCGCGCGCGCCGCGGCGGGTCTCGCCATTGTCACGGCGGTGCTGGCGCTTGCGAGCGCGCTTGCGAGCGGCCAGCGCGCAAGGCTGCATGATTCGGTGGTGTTGAAGACTCTCGGCGCGACCCGCCCGTGGCTGGCCACAGCCTATGCCCTGGAATTTGGGCTGGTCGGCCTCGCCGCCTCCCTGATCGCGGTCGCGGCCGGATCCGGCGCCGCCTACGCCATGACCACGATCCTCATGAAGATCGATTTCGCCTTCCTGCCCTGGAGCACGGCGCTGGTCTCGCTCGCCACTCTCGCCGTCACTATCGCCCTCGGCCTCGCCGGCGCCTGGCGAGCGCTCTCCAGACGTCCAGGACCGGAGTTGCGCCAGCCATAGGGCGCTTCTCAGGCGGAGAGGGAAGGCTCGACGATAAAGGGAAACGCGCCCTCGACGATCGCGCCATCCGTCGCGAGCACACGGTAGTCGACCTCATAAAGTCCGGGCTGCAGAACCGGCGTGTCGAGGATCATCTCTTTGGACGCTTGTTTCTGCGTCGCTGTGGCGATCACCTGGCCGTTTCTGCTCTTGAGCGTTATCGTTGAGATGACGGCGTCAGCCTTCCCCTCAAAAACCAGCCTAATCTGACGCACAGGCTTGACGACCCGCTGTTTCGACGCAGGGAATGACTCGACCAGGAACTGATGATGAGCCAGCGCCGCCGTCTCAGCGCCAAGGACCAGCGCCGCAGCGAGCGCCGCAGCCCAAGCGTAACTGATAAGCTTCATGTGTCTTTCTCCTGGCCGGCGAACCGACGCCCGCCCAGATGTCTGGAGAAATAACTTTCCCTCACGCGATTTGTTCGAGCGTGAGCGCACGCAAAAGGCGCGCGGCGCGGCGACGGGAAATTTGCGCGAAATTCGCCAACGGCTACGCCGGTTTGCCGTTTGGGCTGCGCTGCCTTGCCCTTTGGGCTGCGACCTCCTAAAACCCTTGAGCGTCGACGGGCCCGCCGGGCGGCGCCTTTTGCGTCATGCGCCAAAATGCGCGACGCGCCGTCAGCGGAACCCAACCTTGTCCGACAAGAACGCGCTCTCCTGGCCGAATTTCGCCGTGTCGATTCTCGGCGGGGTCGCGGCGGCCGTGATCTTCGCCGTCGTCGCGCGCGGCGGCTTCGGCGGGCTCCTCATCGCGCATCTTGCGCCGCTGCCGATCATGATCGTCGCCTTCGCCTTTGGCCTGATCCACGGGGCGACGTCGGCGATACTGGCATCGATCATCCTGACCTTCTGGCCGCATCCGGTGATCGGCATGGGCTATGCTCTGCTGATCGCAGCCCCGGCCTGGTCCGCTGTCTATGCGGCGCTCGGCGCCCCCCGCGGCGGCCGGAACAGGCTGACGCGTAATCTGCCGGGCTGGGCGGCGCTCGCGCCTGCGACCTTTCTGGCGGCGGCGATCATTCTCTGGCTGATCATCGCCACCCTCGCCTTCGGATCGCTCGACGAAGCGCTGAATCCGATCCGGGCGCGCGCCTTCATCCTGCTCGACCTTATGGTCAAAGAGCGCGAGCTTGGCGATAAGATCGATCCGACGACGCTTTCCGGGTCCGTCGCGCGCGCGGTCCCCGCCTTTCTCGCCGGCTATGGCCTGCTGATCCACGTCATCAATTTGTGGCTCGCCGCCAGAATCGCGGAAGCGTCCAAGCTGCTCGGCCGGCCCTGGCCGGACATCGCCAATGAATTCCGCCTGCCAAAGCCGGTGGGCGGCCTGTTCCTCAGCGGAATCGCGCTGGCCTTCTTCCAGGGACTCGCCGGCGCGATTGGACTGGTGCTGGCGACGACCATGGGGCTGCTGCTTGCGTTTCAAGGACTCGCCGTGGCGCATATCTACCTGCGCGGTTCGCGCTCGAGCGCCCTGGTGCTGTCGATCATCTATTTCACGCTCGGACTTTTGGGGTGGCCCCTCTTGTTTTTCGCCGCCCTCGGCGTCGCCGACCTGATCTTCAACTATCGCGCCCGAAAGACGGACGCCGGGCCCACCGCGATGCAAAAACCGGATTGACTTTCGCCCGGTTTTTCTCGACATAGCCCGCAATCTCGGAGAAGTAGCAAAAATGGACGTCATTCTGCTTGAACGCGTGGCCAAGCTCGGCCAGATGGGCGAGACCGTGCGCGTGCGCGACGGCTACGCCCGCAATTTCCTGCTGGCGCGCGGCAAGGCGCTGCGCGCGACCGAAAACAACAAGAAGCATTTCGAGACGCAGCGGGCGCAGATCGAGGCGCGCAATCTCGAGGCCAAGAAAGAAGCCGAAGCCGTCGCCGAAAAGCTCAACGGACAAAGCTTCAACATCATTCGCCAGGCGGGCGAGAGCGGCCAACTCTATGGCTCGGTTTCGGCGCGAGATATCGCCGAGGCGGCGACCGCGGGCGGCTTCTCGGTCAATCGCGATCAGATCGTCCTGGTGCACCCCATCAAAACGCTCGGCCTTCATCAGACGCCCGTGCATTTGCACCCGGAAGTCGATGTGACGATCACGATAAACGTCGCCCGTTCGGAAGAAGAGGCCGAGCGGCAGGCGCGCGGCGAAAGCGCTACGATCCGGGAAGAGACGTCGATGGACGATCTTGGCCTGGAGGTCGGCGCAGCTCTAGCGGAAGCCGGCGACGTCGAGATGTAAGCTTTCGCAAATTGCAACTGTCAATCGGCGGCCCTTTCGGCCGCCGCTTTTCTTTCAGCTGGCCTCACTCCCGATTCGCGCGTCAGCGCAAGCGCGATGCTTCGCATAGTCGAAGATTATTTTTCTCGTGTGGATATGACTCGTAACGCCGCGCTTTGGAGAGTCGCGCGCAAAAGGATGTGGCGACGCCAGCGCGTTAATGTATCGTTAACTTCCCCCCGACGAGTCGCGCGTCGCGTTCGCGACCAAGGGCTGTCTCGCAAAGTCAACAAAGACCGATGCCACCAATTGAACAATTGGCGGGCCGGCGCGCATTTCAGGTCGCGCAGCCGGACGCGCCTGCCTATCGCGCGCCGCCGCACAATATCGAGGCCGAGCAAGCGCTGCTCGGCGCGATTCTCGTCAACAATGACGCTTTCGACAGAGTCTCGGACTTCCTGAAGCCCGAGCATTTTTCCGAGGATTTGCACCGGCGCATCTATGAAATTGCGGCGCAGCTCATTCGCGCCGGCAAGCTCGCGACCGTCGTGACGCTGAAGACGTTTCTTGCCGATATCGAGCTTCCGGCGGGCGTGACGATCCAGGCCTATCTGGCCAGACTCGCCGCCGAGGCGACGACGATCATCAACGCCGAAGACTATGGCCGCACCGTTCATGATCTCGCTGTCCGACGCGATCTCATCGTTATCGGCCAGGATATCGTCAACACGGCATATGATTCGCCGATCGATTCGCCGCCGCGCGCGCAGATCGAAGAAGCCGAACGGCAGCTCTATTCGATCGCCGAGACGGGTCGCTACGACGGCGGCTTTCAGCGATTTGCCGAAGCGCTCACCACTGCGCTCGACATGGCGAGCAGCGCCTACATGCGCGACGGGCATCTGTCCGGCGTCGCCACGGGCCTACTCGATCTCGACGAAAAGATGGGCGGTCTGCAAAAATCCGACCTCATCATCGTCGCCGGGCGACCGGGCATGGGCAAGACCGCTCTCGCCACGAACATCGCCTTCAATGTCGCGCGCGCCTATCAGTTCGAAGCTGAGCCCGACGGAACGCATAAGACGATCAACGGCGGCATCGTCGGCTTCTTCTCTTTGGAAATGTCGGCCGAACAATTGGCGACGCGCGTCATCGCCGAGCAGTCTGGCGTGCCGAGCTATAAGATTCGCCGCGGCGACATCAATGAGGATGATTTTCGCCGCATCGCCGACGCTGCGCGGGAAATGCAAAGCATTCCCTTCTACATCGATCAGAGCGGCGGCATCTCGATCGCGCAGCTCACCGCGCGGGCGCGGCGCCTCAAACGGCAGAGAGGCCTGGACCTGCTTGTCGTGGATTATCTGCAATTGCTCGCCGGATCGCGTTCTCGCAATGACAATCGCGTGCAGGAGCTCACCGAGATTACGACCGGCCTCAAGGCGCTCTCCAAAGAACTCAATGTGCCGATCATCGCGCTGTCGCAGCTCTCGCGCCAAGTAGAGAACCGCGACGACAAGCGGCCACAGCTTTCCGATCTGCGCGAGTCAGGCTCGATCGAGCAGGACGCCGACGTCGTCATCTTCGTGTACCGCGAAGAATATTATCTGCGCAATCGCGAGCCGCGCGAAGGCACCGAAGAACACATCCAATGGATGGCGGAGATGGAGCGCGCGCATGGCCGCGCCGAAGCGATCATCGGCAAGCAGCGTCACGGACCGACGGGAACGGTGCAGCTCGCCTTCGAGGCTGAGGTCACGCGCTTCTCCAATCTAGCAGACGAGGACAAGCTGCCGGCGCGTATGTAAGGCCTCGCCGCCATGCGACGAGGCCTACCGGCGCAGCAGGTTCCCATCGAAAGAGTCTGTCAACTTTTTCGGAACCTGCTTTAGCGTCAGACAGCGTTTACTTGCTGCCGAGGGTCCAAAGGCCCTTATTCTTATCGAAGCGGAAGCCTGTCGCGTTCTTCAGCTCGTCCTTGGTGGCGTTTATGGTCAGCCACCATTTGTTGTTGCGCTCAGTGGCCTTGATGTCGCTGAAAGCGACCGCAATGTCCTTTTGGCCAATGCCAAGGAAACCACCCACCGAAATGATGGCGGCGCTGATCTTACCGCTGCGATCCACCACCAGATCCTTGACTTCGCCGATCTTGTTCTCCTTGGGATCGTAAATGTTCTGCTCGTGGATGTTCGAAACGAGCAGCGCGTTCTGCGGAAGCGTCGTCAGAAATTGCGGCTGCGCGCCAGTCGTTCCCGTGGTCGAGCGGTCCATGGCGCCAGACGGGCGATCCGTCGTGCGATTCATCATCTGTTCGGCCAAAGCCGCGCCTGACAGCGTCGCGATAAGCGCGCCGGCGAAGATGTAGGACTTGAACATGACTGTCTCCGTACAAGTTTTTAGCGCCACAACGAACGGCCGTTCGTGTGCGCCTAGAACAAGCATCGAAGACCGATGTTCCAAGCTTCGCGGCAGATATCCGAGTGATGACCGGCCGCGCGCGTCTGGAACGGTTCAGCTGATCAAATCGGATCCCACAGACCGGTGGCCTTGTCGAACTTATACGCGAGGGCCTTCTTCAGTAGGTCCTTCGTCGTATTGAGCGTGAGCCAGGTCTTGTTGTTCTTCTGAGTGATGGTGATCGCGGATACAGGAATCGCAATATGCTTCACGCCGATGCCGAGGAAGCCGCCGACGTTCAGCATCACGGCGTTTATGGAGCCGTCGGCGGAAAACAGCATGTCCGCAATCGAGCCGAGCTTCTTTTCATTGGGATCATAGACCGGCTGCTTGTACCAGGCGGAGACCACCGAACCATAGACCGGCAGCCGCTCGAGCGGCACGACCACAACGGTTTCGTTTTGAGCCCCCTGCGCGCCGGCCGGTAGCGGCGCGAAAACGGCAAGAGCGAGCGAGGCTGCGACGATGACGCGTTTCAGCATGAGAAAAATCCTTTTTGGAATGAGCGGCAGCCGGACTGCGCGCCGCCGCGCGAAACTCTCACGACGCAGCGCCCGTGCTACTTCACCTTCCAGGCGTGTTCGGCCGCATCATATTTGTAGCCGGTCGCCTTCTTCACGATGTCCTTTGTCGTATTGATGGTCAGCCACGTCTTGTTGTTCTTTTCTGTGACCGAGATGTCGTTGGCTGGAATGGCGACGTGCTTCGCGCCGATGCCAAGGAAGCCGCCGACGTCGAGCATGACGGCGTTGATCTCGCCGCCTGAAAACAGCATGTCGGTGATCACGCCGACTTTTTTATCGTTCAAGTCGTAGACCGGCTTTTTGTACCAGGCGGAAACCAGCGAGCCATAACGCGGCAACGCTTCCATAGGCACGACGACCTTGCTGTCCGGCGCGGCGGTTTCCGCGCGGACAGGATGGGCGACCGCGATGGCCATGCAGAATGAGAGCGCAATAAGCAAGGTTCTGTTCATTCGACCAATCTCCCCAACATCCTTGATACGACTGCGATCATAGCTGATTCATCGCGGCAGCACGCCCCAATAATCAAGATCAAGCAGCACCGCCGGGTCCGGCTTGCCGTCGGCGCCGTGGAGCGGAAAATCGGCGCAGGGCTTGTCCTTGGTCGCGACGAGCCGCAGGCGCAAAGCGCCGATATCCTGGCGCCCCGGAATCTCCGCCTTCTCCAGAACCTCCGACCAGGCGAAGACCGTGCCCCCGGCGAACAGCGGGTTGACGTGGCGTCCGCCGTTCACCGCCGAGATATGGAAGACGTTCTCCAGGCCGTTGAAGGACAGCGCCCTAGCGAGGGAAATCACATGGCCGCCGTAGATGATGCGCTTGCCGAAACGGCCCTGCGCCTCATAATATTGATTAAAATGGACTTTCGAGTTGTTCTGGTAGAGCCGGGTCGCGAGCTGGTGCTCCGCCTCCTCGACCGTCATGCCGTCGATATGGTCGATTTTCTCGCCCTGTTCGTAATCCCCCCAAAAATAGCGGGAGCCGGCGAGCGCCTTGTCATAGGCCCCGACATTGATCGCCGGCGCCGCCTTGCCAAGTTCGGAAGGGGCGACGGACTTCGGCAGATCGGGCACGACCTCGGGTCCCACAGGGGCGTCCTTGTCGCGCTTTTTCACCATCACCCAGCGCGCATAGCTCAGCACGGTCTCGCCGCGCTGATTGGCCCCTGTCGTGCGCACATAGACGACGCCGGTTTCCTTGTTGGAATTCTCCTTAAGGCCGATCACCTCTGAGGTCGCCGACAGCGTGTCGCCCGGATAGACGGGGATCAGAAATTTGAAATCGGCGTAGCCGAGATTGGCGATGGCGTTGAGCGAGACGTCGGGCACGGTCTTGCCGAGCACGAGATGAAATACGAGCAGATCGTCGATCGGCGCGCGCTCATAGCCGATCGCCTGCGCGAAGGCGGTCGAGGACTGCACGGCGAAGCGCGGCAAATACAGCGCCGTATAAAGTGCGACCTCGCCGACCGTGACCGTCCGCGGCGCCGCGTGGCGAATGACCTGGCCGATTTTGAAGTCCTCGAAGAAATTGCCGACGTTGATCTTCGACTTGCTCATGTCCTAACCGTTTGTTGGCGCCAGCTTGCCCAGCGCGTCGAGATAAAGCGCGGGCGCGCCCGCAACGAAAACTGTCTTGACGCGGCTTGTCGCGCCGGCGCGGATCGAAACCGCGCTTTTAGGAGTTCTTAGCGTCGCGGCGATCAGCGCGATCAGCGCCGCATTCGCCCGGCCGTTCTCCGGCGCGGCGCGCACCCGCGCCTTCAGGACGCTGCGGCCGTCGGCGAGAGTCTCCACGCCTTCGACGGCGTCGCGTCCGCCCTTCGGCGTCAGCCGCACGTAAAGCGCGACGCCCCCCGATTCGATCGCCCAGGCGGAGGATGCTTTCTCCGCGCCTCCTTCACCCAAGCGCGTACGCGCCGGCGCTGTTGGCGATGAGATCGCGCAGGAACTGCATGAGCAGCAGCAGAATGAGGGGAGAGATGTCGAGGCCGCCGACGCTGGGCAGCACCGAGCGGATCGGACCAAGCAGCGGCTCGGTCATCGCGTTCAGCCATTTCCAGATCGAATAGGCGACATTCGAGCGCATATTGATGACGTCGAAGGCCGTGAGCCAGGACACGACCACCGTGGCAAGCAGAATCCACCAGTAAATATCGATGATCGTGAGAAGAAGTTTGACCATAGCGTAGGACATGACCGGCTTCCAGCGGATGAGGTTCCGCCCTGTCTAGCCTCCCTGCCCCGTCGCGGCAATCCTTAGCCGGCCCTTCCTCCGCCGGCCCCGCTACAGGCCCGGCAGCAGCCGGTAATCGAGCAGCGCCGTCCAGCCGAGTCCGCCGATCGGCAGAAGCAGCGCGCGAATGGGCGGCTGCTGCGAAAGCGGCACGAATGAGCCTTGGCGTAATCCATCGACGAGTTTGAGGAGAGTTTCGAGCTGGGAGACCTTCTTTTCGGAATCGTCCGCGGCCTTAATCGCGACAAGCCGCTTTGTCAGCCGCGACTTTGCCGTCTCTCGCGCCTTTTCGGCGCTGAAGCAAAGCGCCATGGCGCACCCAAAAATGATGATGAACCCGACGATTTGCGTTGCAAGAATTGGCACGCTCAATGCGAATTCGGCGAAAGCGGTGCTCCGGGACATGATCATCAACGCAAAAATCGCGAAGGGGAAATAGATCAGCTTGCTAATGCAATTCGTGCGACTCGCAATGAAATTAAGGTCGATCCATTCGTCGAGCAAGGGATCTTTGAGTTCGAGCTTCCTCTCGAAAGTCTGATGCGTCTCCGGAGGCCAAAGAGTCTTATGTTTTCGTAGAGCGTTCACGAAATGCAGGCAAAGCAGCGTGGAATCGACAACCAAGAAAATCAGGATCAACATGAGAAACACGACAGGCGTCGTGACGTCGTAATATACTTTCCGCAGTTCGCCGCGCCATGGCACGTTTGGCGTGCCGAAGATGAACGACAGAAACGTGAACAGCATCAGCATCAAAATTACATACACGGCTATGCGATAAACGCTTGGCCAGAGGCCGCTTTTCGCCAGGTAGGCGTTCCAGATTTGGCTGATGTGAACTCTCCCATTCCCATCCTCGATTTCTGGCAGATGATAGGAGAGCATATCCCAGGTGACCGAGAACGGCCCCCGCCGGCTAGAAGCGGACTTTTTGTGTGCTTCATCTGCGGCCCTTTCTCCGAAGAATCTCGCGTTGACCTGCGTAAGATTGGCCTGAAGCTCCCGCCAAGCATCGAAGATCAAACAAAATGCGAGTATTGCGGCCATAACCCGTAACGCGATCGAAGGCCAAACGCTGATCCCCTGAGTCCAGGCTAGCGGCTCCCCCAAGCCATGCTCTGTGGCCGCCTCCGCGAAGTAATCCCATCTCGCGATCACCCCGGCTCCGAGCACCAGTATCGCTGCGAGGCCGACGCAGGTCGCACGAAGAAATGGAAAGACCATCTTGTTCCAATAGAATGCCGATATTACCACTGTAAGGAGCGCCAGTATCCCGACGATCCCAACAGTGCTTTTGGCCGAAAGTTTAGTGTACAAAGATGGTATCGTCGGATGGATTGCATCGCTTGCCCGCTGCGCCTCGCCGCTCACCTCGACTTTTGTAGGCAACGCGACAACTCCCCCACGCCTGTCAATTTCGAACATTCGTGGGTGGGAAATGCCGTCGCGTATTTTCTTGCGCAGTTCGCTATTCTCTTTGGCGTCCTTTTCTTGCGCGGCCACACGGGCTGCAAGAAAAGCGGCCGTCTGATAAGTCGATCGGAATGGCGGGATATCCTGCTGGAGTTCTTCGGACAGGGTGGGTCCATAGCTCGAGGCGATAATGAGATTGCGAGTCCACTGCAGCTCTTCCTGCCCGGCGAGCGCAGCATCGTAGTCGGTCGTGAAAAACACCGCCTCGGGGAAAAGTGGTCTAAGCGCGCGTAGAACGAGGAGCTTGTCGAACACGTCGTTGCCGAGCACCCCGATCGCCACGATTCCTTCCTTTTCCTGGGCTCGGACGTCATCGTCCTTCTCTTTGAGGCTCGCCGCCAGCCTGCGCAGATAATCGAATTGGTCTTGCCCGAAAGGACGCTCAAGCGCCTTGGTGTCCTCTTTCGCCTTTGAACTCTCGCTTCCGCTCCTCTTTTCCGCGTCCTCGCCTTTCGAATTGCCGCCGGCGCTCGTCGTCGGCAGCATCCCATCGAGGCCCCGATGATAAGTCTTGGTGTAAATCCAATCTGGCGCCCCGTTTCTTGCAATATCTTCTAAGCACTTTCGAGTATCTCTCCCGAAAATCCCCGGACACTGCAGCTCTCGAGCGAGCGCGTGTATCATGGAGCGTCCGTAGAGACTGTCACGGTCTGAGATCAAGACGACCTGCTGTTCTTTGCGACCATTTTGAACGCCGGCGGAACCGGGATTTACGCCTCTTTGGTTCAATTCAGCTGTAATAGCCCGCGCCAATGCATCGTCCTGGCCGTTCACGCGGAAGAGCCGCTCATAATAGCTCCTGATTCCTAGCTGCTCGTCGCTCACTGTCGCCCCGAACACGTAGAACTGAGCGTCCTCGGGCATTCCACCGCTTTCCGACAGGTTGGGTACTGGCGACAGAGATGCGGTTCTCGTTCTGCTTCGGCTCGGCGGCGGCGCTCTCACCACTTCGGGCTTACGAGCCTTTGCTAAGGCGAGCTGCCGAAGAATATCGGAAGAGTATGGGTCTAACACTTGATAGCTTATTGCAGCGCATTGGGCGGCGGACGCTGAAGCGCACAGCATTGTCTTAAATGCCGAGATTCTTTTCAGCGGATCGTGAGTGTCGGACAGGACATCCTCATCGATCCACAGCAGAAGTATCCGCTTCGATTTTTGTTTGTCCTGCTCAAACCATTCATACGGAACGGCGACCGGAAATCCTTTCATCTCATGGTCGCGAGGCCGAAAATATCCAATATGCTGCTCGTTGCGGGGTTCGTAACCTTCAAGATGAAAGCCGCTAAGTACGGCATATCGCAATCGGCGACGCGTTTCGCTGTCCTCGAAATAGGAGGCGCCTGGCGCGGTCACTGCGATGATGCGCGCGCTCTCGAGTTCGGAACGAAAATTTCCGCTGTCATCGGCGAGCGGCGACCGGCAATGCAGCGGAATTATCGACGCCTTCTTTGTCCACGCGTCCTCGCATTCCCTCCTTTCATCGGGATCTACCTTCTTGATTTGCCGGGCGACGGCGTCAAACGGATCCTGCCACAGCCGCGCCTCAACGTCCTCCGAATGAAACTTTTCCTCGATGCGCGATTCCATCGGCGGCGGGCGTAACACTGTGAGGGGCGCTTGCTGCGCATAAAAGTAAGCGCCAGTAGCGAAAAGGGCGACGACAATAGCGCCATTCGAGCCTAACCCCGCAGGGCTCTTTTTCTCGTCTTCAGACATAAGCTTACTCCGAAATCACTTTTGCGCCGTGCGGCGCCAATATAAAAAACAGGTCTCGCTTGGCCCGGCGCATCGGCCGGGAATCTTCCGCAAGCAAAAATTCCTTCAAGCGTCTAAAAAGCGCTACGGCAATCTGTAACGCTCTAAAAAATCGTGAGCCGACGTCGATCTTCTACTTCGCCGATGCAGGCAGGCTTAGCCTTTGCCGAGCACGCAGCTTCAGTAGTCAATGTAAACATTATGCAACAAGAAACCGCGATGGCAAGCGCTTGGCGGCGCGCCCGCGCGCCAAGCCAATTGACAGGATATCGCCCCCCGTGTACCCCACGCGCCGGAGCGGGGCTGTAGCTCAGATGGGAGAGCGCTGCAATCGCACTGCAGAGGTCCGGGGTTCGATTCCCCGCAGCTCCACCAGCCGCTCAAAGCCCTGCAAAGGGCTCGCTCTTGCCGCGCAAGGCCGCCGTAATCCGCGAGACGCGCGGTGCTCGGCCGCCTCATTGTTTCGAGCGGGTCCCGCGCCATATCCGGTGAGAAAATCTCCCGGAGCGCGCCGATGTATCGCAAAATTCTCCTGCCGATCGATATCACCGAACCTGAGATGACCCAGCGGGCGATCTCGGTCGCACAAGAATTGGCGAAGGCCTTCGATAGCGATATGCGCGTCGTCAACGTGCAATCGCTCCTGCCCATCTCTTTTCTCGACTACGTGCCTGAAAATTTCACTGTTCAGGTTCGTTGCGGCTTGGAGAAGGAAATAGCGGCGGTCGCCGCCAAGATCGACCGCGCGCCGGAACGCGTGTCCACGACGCTGCTGTTTGGTCCGGTCTATCAGAAAGTCTTGGCCGAGGCCGAGGAATGGGGCGCCGATCTGATCGTGCTGTGCTCGCATCGGCCAGGCATGGACCGATTTCTCATCGGCTCCAACGCAACGACCATCGTCAATCACGCGCCATGCTCGGTGCTGGTGGTGCGCGGCACGACGCCGTAACTCCTCTATAGCTTCCGCAGCACTGGTTCGGAGTCGCCATCGGCGACCGCGGCGACGCCTCGCGCGATGTGAACCTAAAATGGCGTCTCGGTGACGCGGCCTTCACGAAACTCTCATCACGCTCTCACATGATTTTGCTACCGACGCATCGATGCGGCGATCAGTGATGTCTCGCGAGGATGCCATGTCGAAAGAGGCGATGCAGAACGCCGGCGGTTCGGCGACGGAAAAACCTGAGAGCAACACCGGCAAGATCGTCGGCGGCGCCATCGCCGCGGCAATAGGCGGCACGATCGGCGCGCTGCTGATGGGCGGTTACGCCATCCTGCCGGCGGCGGTCGTCATCGGCCTGCTTGGCGTCGCGCTGGGCGCGGTGTTCGACTGAGCAGAATTTCGTGCCGGGCGTTGCGCTCTCGCGCGACCGGCACGGAAGCGTGCGTTTCGAGTTCGCGCGTGAGAAACTTGGCGGCTGAGCCTTCCTTAACCGGCAGGCGAAGCCGCTTCTTTTTCGCTCGCCGGCTTTTTCCTCCGCCACGAGCGTTCTTGATAACTCTAATGGAAGTTGATCGGCGGCGGCGCGGCCTTTCGCTTTGCTAAAGCCAGGCGTAAGAATATGAGTGGTTTTGAGGACTACGGCCTTGGGCGGAACCGTTTCGCTCCGGTTTAGTTAGTCCTGGGAACCGGGCCTTGCTGTCGGCCCAGTTTTATCTGGGGAGGATAGAGATGAAGAAAATTATTGGATTCGCTGCAGCGGCTGCCGTCCTGTTCGGCGCTTCCGCTTTCGCCAGCCCGCTGACCAGCGCCGCGAACGTCCGGTCCGGCCCCAGCCCGAAGTGGCCCGTCATCGGCCAGCTGCCCGCCGGCGTCGACGTCACAGTGCTCGATTGTGGCGGTGGCTGGAAACGCGACTGGTGCCAGATTCAGTCAGGCAACGTGAAAGGTTTCGTGGCCGCGGGCGTGCTCGGCACGCAAGGCAACAATGTCATCGTCGCGCCGGTGACCACCAACAACGACGTCGCCATCTACAAAGGCCCGGGGGTCAACTACAAGATCATCGGCAGCATCCCCGAGAACACCACGGTCAACATCGGCTCCTGCGTTTATGGCTGGGGCGAGACGACGTGGTGCAAGGTCAATTTCGGCGGCAAAAAGGGCTACGCGCTGCAATCCGAGCTGCAGCGTCAGAACTCCCTTTTCCCGATGTAATCTGCGCGGCGTGGCGCTGGAATGTCCCGCCGCCGCGCCGCTCTTTCGAGCGCGCCTCCGACGCCTTATGATGACGCGCGGCCCCTCGGTCGCTGTGAGGGCGCCGTAATTCAAGCCGAAGCACACCCAGCCGTTTCGGTGCGCGTCTCACCACTGACGCGACGCATGGTCGCGCCAAATCCGGGTCCGTTCACCTACACGGGAACATGCAGCTATGTCGTCGGAAATGGCGATGTGGCGATCATCGACCCCGGCCCTGACGACCCGCGCCATGTCGAGGCGCTGCTTGCAAGCATTAGCGGCGAGAGACTGCGCTACGTGCTGGTGACCCATACGCATCGCGATCACTCGCCGGCGGCGCGCGCCTTGAAGGAGGCGACGGGCGCAATCATCGCCGGCTGCGCGCCCTACCTGCCAAGCGAGTCGCAAGCCATCGGCGCCCCCAACCTCGACGCAGCCCATGATCCGATCTACGCGCCGGATATCGTGCTGAGGCACGGCGACGCGCTCGAAATCGGCGACGCTTCTCTTGTGGCCCTGGCGACGCCGGGTCATACGGCGAATCATCTCTGCTTCGGGCTCGGCAAGGAGCAGGCGCTCTTCACCGGCGACCATGTGATGGCCTGGTCGACCACTGTGATCGCGCCGCCGGACGGCTCCATGGGCGCCTATATGGCGTCGGTCGAACAGCTGCGCGGGCGCGACGACCGCATCTACTGGCCAGGGCACGGCGAACCGGTGCCTGATCCCCAGCGATTTCTGCGCGCCTTGCTTCATCACCGGCGCGCGCGCGAGGCCGCCATTCTTCAGCGTCTCGAATTGGGGGACGAAACGATCGCTGAGATCGTCGCGCATATTTACGAGAGCGTCGACAAACGTCTCCATCTCGCGGCGGCGATGACCGCCCTCGCCCATCTCGAAGATCTGATCTCGCGCGGCCTTGTCGACTGCGCCGGACAGCCGGTCTTGCAGGCGCGTTTCTCGCTGCGCCGAGGTTAGGGCGCGCCCGGCGCCTGCAGAAAGATCACAACGTCGTTCTTGTGCGCCCGCCCCAGGCGCTTGCGCGCCTCCTCCTCGAGGATGTCGGCGTCCACGGTTTCACCCTTGATGAGCGCCAGGCGGCCTTCCCAGTGCATGCGTTGAAGCTTGAGCAGATTGCGCTCCAGACGCAATTGCTCGAGCTTCTGCTCGTATTCTTCACCGATCTTGAGCCCGCGCTGGCCGTTAACGCCGTGCCAGATGAAATAGGCGGCCATGACGCCAGCCACTGTGTAGAGGCTAAGCGGGAACACGAGCGTATGAATCAGGACTCGGAGCCGATGCATGACCGCGAGGATAGCTTCGACCCGTTTAAAGCGTCGTTAAGGCTGACTCGATTTGGGCGCCGAGGCCGCCAGGCGGTTTGCAGGCCGCGCGATCCGCTCGATTTCGGCGCGCACCAGCTGCTCCACGAGCGCAGGCAGATTCGCCTCGAGCCATTGCTGCAGTATCGGCTGCAGCATCTCTTTTGCGCATCTGTCGAGAATGTCGCTCTCGCTGAACGCTACGCCAGCGGCGAGCGCTTGAAATTTCGACGCGACCGTCGCAGCGGACTCGTCCGAAAGCAACGCCCTATCCCTGACCGGCGCGATATCGCGGATCTCTATGCCCGGCTCCTGGCGCTCAACCACGCGTTCAATCTCCGATGACTCTCCGGCTTCCGTCAGTTCGGGTTCCGTCTCCTGAGGAGCATCGGCGACATACACCAGCCGAACGTCCCCTGATTCCGCGTCGTGCAGGTCGTCAATGAGCGACAACGGCGGTTCGTCCTCGCGTCGCCCAAGCACCGGCGCCGGATAGGCGCTGCGCGCCGTATCGACGTCGCGCGCACGCCGGCGATCATCGCGACGCGCGCCCGGCAGGCTGTCGTCATCGGCGATGATACGTCGGATGGAAGCGAGAATTTCCTCCATAGACGGCTCGTTCGCGCGCGCTTCGTCCTGCAACGAGTGCGACGGGGCGGATGCGTTCGCTGCGCTCATGGAGTTCTGCCGCTTTGCGCGCAAAGGACGCGCATGAGGGTGGACCGGATCTCTGACCGCGCTAGGCCCGCGAATCAACTCGGTCCGAATGAATTCCACACTTTTCGCGCTATGATGTCACCCGCATTCGTGAAATTCTTATTGGCCGTCGGGCGTGTCGATACCGAACCACAGGTCGTGCACCTGATTGAGATGGACGCTCGGATCGTAGAGCGCGACCGCGAGGTTGAGTTCTTGCGCCGACAAGCGTCCGATCGACCCCAGCGCCGCATAGGAGGCCACGACGCGATCGCGCTGCGACGTCACGAGGTTGACCCTGGCGTTGAGCAGAGACTGCTGCGCATTCAGCACATCAAGAGTCGTGCGTTGCCCGACTTTGGCCTCTTCGCGCACCCCGGCGAGCGCGGTCTCCGCCGCCTTCACCGCCGCCTGTCCCGAGATGATTGACGCCTTCGCGGTGTCCAGGAGTCCGTAGCTCGAGACGACGCTGGCTCGCACGCTGTCGCGCTGTAGATCGGCGTTGAGTCGGGCCTGTCCGAGTTGCTCCTTGGCTTGACGAATTGAGGCATATTCGGCGCCGCCCTGATAGAGCGGGACATTCAACTGCGCTATCGCTGATGCAGTGAACTGCTTCGATCCCGGCAATCCGAGAAAAGAGTCATATTGATTCGAAACCTGGCCGTTGACGGAGAGATTCGGCGCAAGCGCGCCTTCCGCGACCTTGACCGCGAGCGCCGCCGCATCCACCTGGTGAAAGGCCGCGGTCACGCCGGGATGCTCCACCAAAGCGATGGCGATCGCCTGCTCCAGCGACTTGGGCAGCAGCGGCTCAAGGCTGCGCCCCGGCTCGAGGTGTTTTGGCTCAGCGCCGATGATCTGGCGGTAGTTCGCCATGCTATTCTTAAGCTGCGCCTGCGCGGCGTAGAATTCCGAACGCGCCAGGGCGACCGAGGCTTCGGCCTGGGCGACGTCGGTTCGAGTCACTTCGCCGACCTGGAAGCGGTCGCGGCTCTGCTTGAGCTGTTCCTCAAGCACCGAAATGTTGTTTTTGCGCAGCGACACCACCGCCGTGTCGCGCAGCACGTTCATGTAGGCGGTTGCGCCGTTCTGAAGAATCGCCTGTTCGGTCAGGCGCATCGTCGAGCGCGCCGCGAAGACGCCCGACTCGGCCTGGCGCACGGAATTTTCCGTGCGGAAACCGTCGAACAGCGTCTGCGACATGTTCAGAGTCGCGCCGCGTGGATAGCCCACGTAGGTGTCTTGAAAATCGCCGCTGGCGCCCGACGCGGCGCCGGACTGTTGGCTGCTGCTGCCGCCAAAGGGAATCTTGATCGCGGCGTATTGCGCGCCGTACTGAGCCGTGATGCTGGCCTTCGGCCGGAGTCCCGCCTTCGCTTTCGGCGCCTCCTCGTCGCGCACCCGCACATTGGCGCGGCTCTGGTTGAGATCCGGATTGCCGTAATAGGCCCGCGCCAGAGCCGACCGAAGGCTCTCCGCAGAGGCGTGACCCGGCGAAAGAGCGACCAGTGCGGGCGCCAGTGCGGCAAACGCGCACGACAGGACGTTGGCCGACCGCCGCCACCCGAGGCCAAACCCGTCAATTCTCATTGTGCTCAACCTATCCTCGCGCGTCGACTTGCGCGCGCCACTCTCCGGCCGCGATGAGTCTCAACGGTGACACGCCGAATGCAACGCTAGGAACGCGATTAAGGCGAAATGGCGGCGCTAGAGGCTGAAGGCGGGCGCGTGCTCGAAGCCATCGAGCACCGGCGCCGTCGCCGAGAACAACGGCAGTTCGCCCGCCGAACGGCCTTCCTGGCGCTCGAAGCGCACGACTTGCTGGCCGGCGCGCGGCTCCGGCGTGACGATCGCCAGCAGCCGACCATCGGGCGTCAGCTGTTCGAACAACGCCTCGAGTCCTGCCTGAACGCGGCCGTGAACGATGATGACATCGTAAGGGGCGCCGCCTGCAAAGCCCTTTTCCAAAGGCCCCAGCTCGAATCGCACGTTGTCGCAGCCCAATGCTGCGAGGCCAGCCTTTGCGCAGGCGGCAAGACCGGAATCGCATTCCAGCGCGACAACCTCGTCGGCGAGGCCGGAGAGCAGTGCGGACGAGTATCCCACGCCGCCAATATCGAGCACTCTATCCTTCGCTTTGACGTCGGCGCTTTGAAGCATCCGGGCCAGCACGAGCGGCGGCAGCAGGGTGCGTTTGCGTCCGCTGGCGCCCTTCACGGAGATCGCCATATCCGAATAGGCGAGCGAGGCGAGCGAATCCGGCAGGAAAATCTCGCGCGGCGTCTCGAGGAAGCGCTCAAGCAGCGGCACATCGGTCACATCGAACGGACGAAGCTGGCGCTCGACCATGGTGTGGCGCAAAGTCGCTGTCGCCTCGCCCGTCTTCGTCACTTGCGCCACCTTGTCCAACATTCGCTTTCCGGCCTTGGCCGGCCCCTTGGAGGTCATGCTGCGGCGCGGAACCGCGCCGGCGTTTTATAGGCGCCGGCTCACGCCATGTCCATCGCTTGGCGCGCAGCTTTCCCACCGACGAGCGAACGGACGCCGTCGCCGCTCTCGCCCAATTCGCGCATCTGCTCAAGCGACGTCTTGTCGAGCACTTCGGCGATCGCCTCTCTCGCGCGCAGCATGACAAGGCGAACCGCGCATCGCGTCTCGTCCGTGCAGTCGTCGCAACGACGGTAGACCGTTTTGCTTGCGCATTGGATCGGCGCCAGCGGTCCGTCGAGCGCGCGCACAATATTGCCGACGCCTATGTCTGAAGGCGGCCGCGCCAACATATAGCCGCCACCCTTGCCTTTTTTCGAATGGACAAAGCCAGCGTTGCGCAGTTCGCCCAAAATTGCGTCGAGGAATTTCTTCGGAATTTGGTTCGATGCGGCGATATCCGCGACCAATGCGGTTTCTCCCGGCCGCACCCCCGCCAGATGAACCATGGCCTTGAGGCCATACTTAGCTTTTTTTGTCAGCATTCCCGTGACGACCTTTAGGGCCTAGGTCCGAACCGGACGCCCTTTGCGCCGGCATACTACTGCAGTCGACCGGCATGTTCATCTTTTCCCAAAAATCTGGCGCGGGGCGGAATTGACAAAGTTGACTAGATTTATAGAGTAAAATTAGCACCGCTGACGAAAGAAAGAAATGCCCGCCTTGTTGGACGCGCTCAGCGCGATCAATCTTCTCTACTCCGCTTCCGGCTTCTTCGTAGGCGCGCTTGTCGGATTCACGGGCGTCGGCGGCGGCTCGCTGATGACGCCGATCCTGATGCTGGTTTTCGGCGTGCCCCCGACGACCGCCGTTGGCACCGACCTCCTTTACGCCGCCATAACCAAGACGAATGGCACGCTCGTTCACGCCCTGCACGGCGCCGTCGACTGGCGCATCACCCGCCGGCTGGCCTACGGCAGCGTGCCCGCGAGCGTCGCGAGTCTTCTCGTCCTCTCCTGGCTCGGCAAGTCCGGCAGCCATGCGGCCAATGGGCTCATCACCTCGGCGCTTGGATTCGCGCTGCTGCTGACCGCCTTCTCGATTCTTTTCCGGCGGTGGATTCTCGATCACATTGCGAAACACACGAACGACATGAGCGATCGGCGCTTGCTGTGGCTGACGGCGATTCTCGGCGTTCTTCTCGGCGTGCTGGTCTCAATCTCCTCGGTCGGCGCCGGGGCGATCGGCATGACCGTGCTGCTGGCGCTGTATTCGCATACGCCGACGGCGCGTCTTGTCGGCTCCGATATCGCCCACGCCGTGCCGCTGACTCTGATTGCCGGCTTCGGGCACTGGTTGATGGGCGGAGTCGACTGGTTGATGCTTCTTTCGCTCCTCATCGGGTCTCTTCCAGGCATCGCCATTGGCGCCCATTTCGCTTCTCGGGTTCCCGACCGCTACCTGCGGCCGGCTCTTGCGAGCGTCATGGCTGTGGTCGGAATCAAACTCTCAATCTAGACCTCATCCTTTTTTCCTGGGGGCGAAACATGTCGCAGGCAGCACCGAGTTTCACGCCGCCGGCCAAACCTGGCCGAGGCCGAATCTATGATTCCATCACACAGACGATCGGCGATACGCCGCTCGTCCGGCTCGATCGGTTTGCGCGGGAGCGCGGCGTAAAGGCGAATCTCCTCGCCAAACTCGAATTCTTCAACCCGATCGCGAGCGTCAAAGACCGCATCGGCGTGAGCATGATCGAGTCGCTCGAAAAGAGCGGCACGATAACGCCTGGGAAATCGGTTCTGATCGAGCCGACCTCCGGCAATACCGGCATTGCTCTCGCCTTCGTCGCCGCCGCGCGCGGCTATCGACTTATTCTCGTCATGCCGGAATCCATGTCGATCGAGCGACGCAAGATGCTGGCCCTGCTCGGCGCCGAGTTGGTGCTCACCCCCGCGTCGCAGGGCATGAAGGGCGCGCTCGCCAAGGCCACGGAACTTGCCGCCGAGAATCCCGGGGCCGTCATTCCCCAGCAGTTCGAAAATCCAGCCAACCCCGAGATTCACCGCGCAACGACGGCCGAGGAAATCTGGAACGACACGAACGGCGAGGTCGACTATTTCGTTTCGGGCGTGGGCACTGGCGGCACGATCACCGGCGTCGGCCAGGCGCTGAAGGCGCGCCGGCCCGGCTTGCGCGTCGTGGCCGTGGAGCCCGAAGATTCAGCCGTGCTTTCGGGACGACCGCCCGGTCCGCACAAGATTCAGGGCATCGGCGCAGGCTTCGTGCCGCCCATTCTCGATCGCAGCGTCATCGACGAGATCATCACCATCGGCAATCAGACGGCGTTCGAGACGGCGCGTCTGCTCGCTCGGACAGAGGGGATTCCGGTGGGCATCTCGTCAGGCGCCGCCGTCGCCGCCGCATTGGAGATCGCCGGCCGCCCCGAGGCCGAGGGCAAGAATATCGTCCTGATCATCCCGTCCTTCGCCGAACGCTATCTTTCCACGGCGCTGTTCGAAGGGCTGTAACGGAAACGCGCCGAAAATCGGCGCGCGTTCCTTAAGCCTTGGGCGATCAGCTGCGCTTGCGCTTTTGCGGCTGCTTGGCCGCCGGGTTCGCCGCTTGCGGCTGCTGAGCGGCCTGACGAGGCGTCGCCTGCGCGATCTTGCGGCGGTGCAGCGCATGACGCGCATAAGCGCCTGTGACATAGCCGACCGCGACAATGATGATGTAGACGATCACCAGGAAGCCGCCACGCTGATTGGCGGACGCCGCCTTTTCCAAGAGGCTGACAACTTCAGTCTGGTCAATAAATTTGTCGGCGATGATTCCGCAAATAATGCCGACGATTGGCACGAGCCAGGACGGCAGCCGGAAATATCCGAGCGCCGCGGCGAGAAGAAACGCCACGAGACCGAAGACGTGTATAAACTCGATCAAGATTGACTGGATGATGAGCCCAACAAAGCGGATGAGCTTGATCATTTCTACTCCCCTACGATCATTGCTTTTGGAGAAGCTTACACATTTGGCAGATGCTGCGCGAGCGCTTCGAGCACCGCCATACGCACCGCGACGCCCATCTCGACCTGTTCGCGAATAAGCGAGCGCGCGCTGTCGGCGACGGCGGTGTCGATTTCCACGCCGCGATTCATCGGCCCGGGATGCATGACGAGCGCATCGGGCGCCGCATAGGCCAGCTTCTCTTCGTCGAGCCCGAAGAAGTGGAAATATTCGCGGGCGCTCGGCGTCATCGCGCCGGTCATGCGCTCACGCTGAAGGCGCAGCATCATGACGATGTCAGCGCCGTCAAGGCCGCGCCTCATGTCGTGAAACACCTCGACGCCCAGCCGCGAAAGGCTGTCCGGCGCAAGCGTCGAAGGCCCGACGACGCGCACCCGGGCGCCAAGCGCGCCAAGCAGCAGGATGTTTGAGCGCGCGACGCGCGAATGGAGAATGTCGCCGCAAATCGCGATCGTCAGCCCTTCGATGCGGCCCTTGTTCCGCCTGATCGTCAGCGCGTCGAGCAGCGCCTGGGTCGGATGTTCATGCGCGCCGTCGCCGGCGTTGACGACGGAACAGTCGACCTTGCGCGCCAGAAGATGCGCCGCGCCTGCATGCGCGTGGCGAACCACGATGATATCCGGCCGCATTGCGTTGAGCGTCACCGCCGTGTCGATCAGCGTCTCGCCTTTCGACTCCGAGGAGCGGGCGACCGACATGTTCATCACATCCGCGCCCAGACGCTTGCCGGCGATCTCGAAGGACGCCTGCGTGCGCGTTGACGATTCGTAAAACAGATTGATTTGCGTCCGCCCGCGCAAACTCGAACGCTTCTTGTCGACCCGTCGCGACACTTCGATCGCCTCCTCGGCCATGTCGAGGAGGGTGACGATGTCAGGACGGCTCAAACCTTCAATGCCGAGAAGGTGGCGGTGCGGGAAATAAGCTGGCGTCGCCCCTGATTGCATGCGCCGTCTATAGCAGCTTTGACCAGCACCGAAAGCGCCATCCGTGCAAGCCCGAACGGTCCCCTCGCTCATCTTGCCTTGACATATACTCGGGCCGAGCACATGTCTTGCGTGACGAGGTTGCGAGATCCTCATCCGCGGCTTAGTCTTGGAAGCTTGAGCGCTCCGAGCGGTCTCCGTCTCGGAGATTTTATGGGGGCTACTTATACTCAATTTGAGTATAATCGAGAGACGCCAAACAATGACACTCCTGACCAGCGACGTTCGAAGCGCGCCGAGCGCGAGGCGCGAGCCTCCGGCGAGCGCCCTTGGCGTTGGCCCTCGCGGCCGCTTTCCGGCCCTTCCCCGCCCTGCTCTGGATTGGACGCCGGAGGTCCAGGCCGCTACCGCGCATCTTTACGAACGCGTGGCGAGAGTCATTCCGCCCGTCGAGTGGCCATTCCACGCCCCTTACGTAAAGGCGATCAACGATCTTAAACATGTGCGCAACGCCACCATCCTTGCGCATAACTACATGACCCCGGAGATCTACCACTGCGTCGCCGATCACATCGGCGACAGCCTGCAGCTCGCCAAGCTTGCCGCGAAATCCGACGCCGACATCATCGTTCAGGGCGGCGTGCATTTCATGGCCGAAACCTCGAAGCTGCTCAATCCGAACAAGGTGGTGCTCACCCCGGACTTGAAGGCGGGCTGCTCGCTCGCCGAATCCATTACCGGCGCCGACGTGCGCGCCCTGCGCAAACAATATCCCGGCGTTCCCATCGTCGCCTATGTGAATACCTCAGCCGACGTGAAAGCCGAGGTCGACATCTGCTGCACGTCGTCGAACGCGGTCAAGGTCGTCGAGAGCCTCGGCGCCGAGCGCGTGATCATGGTCCCCGACCGCTATCTGGCGCAGAACGTCGCCGCGCAGACGAAGGTGGAAATCATCGCCTGGAGCGGCGCTTGCGAGGTGCATGAGCGCTTCACCGCCGAAGAGATCGAGAATTATCGCGCCGATCATCCCGGCGTGCAGGTGCTCGCGCATCCGGAATGTCCGCGCGAGGTGATCGAGGTATCAGATTTCGCCGGCTCGACGGCGGCGATGATCGATTTTGTGCGCAACAGGAAGCCGGCCCGGGTGCTGCTCGTCACCGAATGCTCGATGGCCGACAATGTCGCCGCCGAAACGCCGGACGTCGAATTCGTGCGGCCGTGCAACTTCTGCCCGCATATGAAGCGCATCACGCTGCCGAAAATCCTCGACAGCCTGCTTTACGTCCGCGAAGAAGTGACCGTTGATCCCGCAGTGGCCGAGCGCGCGCGCCGCAGCGTGCAACGCATGATCGATCTAGGCTAGACTGTGGGCCGCTTGGCCTGACTTGAACAGGGCGGACAATGCTGGCGCTCGATGCGACGATTGCGGCCATCGACGCCGCCAATGCCGACGATCCGCGCCGCGTCGAGGGCCGAGCCTTTGAGCTGGTTTACGCCGAGCGCATGAGCGCGCGGCTTGCCGCGCTCTACCCCGACGCCTCCGATCTCCTCAAGATCGCGACGCGCGCGCAACATCTGCGGCGCTGGGAGATCGCGCGCGGCGATTATGAGGAAGGCCGTCGCGGCTACAATGATTGGCGGCGCGCCTGCCGCATCCACCACGCCGATCTTGCTGCCGATATCATGCGGGCGCATGGCTACGACGAAGCGGCCGTCGCGCATGTCGGCGCGCTGATCCGTAAGGAACAGCTCAAGAAAGACCGGGAGTCGCAGGCGCTCGAAAACATCGCCGCGATTGTCTTTCTCGAGCATTACTTCGACGAATTTCTCGAAAAGCATCGGGATTATGCCGACGACAAGCTCGTCGACATTCTCGGCAAGACATTGTGCAAAATGTCGCCCAAGGGTCATGCGGCGGCCCTCGCCCTGCCCTTGCCGCCGCGCGCGCGCAGCCTGGTCGAAGCCGCGATCGCCCGTGAGGCCGCCGCGCTCGCGCGGCTCGCCGCAGTCGCGGTCGACTAGGCGGTCGATGCGCGAGAATTTACCTCCCATCCTCATCGTCGGCGGCGGGCTCGCAGGCGTGTTCTGCGCGCTGAAACTTGCGCCAACGCCCGTGGCGATCTTCGCGCCGACGCCCGTCGGATACAGCGGCTCCTCCTTTTGGGCGCAGGGCGGCATCGCCGCGGCTGTCGAAGAAGGCGACACGCCGGAAAGCCACGCCGACGACACGGTGGCGGCGGGCGGCGGCCTCGTCGAACGCGACATCGCGCTCGGCATGGCGCAAGAAGCGCGCGCGCGCGTCGAAGACCTCGCGACGATGGGAACGCCCTTCGATCGGTCCGCGCTCGGCGGCTTTCTCCCGTCACAGGAGGCGGCGCATTCGCGTCGGCGTATCGTGCGTGTCCAGGGCGATGTCGCCGGGCGGGCGATCATGGACATTCTGGCCAAGGAAGTCGCCAGAACCCCATCGATCCACATCATTGAAGGCTATTCCGCGCAGGAGATCGTGGTGCGCGGGGGTCGCGTGGTTGGCGTGCGCGCGCGCGACAACGCCGGCATGATACACGAGACGCCCTGTGCGGCGCTCATCCTCGCGACGGGCGGAGTTGGCCATCTGTATCGGGTCACGACCAACCCGTTGGAGGCGCGCGGCATCGGCGTCGCTATGGCGGCGCGGGCGGGCGCGCTGATCGCTGACGCGGAGTTTGTTCAGTTTCACCCGACGGCGATCGACATTGACGCCGATCCGGCGCCGCTGGCGACCGAGGCTCTGCGCGGCGAGGGCGCGACGATCGTGGATCGGGATGGCCGCCGCTTCATGCTCGACATCGATCCCAATGGGGAGCTTGCGCCGCGCGACATTGTCGCCCGCGGCGTTTTCGCCAGCGTCAAGGCTGGAAAGGGCGCGTTTCTCGACGCCCGTTCGGCCATCGGCGCCGAATTCCCAGCGCGCTTTCCGACCGTTTACGCAAGTTGCATGAGCGCCGGGATCGATCCTTCACGCGAACTTATCCCGATCGCGCCAGCGGCGCATTATCATATGGGCGGAATCTGGACCGACGACCGCGGGCGCACGAAGCTCGATGGCCTCTGGGCGGTCGGCGAAGTCGCTTCGACCGGCGTTCACGGCGCAAACCGGCTCGCCTCCAATTCTCTTCTCGAGGCGATCGTCTTCGGCGCCCGCGTCGCCGCGGACGTGCTTGCGACGCCGCTTTCGCCGGTCGAATGGCGCCCGCAGGCGGAGCGCCTGGAGCCAGCGCCGCGCGATCGTGATTTCGCGGTCATCGAAGAACTGCGCGATCTGATGTCGGCGAATGTGGGCGTCATCCGCAACGGCGCCGGGCTCGCCGTCGCGGTGCGGTCGATCCGGCGCATGATCTCGCGAACGAGCGATATTGAGGCGCGCAATATGTTGACGACGGGTCTGTTCATAGCGGCAGCCGCGCTCCAACGACGCGAGAGCCGCGGCGCGCATTTCCGCTCCGACTTTCCGCAGCCGGATCCCGCGCTCGCGCGCCGCTCGCTCACGACGCTTGACGCCGTCCTGCGCGTCGCCGACGAGGTTGAGTCATGATCCCCGACTTGCCCCCGATGCTGATCGAGGAGACGGTTCGCGCCGCGCTCGCCGAAGATTTGGGCCATGCCGGCGACGTCACGACGCAGGCGACCATCCCCCAGCGCGCGCAGGCTCGGGCGGGGATTGTCGCGCGCGATTCGGGCGTGGTCGCCGGACTTCAGGCGGCGCGCGCCGCCTTCGCGCTGATGGATCGTGAGATCACCTTCGAAGCTCAGGCGGCCGACGGCGACCGCGTCGAGCCGGGAACGCTCGTAGCCATCATTTCCGGCCCCGCCCGGCCCATTCTCTCGGCCGAACGGGTTGCGCTCAATTTTCTTGGCCGGCTGTCCGGCGTCGCCACGCTCACGGCGCGCTACGTCAGCGCCGTCGCCGGCACATCCGCGCGAATCTGCGATACGCGCAAAACGACGCCCTTACTGCGCGCCTTGGAGAAATACGCCGTGCGATGCGGCGGCGGCGTCAATCACCGCTTCGGCCTCGACGACGCCGTGCTTATCAAGGATAACCACGTCGCCGTCGCTGGCGGCGTCATCCCGGCGCTCAGAGCCGCCAAGCGGAATATTGGCCATCTCGTCAAAATCGAGGTCGAAGTCGATACGCTCGATCAGCTGCGCGAGGTCCTCCACGAGGGGGCGGACGCCGTGCTGCTCGACAATATGACGCTTGATGATCTGCGCAGCGCCGTGGCGCTCATCGACGGCCGGATGATCTGTGAAGCCTCGGGCGGCGTCACGCTCGCGAGCGTGACGGAAATCGCGAAAACCGGCGTCGACTTTATTTCAGTTGGCGCGCTGACGCACTCCGCACCGGTCTTCGACTTCGGTTTAGATATTGAATTTATTTGAAAATATTCGGCGCCGGGACTAAACGAGCTGGCTACGGCCGATCGCTTCCTTGTCGAGGCTCGCGCTGCTATAAGCCGTCAAGCGTTTCGCGGACTCTCGAGAAACATCCGGAGCCATGCCCTCACTCTTCGCCCGCAAGCTGATCAATCGAGTGCGGCGAAGGCTGTGGAGCTCTCCGCTCTCGTCAATGCCGTCGCCCCTGCGCGCCCAGGCGACGCGCGACAAAAGCATCGCCGCCGAAATCGGCGACTATGAGCGCGCCTTCGGATTCGCCCACAGCGCGGGCTCGATGCCCCTGCGCACCTTGCTGCGCATCGAGCGGTTGCTGACCGGATCCGAGATCTTCTCGGCCGAAACGGGCTGCGGAAAATCGACGATCTTTCTTTCGCGCATCGCCGAACGGCACAAGGTTTTCTGCTTTGACGATCGCGGACAGAAAGCGTCTAGCGTCGACTATTTCATGAACTGTCCCGCGACCCGTCCGGACCGCCTCGACCTTGTCTTTGGGCCAACTCAGCTCACGCTGCCGCGACACGAAGACCATTATCGCTACGACCTCGTCCTGATCGACGGTCCGCACGGCTTTCCATTCCCCGAGCTCGAATATTACTACTTTTACCCGCACCTGAAGACGGACGGGCTGCTCGTCGTCGACGACATCCATATTCCGACCATCAGCCGGCTCGCGGACTTCCTGAGCGAAGATCAGATGTTCGAAAAGGTGGAGTTTGTGGGCTCGACCGCGATCTTCCGCCGAACCGACGCGCCGGTCTTCGATCCGCTGGGCGACGGATGGTGGCTGCAGGCCTTCAACCGCCGACGCGCATCGTTCTTGAAAGACATCTATTTGGAGGACGGCAAGAAACGGGCGCCGATCTCATTTGAAGGGATCTACTGAGCCGCCGTCTGCTCGGCGCTTAGGCTCCGTTCCGCCTGCGACAGACGACCCAAACGCAGGCCGCGCTTCTCCAGCATCTCCGGCAGTCGAGTCGACAGCAGGAAAGCAAGCTCCTGCTCGCGCGTGATCGTCACCGGATCGAGCCTTCGCAGCTCTTCGTCCACATGGCCTGGATGGCACATGATGAGGTGTCTGCGGCCAGGCGCTCGAAGATAGCTTTGAAAGATTCTCGCATAGTCAAAGCTCGGGTGAAAATCCGAGAATCCCGCGAAGCCGTCGTTGACGCCGAAGCCGCGCTGGCGCACCTCCCGGCGAAAGCCGCCGGCCAGCGAGAGCGCAGAGAGCGCCTTGCGGGCGTTGACGCCGCGCAAAAGAATGCGATGCAAGCCATCCCCGGCGTCGCGAACCCAGACCCGGCCGCTGAGCTTTCGCGCCTCCATCGCGTCGAGCAGCGCCGTCCTGATCCCAGGAAGGACATGAACATGCTGATGGCCGTCGACATGGTCCGGCGGACGGTCCATCACCGCTTCGAACCGGTCGAATTGCCGATCGATCTCGGCGCGGATCTCGTCCATTGGCAAACGCCGGCCGAAAGCCATCTGGACAACTTTGGCAAGCGGCGGAAACTCGCCATTGGGCGCGAACTTCGGCATCGACGTGAGAGGCCGCCCCAGGGTGAGATTGAAATGCAGGCCGACGTCCGCCTTTTGCCCGCGGCGAGACAGCTCTAGCCCCATGGCGGGCCAGCGGGGACCATTCACCAAAGCCGAAACCGCAGTGAGCCTCCCCGCGTCGAGCGCTTCCAAAATGCCGGCGCTAACCCCATAAGACAGGCTGTAATCGTCCGCGCATACCGCAACAATCTGGTTTTCAACCATCGCCCGCTCCTCTGCGCCGCCCAGGCGACTTCGCCTATGCTGCGCCCGTTAATCCTATGCTCCGCCTATAAATATTGGTTTAAATGCCGCCATGAACAGGCCCGATATATCGCTCGTGATCCCCATCTTCAACGAGGCGCAAAATCTTCGCGCTCTAGCGGCCAGACTCGCCTCGGCTGTTGACGCATGCGACGTCTCCTATGAAGCGATCTTCGTCGACGACGGCTCCAGCGACGAGAGTCTGGAGATATTACGCGACCTCTGCGCCGAGGAGCCGCGCTTTCGCGCCCTGTCGCTTTCCCGCAACTTCGGCAAGGAGGTGGCGATCGTCGCCGGCCTCGACGACACGCAGGGGCGCGCGGTCGTCATCATGGACGCCGATCTGCAGCACCCGCCGGAAGTCATCCCGCAATTCATCGAGAAGTGGCGAGAAGGCTATAAGAACGTCTATGGCCAGCGCATCGACCGAGCGACCGATCCCAAGCTGCGCGCGGCGTTCACGCATGTTTTTTACCGTTTGCTGGAGAACTTTGGCGACGTGCGCCTGCCGCCGGGCGCCGGCGACTTCCGCCTTCTCGACCGGCAGGCGGTCGACGCGCTGCTGACGATGCGCGAGCGCGCGCGCTTCAATAAGGGCCTCTTCGCCTGGATCGGCTTCAAATCGATCGGCGTGCCCTTCGACGTGGAAGGCCGCGCCGGCGGCACGTCAAAATTCAATTTCTTTCGGCTTGCGCGATTTGCGCTCGACGGGCTGATGTCGTTCTCGTCGATTCCGCTCAAGGTGTGGACCTATGTCGGTTTGGCGATCTCCGCCTTCGCGATCGCCATGGCCGGCTACTACTGGGCCCGCACCATGGTTTTTGGCGTGGATACGCCGGGCTTTCCCACTCTGGTGGTCTCGATCGCCTTCTTCTCCGGCGTTCAGCTGATTTCGCTCGGCGTGCTCGGCGAGTATGTCGCGCGCATCTTTAATGAGGTAAAGGGAAGGCCGCTCTATCTCGTCGCCGAGAGACTGGGCGAGAACGACGCAACCAACGGCGAAGCGGGCGGCTAGGGCGTCGACAAACTGAAAGCGGGCGGGCTTTCGCAGATGCGTCACGCGCTGCGACTGCACATAGGGGACGAGGCGCAAATTCATGAACACCGATGCCCGCCGTTCGCCATTGAGCGGCAGAAACCTCTTGATCGCCGCCGCGGTGATCGCGCTGTTCGCCGCCTTCGGCGTCCGCATGTGGCGCTTCGTGGCGCCCCCCGCGCTGCCAACCCTGCTCGACGGCCTCCCCGAATCGAAAACCGAGGCCGACCAGCGGCTCTTCCAGTCGCGGCTCACGCAACGCTTCCATCCCGGCTCCACGGAAGTCGACGATCTCATCGATGAACTGCGCGACGACGGATTCACGGTGGATGCGGATCAGGATGTCGCCACATACGAACGCCGAGCCGACATTTCCGACAAATGCCGACGCAGCGCCAATATTCGCTGGTCTCGGGGAGAAGGCGACGAGCTCGCCACAATCACTGGCGGATACTACCTGCACTGCCCGCAGCACTGACGGGAGCGCAGACTTGACCAAATCTTGCTAGGACGATTGCGATGATTCGCAATCTGCTCTCGGTCGGCGGCTTCACCCTGCTCTCGCGCGTGACGGGATTTCTGTCGCTCGCCGTGCAGTCGGCGATCATGGGCGCGGGGGCCGTGTCGGACGCCTTCTTTATCGCCCAGCGCCTGCCCAACAGCTTTCGCACGATTTTTGGCGAAGGGGCGTTCAATGCGGCTTTCGTCCCATCTTATTCGATGGCGATCGAGCAGAAGGGCGACGCAGCGGCCGAGCAATTCGCCGGCGAAGTCTACACGCTGCTCCTCGCCTCGCAGATCATATTGCTCGCCATCGTTTGGACGCTCACGCCGCAATTCGTCTCCCTGCTCGCGCCGGGACTCGACAACCGGCCCGAAAAATTCGCGCTGGCCGTCAATCTGACGCGTATCACCTTTCCCTATCTGCTCTTCATCACCCTCTTCGTCTTGCACATGGGGGCGCTGAACGCGCGCGGCCGCTTCGCGCTTCCGGCCTTCGCGCCAAATCTGATGAATTTTTCTGTGATGGCGGCGCTCGCCGTCGCGTTCCTTTTTCCAAACGCCGGCTATGCGGCGAGTTGGGGCGTCACCGTCTCGGGCGTGCTGGAACTCGGACTATTGATGTGGCAGGCGCGGCGCATCGGCGTCCTTCAGCGCTTGCGCAGGCCGCATTGGGCGCGCGTGCGCGATTTCTTCATTCGCCTGGGGCCGGCGATCATCGGTTCGGCCAGTCCGCAGATCGCCGTGCTCGCCGACACAATTCTTTCATCGATGCTTCCCGATGGCGGCGTGTCGTCGATTTCTTACGCGGAGCGGTTGTACCAGCTTCCCGTCGGAGTCATCGGCATCGCCGCCGGCACGGTGCTGCTGCCGGAGATGAGCCGCCGGCTCGCCGCCGGCGATGAGGCGGGCGCGCTTCACGCGCAGAGTCGAACCATGGCGCTCACCGTCGCGCTGGCGGCGCCCTTTTTTATCGCCTTCGACACGATCCCCGAACTCATCGTCGCGGGGCTCTTCCAGCGCGGCAAATTCTCGGCGGCCGACGCCTATGCTGCGGGCGATGTGCTCGCCGCCTATGGCGCCGGTCTGATGGCGCTTGTGCTGATCGCCTCAGCGCGCGCGAGTTTTCAGGCGCGAGGCGACACACGAACGCCGATGCTCATCGCGCTGGCGGCGCTCGCCGCGAATGTCGCGTTGAAGATCGTGCTGTTTCAACCGCTCGGCGCGGTCGGGCTCGCGACGGCGACGTCCGTCGGATTGTGGATCAACCTCGCCGCGCTCGTCGGACTCGCGCTCGCCCAGGAAGGAATGCGATTCGACGCCATTTTCGTGAAGACGCTCGGCGCGACATTTGTCGCCTGCGCCTTTCTCGCCGCCGTCGCCATTTTCGGGCGTTCATCCGCCTTGGCGCTCGGCGTGCATTTCGGCGTTCTCGCCAATCTCGTGGCGCTCACCGCGCTCGCCGTCGTCGGCGCGCTCGTCTACGCGGGCGTCCTTCTCGCCGCGCTGCGCGCGAGCGGCGTGACGATCGCAAGCCTCAGACGATAGGGTTCAAACGAACTGCGCAATGCCTGGGATCGAATCGACGATTTCCCGCAGCTTTTCCGGCCCGACTTTCTCTTCGGCATAGCCGAAAATCTCGTGACCCAGTTTTGGAATCTGGCTCATATCGACGCCGGCGCCGTTGAGCTTGGCGGCAAGGCCCATCAGCCCGCCCATGCCCCCCATCAAGCCCCCAAGCCCGCCGCCGCCGCCCGCCGATTCTGCAGACTGGATCGCCTCAGGGGCGCCGGGAAGCTTTTCGAGCAACTCCGATACGGCGCCGTCACGCGATTCCTTTTGAAGGAAGCCCAGAACAAGACCCACCGCGGTCCTGGCGACCTCTGCGTCAACGCCAAGAGCCGCCGAGACGCGCGCCACCAGTTCATCCATTGCAGGCCTCCCCCTTCGCAAACCGAAAGACGCCGGACTGTCGCCGCGACAGGAAGGAAAATCAAGCGCGTTCCGATTGCGCTTATGCGCCCGCCGGATGGCTGACGCGCGCGACGCGCGTCAGCCCAACCGTTACGCCCGTTTGCGCAGATCCGTCGGCGAGTCGGTGCGCTCACGCAGGGCCGGCAGAATGTTCCTGATCTTCTCGGCCCCCTCGGCGCCAAGGATATTTTCGGCGCGCTTCACGACTTCGCGCACCAAAGCATCGGTCTGAGCTTCGCTGATTCCGAGCTTTTCAAGCTGTCCGGCAAGAATGTTCACATCGGCGCGGCCGTGTCCGATAAAGCTCGTCATGCCTTCAATGACTTGTGTGACGCCGCCGTCGCCAACCGACTGCGCCGCCTCGATGTCTTGCTGCGCGCGCGGCATCTTGGCGAGCATGATCTGCATATTGCCGGTCGTGTCCTTGTCGCGAAGAAAACCGAGGACAAGGCCGAGCGCCGCCTTGGCGACCGTCGGATCAAGTTTCGTCTCGGAGACGACGTTGCTGGTAAGCTCTTCCATGGGACATCCTCCACGCGAACCATTGTGGTTGCGGTAGATGTCGCGGCGACGCTGGCCTTCAAGCGAGGCTATACCGCCCAACTAAGCGGCGTCGAGGCCGTAGAGCGAGTGCAGCGTGCGAACGGCGAGTTCGGTATACGCCTCATCGATCAGCACCGAAAATTTGATCTCCGACGTGGTGATGGCGCGGATATTGACGCCCTTCTGTGACAGGGCGCGAAACGCTTGTGCGGCCACGCCGGCGTGGCTGCGCATGCCGATTCCGATCGCGGAAATCTTAGCGACGTCCTTTTCGCCGGTTATGCTTGCGAAGCCGATCGCGTCCTTGACCTTTTCGATGAGTGCAAAGGCGCGCTCGTAATCAGCGGTTCCTACGGTGAAGGTCATGTCGGTCATGCCCTCCTCGGAGACGACCTGCACAATCATGTCGACGTTGATTCCCGCCTCGGCCAAGGGCATGAACACCGCCGCCGCGACGCCCGGCTTGTCGGCGACGCCGCGAAGCGTGATCTGCGCTTCGTCGCGCGAGAAGGCGATGCCTGTGACGACTTGGGCTTCCACAATGTCCTCCTCGTTGCAGATCAGCGTCCCCTGCCCCGGATTTTCCGGATCGTCGAAGGACGAGCGCACATAGGTCTGCACGCCGTGCACCATCGCGACCTCGACCGAGCGCACCTGTAGGACCTTGGCGCCAAGCGACGCCATTTCCAGCATCTCTTCAAAAGCGATCTTGTCCATGCGCCGCGCCTTCGGCACGACGCGCGGATCGGTGGTGTAAACGCCGTCAACGTCCGTATAGATATCGCAGCGCTTGGCCTTGATCGCCGCCGCGATGGCGACGGCGCTCGTGTCCGAGCCGCCACGTCCGAGGGTTGTGATCCTCCCGGTTTCACGGTGCACGCCCTGAAAGCCCGCGATGACGGCGACTTCACCACGGCTGAAGCCTTCGATGATGCCCGAGCCGTCGATCGATTCGATGCGCGCCGCGCCATGCGTGGAATTGGTGTAGATCGGCGCCTGCCAGCCGAGCCAGGAGCGCGCGGGCACCCCAGCCTTCTGCAGCGCCATTGCGAGAAGCCCGGCCGTCACCTGTTCTCCCGAGGCGACGACGGCGTCATATTCGCGCTGGTCACAAAGCGGCGCCGCCTCTTTGCACCAGGCGACAAGCTCATTGGTCTTGCCGGCCATCGCCGAGACCACCACAGCGACCTCACGCCCAGCATCCACCTCGCGCTTCACATGGCGCGCGACATTGTGGATGCGTTCGACAGTGGCGACCGAGGTGCCGCCGAATTTCATAACCAGGCGTGACATGGAGACCGAAAATGGGCGAGGCGCTCGCGTCCCGCGGGAAGCGGCGCTATATGTGTCCGCCTCGGCGGGCCTGTCAACGGCGGTCGCCGCCAAGGGAATCATGCGCAAGTTCCTTGTCCTTCGAGGCGCGCGCTTTGCGCGCTCCTCAGGATGAGGATCTTGCGCATGATTCTCCGCATCTTCGCGAGGTTCCTCTTGCCCCACCAGTCCGCTCCCCATTCCGCCAGCGTCGACCCCGAAGACGTCGCGCGTTTCAACCGCCTGGCCGAGCTGTGGTGGGACAAGAACGGCAAGATGGGGATTCTCCACGAGATCAATCCCATTCGTGTCGCCTATATCCGCGATCACGTGCGCCGGTTCATCCGACATGACGCCAGCGCATTAAACGCGCCCGGACACCGACCGCTGGAGGGCGTGCGCATCGCCGATATCGGCTGCGGCGGCGGCATATTGAGCGAGTCGCTAGCTCAGCTCGGCGCTCACGTGACGGGCGTCGATCCGGCGCCCAACAACATCGCCATCGCGAAACGACATGCCGAAACGTCCGGGCTGGACATCGATTATCGCAATATCACCGCCGAGGACCTCGCCGCGGCTGGCGAGCAATTCGACGCGGTGGCGGCGCTCGAAGTCATCGAGCATGTGGAGGGGCCACGGGAGTTCGTCGCCATGCTGGGGCGGCTGCTGAAGCCCGGCGGGCTGCTCTTTCTGGCGACGATCGACCGGACGACGAAAAGCTATCTGCTGGCCATCGTCGCCGCCGAATATGTGCTCGGCTGGGTGCCGAAGGGCACCCATAACCATGACAAATTCATCCGCCCGGACGAACTCTCGTCATGGGTGCGCCAGGGCGGCATGCGGGAAATCGATCGCGTCGGGATGAGCTTCCAGCCACTGACCAGAAGCTGGCGAAAAAGCCACGATACGGACGTCAATTATTTGATGGCGGCTCGAAAGGAAGGTTAGGTTCCGGTCGGCCGGGTAGCGAGAATGCGCTGAAGCTCTTGTTCGCGCCCGCTGTCCTCGGTAAAATCTGAGCCTATGCTTAGAGATTCTCGCACGCGCTCCCGTCTTCTCGTCGCGCTCGCCGCCATCGGACTGGCGATCGCCTTCGCTCTTAACGCTGCCGAAGCGAAGCCAAAGCCGAGCGCCGAAGACGCCCCGGCCGAGGACGCAGGCGGCAAAGCCAACAAGCGAAAGCCGGCCAAAAACGAGAAGGCCGAGAAACCGGCCGACAAAGGCTCCGACAAGCCGGAGCAGCTGGGCAGCTATGGGGAATGGGGCGCCTACGCCGCCCAGAACGGGCGCAGCAGGACCTGCTATGCGCTCGGGCAGCCCAAGGAGCGGACGCCAAAAGCGAAGCTCAAAGACGCCTCCGCCTATATTTTTATCTCGACGCGGCCGGCGGAAAATATCCACAACGAGGTCGCGATCAATCTGGGCTATCCGACCAAGGACGGCTCCGCCGCGGTCGCCGACATCGACGGCGACAGCTACGAACTGATCACGAAGGGCACGAACGCCTGGGTGAAGGATCAGTCGCGGGAGAAGGAATTCGTCGGCGCGATGCGCGGCGGCGCCAAGCTCATCGTCAAGGCCGCTTCGTCTAAAGGGACAACCACCACCGACAGCTATTCGCTCAAGGGATTGTCGGACGCGCTGGCCCGCGCCGTGCAGGAATGCAAGTAGATACTACCGCGGCCGGACTGCCGTCATCGGAACGTTCTTGACCGCCGCCGCGATTGAGCGGATCTCCGTCGCTACGCCAGGATATTTCGACGCCAGTTGATCGAGATCGCCGATTTCAACGTCCTGCGGCGTGACGCCCGGCCATTCGGTGCTGGCGCCAAGAAACCAGCGTCCGCCGCCCAAAAGCCGCGCCGTGTGAAAAGTGTCGCCGGGAATAAGCAGCTGAACGCGCTGGCCGGCGCGCAGATCCGGTCCGACCACCACGCGCTCGGTTGAGCCGTCGCCATGCAGCATGAACAGCTCCAGCGGATCGCCCAGATAATAATGATAGAGCTGATCGTTGCGGATTCGGTGCAGCCGAACCGGCGCCTGCGGCGTCACCAGAAAGTAGAGCGCTGAACCCACTGGCCCGCTGCGCGCGAAGGGCGCCGGCAAGGAGTCCGCGCCGAAAGACAGCTTGCTTGTATAGGTGATGCGGACGAAGCCGCATGTCGCGTTGGGCTCGAGCGCGAGCAGATCGACGATGTCCTCATAGCTCAGAGCTTCGGTCATGGCGGACCCTTCAGTTTAAGCCAACGACGGCGGAGGATTCGATAACACGTGGACAAGCCGGACGGCAGGCCCTCCGGCCCATCGAACGCCTGGGTCCACCAAGTATAAATTTCATGATACCAAGTATTTGACCAACGGAAATACTGTCTGTGGTCCTTGTTTCGGTGGACCGTTTCCGCAGACTACGCCCAGCCATGGCAGTCCCCCTGTAGCTGTCCTGGCGGACGGCGGCGGTTTTCATCGCTGCATCATCCGTCGCCGTCCCTGTCCTTCCGGCGAAAGCCGAACAACCTAAAATGGGAGAGGCAAATGGCCGTTAATGTTCACGACGGCGAGGTCGGCAAGATCCTCGTGTATCTGATCGGCTTCACCGCTTTCGTCATCGTCGCTCTTACCTGGGTTCCGCACTGGATCTCGCCTGACAGCGCCAACATCACCGGAAACACCGGCAACACGGCGCGCATGATCGAGTGACGTCGCGACGCTCCGGGAGCCGTCCCTTCCGGAGCGTCGACGCAGGCGCGTCACGCCAGTTGCAAAGCAAATTTGTTTCCGGCATAACGACGCCCGCGACGGTTCGGCGTTACGCATGACCGGCGCGACGGATGCGGGTGTAGCTCAGGGGTAGAGCACAACCTTGCCAAGGTTGGGGTCGAGGGTTCGAATCCCTTCGCCCGCTCCAATTCAACGCTCCGCGAATTCGCCCCCACTTGCGGAGACCGGGGTTAGATGCTGACGACGCGCGCCCCCGCGAAAATCAATCTTACGCTTCACGTGCTCGGCCGTCGGGAAGACGGCTACCACGCGCTCGAAAGCCTCGTGGCGTTTTCAGGCGCGGGAGACACATTGTCCCTCACGCCGGGCGACGCGCTGTCGCTCGATATTTCGGGCCCCACCTCCTCTGCCGCCGGCGCCGGCGACGACAATCTCGTGCTGCGCGCCGCAAGACGGCTCGCCGAAGAGATCAGGGGCCTGCGGCTCGGCCGATTTCGACTTAAGAAGCGCCTGCCCGTCGCGGCCGGCATTGGCGGCGGCTCGTCCGATGCGGCTGCGGCGCTGCGCCTTCTGGCCAAGGCGAATCATCTCGCGCCGGACGACCCGCGCATCATCGCGGTCGCGCGCGCTATTGGCTCGGACGTGCCGGTCTGCCTCGACCCGCGCGCGCGGATGATGCGCGGCGCCGGCGAAACGCTCGGCGAACCGATTCGCCTGCCGCTCCTGCCGGCCGTGCTGATCAACCCCGGGGCGCCGGTCGCAACGGGACCGGTCTTCGCCGCGCTGGGACTGCGACCGGGCGCGTCGCGGGAAGGCGCCGGGCATGCCGACATCGCCGCGCGGCCGGGCGCGGACGAACTCCTTGCGGCGCTGGCGAAGGGGCGCAACGACCTCGAAGACGCCGCCTGTCTGCAGGCGTCCGTGATCGTCGACGCGCTCGCCATGTTGCGCAGCGCCCGCGGCTGCAGGCTCGCGCGCATGTCCGGCTCGGGCGCGACGTGCTTCGCGCTGTTTTCGACGCGGCGCGAGGCGGTGCGCGCCGCCAGCGTCATTCGCGCCCAGCATCCGCGATGGTGGGTCAAGACGGCGGTGCTGAGATGACTCGCCGGCCGCCGCAAAAGGACCGCAACGCGCATGAGCGGGGCCGCCGCGCGACGGCCGCAACCTCCGAGACGCGCAGCCCGTTCCGGGCCGCCTCGCCCGACCTCGTGACGCTTTACGGCGCTCATGCCGTGCGCGCCGCACTGACGGCGCGCAAGCGCAAGCTACTGTCGCTTTACGCGACCGAAACCGCGCTGCCGCGCATCAACGAGCTTGCGCAAGCGGCGGGACTCGAGCCGCGCCTCGTCGACTCACGCGATCTCGAGCGGCGGCTCGGTCCAGAGGCCGTGCATCAGGGCTTGTTGCTCGAAGCGCGTCCGCTGCCGGAGGCGGACATTTCCGACATCGTCAGCGTCAGCGGCGTCGTGCTCGCGCTCGACCAGATCACCGATCCGCATAATGTCGGCGCGATCCTGCGCACGGCTTGCGCCTTTAACGTCGACGCGGTGATTGTCACGGAGCGGCATAGTCCGGAGTTTTCCGGCGTCCTCGCCAAAGCGGCCTCGGGCGCGCTGGAATTCACGACGATCGTCTCCGTCGTCAATCTCGCGCGCGCCCTCGACGAGCTCGCCGAGCGCGGCTATGCGCGCGTCGGACTGGATTCGGACGGGGCCGAATCGCTCTCGACCCTTACGCTGTCGAAGCCGCTCGTGCTCGCGCTCGGCGCCGAGGGCAAGGGATTGCGGCGCCTCACGCGCGAACGCTGCGACGCCGTGGCGCGGCTCGATCTTCCCGGGCCGATCAAGAGCCTGAATGTGTCGAACGCCTGCGCCGCCGCGTTGAGCGTGGTGACGACGCGGCTCGGGTGAGCGTGGGACTGGGGATGAGGCTCGGGTGAGCGGCCCGGCGCGGGATTGACCTCTCCGCCGGCTTGGACGCATAGAGAAGCCGCGCGATGCGCCTCGATGACGCCACGGGCCGGTTTAGCTCAGCTGGTAGAGCAACTGATTTGTAATCAGTAGGTCGCGGGTTCGAATCCTGCAACCGGCACCAAAAATCAGAGACTTACGAAAAGGGAGCGGATCAAACCGAGCTGAGCGGACCCATAGCGGACCCCCCGCAGAGTCGGCCTGCGACAATTAGCTTGACCCCTATTCCCTGGATTTGCGCTCACCCGCGCCCCGCGCCATGATTAGGCGTCCAGCCGTGGACGGTCGGCGCGCGGGGACCGACTCCAGCCCCCCAGCCCTAAGTGGCTCTCGCGCGCCGGCTCCTGGAGCGACAACCAGCGGAGCGGCGCAGCCATGGCGGCGATCGAGGACAGGCTCGCGGGATTCACAAGCGATCGGTTGCCTGACGACGACGCGCCGGTCGAGCTCTTGTGCCGGGATCACAGAGGGACCTACACAATCCCGTTCGCCTGCCATCGCGCCGCGGACGTGTGGCGCAATTCACAGACCGACGAGATTATTGGCGCCGACGTCGTCGGGTGGCGGCCGTGGGAACGTAAAATTCACGCTTGAAATTCGTCCCTTGCCGCAGCGCCGCCGCGCCTATCTGGGGCGCAGCCTACGGATAGTGATTTGGTGAAAAAAGACCCGGATCACTCCTTCGATCCGGGTCGAATGTCGAGCCGCGAGTTTGTGGGCGGAATGCGGGCTCGTGATTCGGAAGCGTAGGTGTTGGGCGCGCAAGGTTCAAGGCCGGCTGGCGACTTTCCCCAAGTGTCTTTTCAAAGAGCCGCCGCGTTCCTATCTCGGCGCGAGCGGCGTCGGGTCGGTCGACCACGGATGCACTGGCGACCGTCTTTTGCTTTTGGGCTGCGCTCAAAAAACAAAGACGCCCGCCTCTGTTAGGAGTGCGGGCGTCTGGCAGAGCTTAATGGAATATGAGCCGCTTTCAGCTTCTATGGCCGGTTTGTGGCGTTCCCTCCCCATCAGCATCGGCTCCCCTCCCGCAATGCCGACACTCTGCGCCGATCCGCTTAACGCGGCTTCGGTTTGGCTTCAATAGAAAACCAGTGTGCCCCGGCCCGCCCGACGATTGCCGATCTTCGCCCCGAGGCGCGCCGCCGCCCGGAGGGGTCGACGCCGGCGCGCGGGGCAAGGTGTCGCATTGGCGCCGGAAGCAGCGCTATTTACATACGTGCCGACAACATTCCTCCCGTAAAAAACTAGCCCGGCCTTGTGCCGGGCTTTTTCGTTTCGAACCAACGAAGGCGCAAGGTCGTGGCGCATCGGCGCTCGCGCCTGTTATGCTTCCGCCTATGTGTGGACGCTTCACCCGGCATCTCTCATGGGAAGAACTCCATCGGCTCGCCAATTTGATCGGCCAGCCGCGCAATCTCGCGCCGCGCTACAACATAGCGCCGATGACGCAAATCGAAGTTATCCGCCTTGCCCAAACAGGCAAGGAGCTTGCGCCGATGCGCTGGGGACTCGTGCCGTTGTGGTGGAAGAGTTCGCTCAAGGCCTCCAAAATCTGCTTGCAAGAGTTGTTCAATTTCTAGATCAGATCATCGACGCCGACCAAACCGCAATCCTGTCGCGACCGGCAACCTTCGCGGCGCGTAAGGCCTTGTCGGCGCGATCGATCGATGCCTCGACCGGGATGGCGAAGTCGAGCAGCGTAAGGCCGAAAGAGGCGGTCACCGTTAGAGGCAAATAACCATCGACGGCAAACTCCCTTCTCGCCAATCCTTCGTGCAACCCCTCGGCAATCGCTCGCCCTTGTTCAAGGTCGGTATTAGGCGCGCAGTAGAGAAATTTTCCTCCCCCAAAACGGAAAAACTCGTCGTATGGCCGTAGCTGCGACATCACATACTCCGCGAACTGAACTAAAAATTCGTCGCCCAGCGTGTGGCCATAACTTTCATTAACCTCCTTAAAGTGATCAAGGTCCAACATCACAAGGCAGGTGGATTGCTGCGTGGAAGCCTGCCGCTCACGCAACCAACTTAGCATACGGTGATGATTCCCCGCGCCCGTTAAAGGGTCCGCTTCACGGAGCGCATCTTGTATTTCGTGTTTGATCGTCACCAAATGCGCGCGCATCTGCTTCATAGTGGCCAAAAAAAGTTCATAGTCGTCAATCGAAATCGAGCCTCGCACCGAAGAAGCTCTCAGCATCATTCCCGCATAGCGATGAATGAGTTCATTACCGGTTAGGATGTGGGAATAACTCGGATGCGCGCCAAGGCGATCAGCGCCGATCGTATAAAGCCACTTTCCAAAAGGCCATCTGCGATGAGCATCTTCTGCGAGGTCGCGATCGTCTGGAGCTTGGTTGCAAATCATAGTTCGGTTGAAGTTTTCATACCAAAGGTCGTGCTGAAATAGCGCCTGTCGAAGCTCGTTGAGAGTTGCGCGTTTCTGCTCCCGAGTTAGCTCATCCAAGCGCATAGTTTACCTTTTTGTCCGTAACGTTCGACCCGATCGACAGCGCCTCTAAGTTCGCCTTTTTCCTTAATTCGCCTCATCCATCGCGAGATTAGGCTCGAATCCTCGCGGCGCAGCGAGGATAAGCCTGCCCAAAAAAAACGCCCTTGTCCGCGCGAGAAAAAACGACAAATCTCTCCAATAGCGGAGCGCCATGAAGGTTTGAATAATGTTCAGCGCCGAGCGTCGCGCAATCGCAACGCTTTTTGCGAAGTATGCAGGCCAAGGGCTTCGCGGTGCGGGATTGATCGCGCACGTGAGGGACGAACGCTCTGACGCGACATGGCAAGACCTGATGTGCGCCGCATTTCTGGCGGTCACTCGACGCGACGCCGACCAAGCGACGGTTCCAATCATTTATGACGTTGCGCTTCTGCTTCGCAAGGCTCACAACAATGAGACTTGACCCTTGCAACGGGAGGCACGCTTGCGACGATGATTTCCCGTTCGGCAAGCGAAGTTTTAGGAGGAGGATATGGCGGACATGAAGCCTGAAGAGATGAGTGAGATAGAGCTTTTGCATCGGTGGGTTGACGCCGTCGGGGGCAACATTTCCCTTGGAGAAGCACGTTAAAATTCGTCGAGGTATCGAAGGACGGCGATAAGCTGACCGTCGTGCTCAAGAAAAATAAGCAAAAGAAATCAAAGAAAACGCCGAAGCTCTAAACCCCTGCTAACGCTTTCATTTTTCGACGTTTTCCTTCGGAACAATCCGACAGTGACGCGGTTGCCTATCCTTCAGGGAAGGAAACGTCATGCCGGACGATGCGCGGCGGACCGTGATCCCCCGCGAAGCCGAAGATCGTTTTGCTGTAGCGTCGGAATCGATTGGCGAGCATCTGCGGGTTAAGCTTGCCGGCGTTGTCGGACAGCCGCTGCCTCAGAAGATGACGGCGCTGCTAGCCGAGTTGCGCAGGCGCACGGACCAAAAGTCAATTCGATAGCGACGCCAGCCAGTCGGCGAAGTGCGCCATGTCCTCGGGACTGACGTTGCGCCCAGTGAGCCGCGCGAACAGCGCCGCGACGCCCTCGGCTGTCGGGCGGACCATGAGGCGTTCGGGCCGGTCGGGAGGACGCAATGCAAAAGCTTCGAGTTGTTCCTCATCGCTTTAGGCTTTGTCGGCGTCGGCGTTTTCTCCGCGCTACTCGGTTAGGCGAGGACTAATCCCTGACCACCGCCGCACACGCATTTGAGCGTCATCACCTTAATTAAGGAAACGCCCCGCCAGTCCATCCGTGGTCGGGGCGTTTCTTTCAAGCGCCTGGCCGAGCGCTTAGGGTGACCCGCATTGTCTTGCTTTCCCGCCGGCTCGTCAAATGGTTGAGCAACATGCGCTTCAACAAACAGTCGTGTCCCTGATCCTCGTCGGGATCGAATCCATACTCTTTTTCAAGATGATTGACGAGATAGCCAGCCGCGTCGAAAAATTCGCGATCGTCAGCGCATGGCGCGTCGCAAATCGCTTCTAATAGCTCGAACTCTTTCCTGAACAAGCGCGTGATTTGATCCTCGCTTTCGCCCTTGCATCGGGCGACGTCTGTTGTTGTGTGTGCGCTCATATGTTCGACGATGGTTTTTTGAAGCGCGTTCGACCGGCTCGGTTTCTTCGATGGTTTCGGCATGATTGATCTCCGCCTTTTTCGAGACGGAAAGCTCAGCACAAAGCGCGAAAATTGGCAAATCGGCCGACAAGGCAAAAATCTTGCTTATTCAATACGTTGCTGCGATGCGAAGCGCTCGAAATTCGCGAGCTTAGCGACCTTCGTAGCAAGATTTTTGCAAAGAGGGCGACGCGCGATCTTGGTAATTTATGCACGGTGCATAATTCACCACGCGAAATTTTTTCTGGCGCGCTCTGCAACCCTTCGGATTGGTCGGGGATTTGGGCGGGTTTTGAATTACCCGCTGCGGGTAAATTACCCAAGTCACGCCAGTGGGTCGAAAAGAGATTGCGCTTCGGACGCTTCTTAAATTTTGTTACCACGGTAACAAACACCGAAAACCTGCCCAGGAACATCACCGAGGGGCGGTTTCGGTCGGTCGCCCGCCCTTGGGGCGCTGGGGTTGTGAAGTCACTTCACAACCTCGAAGGTCTTCGCTGATTGTCCTTTTGCTCACGTTCAGCGCCTCGCCGATGCTGCATCACGATCCCGACGCCTCACCTTGCGGGCGATAGAGTTGCACGCGTGTCGTGAAGCCGGAGCGCGCATAGTAATGTTCAACGATTTCGATGCCGTACAGCCCATCGACGCCTGGACGCGCGCCGCTGACATTCACCATGCCGCCCGGTCGCGCGACAGGCTCGCCGTCGATGATGACGAAGCCGAATCCACGCCCCACATTGACCGCGTCCGACGTGCCCTGATTTTGCTGTTCGGCGACTTGTGCGTTCGGCGCTGGCGATGGACGTTTTGCCGTCGCATCCGCATGCGAGAAGACGCCTTCGCCGCCGATCGTCTTCTCGACGATGTTCCAGATTCCTTCGCCGATATTGAAATGCTCGCCGCTCGATTTGCCATACTGCGGCGGAGCGACGTACGGCTTGATATCCCAGCCGAGAAGATTATCCCCCCACTTCGCATCGACAGTGCTCATGGGTTGCCCGAGCGCGTCAAAGCCGCCAAGCAATGGCGTAAATGCAGCATTCTTGCCTTGAAATGCTCAGCACGCCGCCCAGCTCCTCGCCAAGGCGCGCCAAAGTCGCGCATCACAGCTTCCCCTGATGACGACACGGTCCAGGGCGCTGGAAGGTTGTCCCGGCGCAGTGCACGAGCGTCTCGAACGTCTTGGAGTCGACCAGGTCCGAGCAATATCCTACTTCCGCCCAGCCTTCGCGCCTGAGTTTCTCGCGCAGTTTGGCCATGCGCCGGTAAGGGCGGCGCGGGACGAAGATTTTTTCGACGCATGTCGTCCTGGGTTGCGGTTTAACCATGACGGCGGTTTCCTTTTGCCTTTAAGGCGGTCTGTCTGTAGGCGCCCGCCACGCGCTGGAGATTTGAGCGCCGCGGGCTGTCGGTGTTTTCAAGCGCCACTTTCCGACTTGGCGCCTTCGTTCGAATCGCGGCCTGATGTCCATGGAACTGCGATCCTCGCGAAGCCGTTTTCAGTTTTTCACGCGGACGGCGATAGCCCGAATGTTTGCGGCCCGCGATCGTAAAGCGGCCGGTGATCGTCGAGCGCACTGGAGTTGAACATCGCGGCGCGGACTTGAGCCTCATCAAGCTTTCCATGCTGATAGAGCGCACGCGCGACTCGCACAACGCGACGCCAGTCGTCCGCGATGATCTGCTCCGCCTCGCGCCGCGCTTCACGAAGCATATCCCGCGCGGCGTCGGCGCTGTTCGTAACGGCCTCGGCCAGCATTTCGGCGCGCTCATGATCTGACCTTGCGCCGTCGCGGACGCGATCGGGACAAGGATCGACGCGCGACTGCGCCATGGAGCCGATCGCGTACGAGATCATCATTTCGAAGGCCCAGTCGTAATCGTCTGAGGTCATGCGTTCGCAGAAAGCGCTCGCCAAAGCGACGCGGTCGAGCGTCGTATTCGCGAAGCACTCCGGCGGCGGATGGCTCCGGCAAATTCCGGTCTCGTCATCGTCGCCGATCTCAACTGAAAACAAAGGCCGGCCTCTGACGACCGCGCAAACGGCGTGCGCGGCTTCATGAATGCAAACCGCATAGCGGCGGTCGTAATGGGACTCGTCGACATAGGCGCGCGTCTGTGATCGCCGCGGCGGGTCGTCGAACGATGGCGGCAGGGCGTGCTGATAGACGTTCAGCCGCTCATAGTGCGGCCCTTTGTATCTGACTCGCTGCGCCATGATCGCCTCCTCAAGTTCGTTCGGCGAAACCGCCGAAATATTGCCGATCCGGCGCACGATCGCCGATCGCGCCGCCGTCCGAGGCCGCGAATTTCCTGCGGAACGGCGACGGTTGTCCAAGCTGTTCTTGCGCAGGCGCGGGCGCGGGCTGCGGCGGTGGGTCTGCGCGCAGCTCGGCGATGGCATGATCGCCCCATTGCAACAGCATTGGTCTCGCCGTCTCGACGTCTCGCGCGACGCGGGCGATTAGCGCGCTTGCCTCTTCAAGATGGAAATGGCCAGTTCCGCCCAACGCCTCTGAAAGCTCGCGGGCGGCGTCGAGATATTTCGGAAAGGCGTCGCGCGTCCGGTTTTGTTTCTCTTCTTGGCGCGCGGCCTCCGCCTCGCGTGCGGCGCGGTCCTGGCCGGTTTTGATCTCGATCTCGAGGTCGGCGATCTTCGCGTCGTGCTCGGCGAGAACAAGGTCGACGCCTTGCAGCGACGATCGAAGGGATTCGCAGTTCGACGCGGCCTTTGTGAGTGCGGCGTTGCTTTCGTCGTCGTCATCAAGCAGCAGCGCCGCCTTGCGCGCCTCTTCGGCCTCGGCGAGCTGACAGGCGAGCCGGTCACGCCTGCCGACCAGATCATCCCGCTTGCGTTTCGTCGTGCTCAGCGCGTTTTCGAGTTGGGCGAGCGCGTTTGGGGCGGATTTTTTCTTAAACAGGGCCATCGGAAAAGACTCCCTCTAGTTCATGTGGCGGTGGTTGTCGTCGGTCTCGGCGTCCTCGCGAGTTTCGATATCGAGATGCAGGAAGGCGTCACGCTCCTTGATTTCGGCATATGCCTCATCGACGATCGATGACGAGATCGGGATCGATCTGCGCGCGTCGCGCACTTCGTCCTGGCGAGCGGCGTGGAGCGCGAGATTGGAGCTGTGCGGCTGATAGCGCCGGCCATGATGGCCATGGTTCATTGGCCAGCCTCCTCGGAGCGGAGGGCGACGTATCCTTGACGCCAGCGCCAACAGCCCTCCATCATCGCCTCCCTCTCAAGCGCCTTTGACGCTTGGGCTTTCCAGAGCTTCCATTCATCGAAAGTCTCAGGGAAGTCCTCCAATGTCGCGCGGGCTTCGTCCGAAAGACAGACGCCTTTCTCGCGAATGCAGCGCATGAGAATGTCCTTGTCCGAGCGAACATAGGACACAGGCTGCCAATCCTTTGCGGTTAGCGTAGCATCGAGCGCTGGCGGCTGTTCACTGACGGCGCGATAAATTATCCACTGTAGATTATCGGCGCCGAGCGCGCCGTTGGGGCCGAGCCGAAGAAAGATGCGATAGGCTGCGCCTGCGTCGACCGCCTTGAACACTCTCTGTCGTCTCTGCCGCCGTAGCTCCGCCGCCTCCCGGTCTTGTGGAGCAGACTGAGGGGGTATGGACCGGGCAATGCCCTTGCAAGCAATTTCATCCCCCCTCACAGCTCTCAAACGGACGTTCTCGGCTGCCTTCCGACACCGCTCCGAGCAAAAGCGTTTCAATCGCCAAGGGCTAAACCTTTCCCCACAGCTCGGGCATATGCGTTTCCCGCTCATGGCGCCGCCCCGCCCTGCACGTAACGACGTACGTTCGGCCCCGTCGCGAATCTCTGTCTGCCATGCAAGAACGTTTGGAGCTTGCCCGTCTGCGCGTCGTCTCGCACCTTGCGCTCCGATATGCGCGCGAGCGCGGCGATTTCCTTCATGTTGAAGCGACCATACGCGAGCTGTTCTTCGAGGCTGAAGTGCGGAAGCGCCCTGGTAGTCACAACATTCCTCTCGTTGCCGGTGTTTGCAGAGAGAAATATGCGGCTGGAATGCAGTGACAAGACGCTCAAGCAAGCCGCGCCTATCGATGCTCAATTTGAAGACGACGCACGCAAACGCAAGAGCACGTCAGAGAATGCAGGCGAACGGGGACGAGCGACAAAATTATTTTCGTGCGTGATCGTCGAAGACGACTCAGTCGCTCGCACAGACCCTTTCGGTCTCAGCGTCGAGCAACTTGGAAAACTCAGCGATCAGGAAGGCGCGCGCTTCTTGCGACAATCGCTCGCGCCTGGCGATCGCATCCGCGAACAAATCGCGCGCGCGGCCGGCGATGGCGCACATGGCGACGTCAACGTCGGCGGCCGGCAGCACGTCGGCGCAAGAGCCCGCGTGCACATGGACTGTGTGCAGTGCTGCATCGGCCCAGCGTTCGCGATCGTCATGCGATGCATCTTCGCGCATAGCCCGCAACAGCGCGATGGCCGCCTCGTCGACGGCGCGCTCGAACTCAGGCGACATCGTCATCGTCGCCGATATCTGCGATGCCCGGCGAAGCATGAGCTGCGCCAACGCCGATAAATCGCGTTTGCGATGTTGATTCTAAAACTTCGTGGACGCGTTCGCGCAGGAAGATCTCAATTTCAGTGGGCTTGGTCATGAGCGCCACGATCGGCGCAGCTCTGCGCGGCAGGGCCAAAAAGTTTTGACGAATAATCTTCAGGATCGCCGCCCACCCCGTCGCGACGTCTTGCTGCGACACAACCTCGCCGAGGAGTCGCTTGCGGTCCAGCTCGGCGACATCGGCCTTCGCCGCAGTCAATCGCGCCCGCTGTTCGGCAAGCTTCTTGTTGCCGGGCGCATCGGCCGGGCCTGATTTGAATTCGATGTAGCGCTTGACGCTCAAGGCGAGGTTGTATTTGCCGCGCGCACGCGGCGCCGGGATAACGCCAGCGACGACGAGATTTCCCAGCTGGCGCTCGCTTATGCCCAAGAATGCGCTCAGCGTGCGGGGGCCAACTTCTAGCTCTAACAGCCGCGATTCCAGGCCGTCTAGCGCGTCTTTGTTCACACTACGTGCAGTCATCGCTATTTCACCTTTCAATAGTGTGAAACCTGAAGGTGTAAATCATTGTTATAGCTAGGAGAAATTCGGGAGCCGCGCCACCCGTGGTTGAAAAGTGCTCAGAAAGGACCCGAGCTTAGCTTGTGCTTGCTGGGTATGGATGCTTTTCGAGGTAGTTCTCAAAGATCGTTCGCACGTCGGGATTGGCGCGAAGGATCGTCTCGACGATCTTTCTGCGGGTCTCGCGATCCGGCGGCGGCCGGTTCGGTTTCGTCATGGCTCACCTTCCTGCTGCTGCTGCGCCCACTTGTGCACGCGCTGTCGCAACGCCGGGCAGCTTCTAAACTCATGCTTCAGTCGCTCGGCGGCGCTCTTCGCCCATGCGCTTGATGCGCCGACCGACGTCGGTTCGATCGTCAGTTCGATCGCGTCGGCGGAAAGGCGCACGTCGACCGCGTAATCATTGACCAGCGCAGACAGATCGGCGATCGCGTTCTTCAGCGGCCGCTTTAGCTTGTCGGTTGTGCGTTCGATGCCGTTAGGCACGCCGCGCGGGCGACCATGACCATGGCGTCTGCGCTTTACCGGCGGCGGGTCGCTTCCGCTACCGCCGCAATCGCTCGGGTTTTCAATCGCTCGGCCCGGATCTCTCGGAGACGCCGGAGCGAGAATTTCTCGCGTGCAGGCAGGGTCGGGCGAAAGTGGTGGCGCGGCGGGCTGAGCGTCGCATGTTCGATCTGGAAGGGCTTCACAGGCCTGCGCATCACCTTCACCGCCTGACCGGATGACGAAGAGCAGCCGCCTATGAACGCGGCGCGGCCAGCCGGATGGATATCGAGATTGCGGCTCTGACAACACAAGGAACTCGCCCTGCACGCCCGACGGCAGGGGCGGCGTCGCTGGCAATCGTGAGCCAAATTCACCTGGCGCTAGCGGTCTAAGACGAGACCGCGCTTCGGGGTTAGCCGCGAAGAAAGTTTTATCATCGTCAAGGATCGCGTAAGGCTCACTGGCGTAGCCGCCGGCGATGTAGCGCTCCGACCCATGCCACATTGACGACTCCTCCTAGCTAGGCGGCTTCCTTAGGTTGCGACTGGATGGCTGCGAGCTCGCCCGCAAACCGCTGGCGTTTGCGTAAGAGCTCTTCGCGTCGGGACTTTGAGCACTGCGCGTCAGCGCCACACAAAGGCGTGTGGGCTTCGAGATTGGAGAGAGACGTGCCCAGCCTAGCGAGCTTGACGCGCAGTCTCTCACGCCGCCCTGGGGCGGTTTCTTGCTGTGGGAGAGAAATGTCGCTCAGCGCTTTCACGTGCGTTGGCTGTGTAAATAGCGCCCCCGCGAGCCAGAAGGCAAGCGCCAAACTGAACACGCGGTGTCTCGACAGAAGGGTAAGCCCAACGTACGCGTACGCTTATAGGAGAGTGATAGGAGAGGATAAGAAAGAGAGTAAGAGAGAGAGTCTATAAGAACTGGGACCTGATGTGCGCATGTGCACATGTCGAGTTGCACGCACGCACATATGATTGTTGCACGCGCGCACATATGATTGTTGCACGCGCGCACA